>JAKPXO010000240.1 GCA_029567505.1 Acidobacteriota bacterium
AGGGGCGTGAAGGGGGAGCGCGTCTTCGCCTTCCTCCACCTCTTCGAGCCGCACGCGCCGTACGAGGCGCCCGAACCGTACCGGAGCCGCTTCGCCGACCCGTACGACGCCGAGGTGGCCGCCGCCGACACGGCCGTCGGCGTCTTCCTCGACGGATTGAAGCGCCGCGGCCTCTACGAGAAGTCGCTCGTCGTCTTCCTCTCCGACCACGGCGAGGGGCTCGGCGACCACGGCGAGGAGGAGCACGGCGTCTTCCTCTATCGCGAGGCGCTCCAGGTGCCGCTCCTCGTCAAGCTCCCGTCCGCGAAGGCGGGGGAGCGGCCGCCTCACGCCGGGACGCGGGTGGAGACGCCCGTTCAGCTCCTCGACGTCCTCCCGACGGTGGCCGACGTCGTCGGCCTCCCGGGCTTCATCCCGCCGGAGGGGACCGTCTCTCTCGCCCGGCTCGCCGCGGGCGGAGCCGCGCCGGAGCGGCGCCTCTTCGCGGAGACGTTCTATCCGAGGATCCGCTTCGGCTGGAGCGAGCTGCGTTCCGTCGTCGACGGGACGTGGCACTTCGTCGACGCTCCCCGCCCCGAGCTCTACGACCTCGCAACCGACCCGGGGGAGACGAAGAACCGGATCGAGGAGAAGGCCGGCCCCGTGCGGGCGATGATGGCCGAGGCCGAGAGGCGAAGGAGCCCGTTCGTCGAGCCGTCGGCGGTGGGCGAGGAGGAGGCGAAGAAGCTCGCATCCCTCGGCTACGTGACGATGACGACGGCCGCCAGCGGCGCGCTTCCCGACCCGAAGGACGAGATCGGAACGCTCGAGCAGCTCAAGCGGGGCCTCGGCCTCCTGAAGGGCGGGCGGACCGCCGAGAGCGTCGAGACGCTGGAGAAGCTGCTCGAGAGGAACCCGCGCCTCGTCGACGCGTGGGAGGCCTACGCGCAGGGGCTCGCCCGCCTCGGGCGGGCCGACGAGGCCGTCGCGGCGATCCGGAAGACGGTGGAGCTCTCGCCGGCCGACCGGACGAACTACCTCATCTCCGTCGCGAACCTCTGCCTTCAGGTGGGGCGCCCCGCGGAGGCGATCCGCCACGCCGACCTCGCGATCGCGCGCGGCGACACGGGCGGGCACGAGGTGAAGGCGAGAGCCCTGCTCGGGAAGGGCGACCTCGCCGGCGCCGAGGCGGAGGCGAAGCGCTCCATCGAGACCGGCCTGGGCCGGAAACGCTCCTGGCTCGTCCTCGCCGACGTCCTCGCGAGCGGCGGTCGCTTCGAGGAGGCCCTCGCGATGACGGAAGAGCTCCGAAAGAAGGTCGGCGAGCGCGGGCTCGACGACCTCGCCGGCTACCGGTTCCTGCGCGGGAACCTCCTCGGCCGGCTCGGCCGGTGGGAGGAGGCGGAGGCGGAGATCCTCGCGGAGACGCGCCGCTTCCCGGGCTACGTTCCGGCGTGGCAGACGCTCGTCCTGCTGCGGGCCAGCCGCGGGCGGGCTGCCGAGGCGCGAAAGACGGTGGACGAGATGGTCGCCGCCGCCGAGGGGCCGGCCGCGTACGCCGCGGCCGCGGAGCTCCTGGAGCGGCTCGGCGACGCGGCCGGCGCGAGCCGCCTCCGCGCCGAGGCCCGCCCGAGGGCCGGCGGCGCGCCGGGCGGAAGGGGGACGCCGTGAAGACCCGCCTCGTCGCCCTCGCGCTCGCCGTCGCGCTCGCGGGCCCGGCCTGCCGTCGCGGCGCCGAGGCGCCCGGCGGCGTCGGGACCTTCCCGGACGCCCCGGTCGTCCTCGTCTCCATCGACACGCTCCGCTCCGACCGGCTCCCGGCCTACGGCTGGGGGAAGGTCCGGACGCCGCACCTCGACCGGCTCGGCGCCGACGCCTGGCTCTTCGAGCAGGCGTTCGCGCCGACGCCGATGACGCTCCCGTCCCACACCTCGATGCTCACCGGGACGATTCCCCCCGAGCACGGCGTGAGGAACAACTCCGGCTTCACGTTCCGCGGCGAATCCCACCCGAGCCTGCCGAAGCTCCTGAAGGAGCGGGGCCGGGCGACGGGCGCGGCCGTCTCGGCGTGGGTCCTCCGGCGGGAGACGGGGATCGGCCCGCTCTTCGACGACTACGAGGACTCGGTCCCGACGGACCCCGGCGTCGCCACGGTGCGCTACCAGCGCCCCGGCGCGGCGACGCTCGCGTTCGCGAAGGAGTGGATCTCGGCGCGCGCCGGGAAGCCCTTCTTCTACTTCTTCCACATCTTCGAGCCGCACCTCCCGTACGAGCCGGCGGAGCGGTTCCTCGCGGAGTACGGCCCGACGTACGAGGGCGAGATCGCGACGGCCGACGCGGTCGTCGGCGAGCTGCTCGACCACCTTCGCGCGCTCGGGATCTACGAGAAGGCGATCGTCATCGTCACCTCGGACCACGGCGAGGGGCTCGGCGACCACGGCGAGGAGCAGCACTCGCTCCTCCTCTACCGCGAGGCGCTCCAGGTGCCTCTCTTCCTGAAGCTTCCCGGGAACGCCGGCGGCGGGCGCCGGGTGCCGGCGCCGGTCCAGCTCGCCGACATCCTCCCGACGGTGACGTCGCTCCTCGGCCTGCCGACGCCGCCGGGCGTGAGCGGGCGCTCGCTCCTCGCGAGCGCGGCGGAAGGGGCAGCCCCGCGGACGCTCTACGGCGAGACGCTCTACCCGCGGCTCCAGCTCGGCTGGGCCGACCTGAAGAGCGCGGTGGACGGGCGGTGGCACTACATCCACGGCCCCCGGCCGGAGCTCTACGACTACGTCGCCGACCCGGCCGAGAAGAACGACCTCGTCGCGTCGGAGCGGGAGACGGCGGCGCGCCTCGCCCGCGACCTCCTCCGCTTCCCGACCGGGAACGAGACGCCCGCGCCGGAGGACGAGGAGACGCTGAAGCGCCTCGCCGCGCTCGGCTACCTCGGCGGCCTGCGCGACCGCGGCAGCTCCGATGATCTGCCGAACCCCGTCGACAACGTCGCGAACCTCCGGAAGATGGAGGAGGGGTGGCGCCTCTCGCGCGAGGGGCGGATCGAGGAAGCGGTCGTGCACCTCCGCGGGATGCTCGCGGAGAACCCCGGGATGACCGAGGCGCGGATCAAGCTCGCCGAGCTCCTCGTCGAGGCGGGGCGCGACGAGGAGGCCTCCGCGGCTTACCGCGAGACGCTCTCGCGTTCGCCCGTTCCGCTCCCCGACATCACCGTCTCGCTCGGCCTCGTGGAGCTGCGGAGGAAGCGCTTCGACGAGGCGGAGCGGCTCGCGCGCGAGGCAGTGCGCTCGCTCCCGGTCGGCGGCCGGGTCCTCCTCGCGCGCGTCCTTCTGACGAAG
>JAKPXO010000241.1 GCA_029567505.1 Acidobacteriota bacterium
AGACGAGCCCCGCGGCGCCGAGCTGCTTCGCCGCGGCCTCGAGCTCGTCGAGCCGCTTGCGCGAGAAGGCCGCGCCTCCGGGGACGGCGATCCCCTTGACGGTCTCCGCGCCGCGGAGGATCTCCGACGGTGACGCCGAGACGTCGAGCGCGCGAAGCTCGAGGCCGAAGCGCGTGTCGGGCCGGTCGATCCCGAACCGATCCATCGCCTCGGCGTGGGTGATCCGGGGGAAGGGGACCGGGCACGGGATCCCGTACGCCGGGAAGACCGCCGCGAAGAGCTTCTCGATCAGCGCGTAGACCGTCTCCTCGTCGGGGAACGACAGCTCGAGGTCGACCTGCGTGAACTCGGGCTGCCGGTCGGCCCGGAGGTCCTCGTCGCGGAAGCAGCGCGCGATCTGGTAGTAGCGATCCATCCCCGCGACCATGAGGAGCTGCTTGAAGAGCTGCGGGGACTGCGGGAGCGCGTAGAACTCACCGGGGTGGACGCGCGACGGGACGAGGAAGTCGCGCGCCCCCTCGGGCGTCGACTTCGTCAGGATCGGCGTCTCCACCTCGAGGAACCCCTCCTCGTGGAGGACCTGCCGGATCCGGAACGTCACGTCGCTCCGCTTCACGAGGTTCGACGTCATCTCCGGCCGGCGGAGGTCGAGGTAGCGGTACTTCAGCCGGAGGTCTTCCGAGGCGCGGACGTCGTCCTCGATCACGAACGGCGGCGTCTCCGCGCGGTTGAGGAGCTCGAGCGCGGTGGCCCGGAGCTCGACGTCGCCCGTCGGCATGTCGGCGTTCCGCGCGGAGCCCTCCCGGGGGACGATCGCGCCGGTCACGGCGAGGACGTACTCCCCGCGCAGCTCCTTGGCGCGCGAGAGGAGCTCTGGCTCGTCGAGGAGCTCGGCGTCGAAGACGACCTGCAGGATCCCGGACCGGTCCCTCAGGTCGACGAAGACGAGCTCGCCGAAATCCCGGCGGCGGTGGACCCAGCCCTTGACCTGGACCGTCCGTCCGGCGTCCTCCCTGCGGAGCGAGCCGGCGGGGACGCGGGCGACGATTGCGCTCACGGCCTCTCTCCCTTCAGCGTGCGCGGGAGGTCGCCGATCGGCACCTCCCTCTGGGACCTCTCCACGAGGTCCTTGACGACCACGACGCCCGACTGCCGCTCCTTCTCGCCCACGAGGA
The DNA here is from genome assembly GCA_029567505.1 of Acidobacteriota bacterium. Taxonomy (GTDB): domain Bacteria; phylum Acidobacteriota; class Thermoanaerobaculia; order UBA5066; family UBA5066; genus UBA5066. The sequence goes on from JAKPXO010000241.1 coordinate 1,176, forward strand.
CGGCCGTTCGGCAGCCGCGCTTCGCGGCGTTCTTCAGCGCGTGGCCCGGCCCCTTCCCGGCCGGGTCGAGGTCGACGGCCACGCCCGCGCGGCGGAGCTCGCCGGCGAGCGCGAGGGCGGCCGCGCGGTCGGGCGGGTCGATCGCCATGACGGCGACGGGCGCGAACGCGTCGATCGCCGCGCGGCGGAACGGCTCCGGCAGGACGTCGACGAGCCGGTCCTCTCCGATCGCGAATCCGATGCCGGGCGTCCTCGGCCCGCCGAGGTCCGACACGAGCCGGTCGTAGCGACCCCCGCCGAGGAGGGCGTCCTGCGCGCCGAGCCCCTGCGCCGTCACTTCGAAGACCGTGCGCGTGTAGTAGTCGAGACCCCGGACGAGCCGGGGCTCGACCCGGTACGGGATTCCGCTCGCCTCGAGGAGTGCGAGGAGCTCCTCGTGGTGCGCCTTCGAGGCGGGATCGAGGTGGTCGAGGACCCGCGGCGCCCCGGCGAGCGCCGCCGCGAGCGCGGGGTCCTTCGTGTCGAGGACGCGGAGCGGGTTCTCGCGCAGGCGCCGCCGGTCGTCCTCCCCCATCGTCCCCTCGTGCGCGGCGAGGTAGGCGCGGAGCGCCTCGACGTAGGCCGGGCGCGACTCCTCGCTCCCGACGCTGTTCAGCGAGACCGAGAGGCCCGTGAACCCGAGGCGGGTGAAGAGGTCGAAGAGCATCACGAGCAGCTCCGCGTCCGTCGCGGGGTCGGCCGCGCCGAGCACCTCCGCTCCGATCTGCCGGAACTCGCGGTAGCGCCCCTTCTGGGGCCGTTCGTAGCGGTACTGCGGGCCGACGTAGTAGAGCTTCTTCACGCCGCCCGCCTGCGGCATCTGGTGCTCGACGTAGGCGCGCGCCACGCCCGCGGTGTTCTCGGGCCGGAGCGAGACGTCGCGCCCGCCCCGGTCGGTGAAGGCGTACATCTCCTTGTGGACGATGTCCGACGCCTCGCCGACGCTCCGCACGAAGAGCTCCGTCGGCTCCAGCACGGGCGTCCGGATCTCGTCGTAGCCGTAGAGGGAGAAGACGGTCCGGGCCGTCTCCTCGAGGCGGTTCCAGACGCGCGTGTCGGGCGGGAGCAGGTCCCGCATTCCCTTGACGCTCGTGATCATCGGGGCCGGCCCTTCGTCAGAGGACGGGCACGGGGAGCGGGAGGCTCCGCCCGCGCCGCACGTCCTCTCGGAGGTACTCCTCCTTGTATTCCAGGTAGTTCCGCCAGTACGCGTCGAGCCCGTCGGCCTCGGCGTCGGTGAGCGGGCGGCGGAGCCGCGCCGGGCTCCCGGCCCAGAGCGTCCGCGGCGGGACGACGGTGCCGCCCAGGACAACCGCGCCCGCGGCGACGAGCGCCTTCTCCCCGATCTCGGCCCCGTCCAGGACGGTCGCGTTCATGCCGACGAGCGCCCCGCGCCGGATCGTGCAGGCGTGGACGACGCAGTTGTGGCCGAGCGTCACCTCCTCCTCGAGGAGGAGGGGGCCGACGTCCTTCGTGACGTGGAGCGTCGAGTTGTCCTGGACGTTCGACCGCGCTCCGACCCGGATCGTGCAGCAGTCGCCGCGAACCACCGAGCCGTACCAGATCGAGACGTCGTCCCCGAGGACGACGTCTCCGACGACCGCCGCCGTCTCGGCGAGGAAGACCCTCTCGCCCAGGACCGGGGTCGCGCCGCGGAAGGGCCGGATGATCACGTCGTCCTCACGGGCCGCCGACGATACCAGAAGCCGGAGCGCCCCTTCGAGACGAGCGCCTCTCGCGACCTCTCCGTCCGGCCCAGCCGAACCGGCCGGCTGCACCGAAACGTGTGCACGGTGGAAGAACGTCGGGAACGACGGGGGGTTGGGGTCCCTCCTCGCGAGTTACGCACAGGGTTTTCCTCAGCTCCTCTGAATTCCTTCACATCGTCCTCATCTCGATCATCAAACTCGGCACACGTGGTGTCTCGAAGCGGGACGGGCACGAAGCCTGCAGAGGAGAGGACCTCGCGTTCGTCCTTGACAGAGCGCGCGCGCTTCGCTCAGCGCGCCGGGCGCGCGTCGTCGCCCGCGGACGCCAGGAGCGCGCGCGCCTGGCGCCGCGCCGCGTCGGTCACGGAGGCTCCCGCGAGGAGCGCGGCGATCGCCTCGACGCG
>JAKPXO010000244.1 GCA_029567505.1 Acidobacteriota bacterium
GGGGGCGGGCGCCGGGGAGGCCGTTCCGGGGACTGCTTCGTCGCCGAAGTAGACGACCTTGCCGCCGTCGACGGCGAAGAAGTTCGTGAGGGGCTGGAGCTGTCCGTCCTCGTAGACCTCGAAGTCGTCCCGCTTGAGGCCGCGGATCCTGTTTCCCTTCTTGTCGGTGACGACGACGTCGATGTTCGTGACGGTCACGTCGACGTTCCGGACCAGGGGCGGAAGACCGCTCGGCGGCTCCTGCGGGCCGGCCGCGACGGCCGGCGAGACGAGGATCGCGGCGAGGGTGAGGGCGACGATGGACGCGAACGGCCTGGAAAGCACCATGGACGCATTCTACGGATCGCCTGCCCGACGCGTTCCGGGGCGCGCGACAGGACCGCTTCAGTCCCCGATTGCGGCGTGTTTCCGAGGAGTTTTCCGCTTGCACTTCGCTCCCCGCTCCGGGAGAATGTCCGCCTCGAATGACGGCCGCCCCGAGCCCGGTGGGCGCGCGGACGATCCGAGAGGTCGAGGGAAGATCCGGAGGTCGGGGCTGAGACAGCCGCAGCTGGAAACGGACGCGGAGGCAGAGAACGGCGGGGTGCGCGCGGACGCGGACTACCTCCGGGCTTTTCTCCTTTACGTCGAATGCGCCCGTCGGGTTCCGACCTCCCTAGGGAGGAGCCCGCGGTGACGTTCCGGCTCGCCTCCCATCTCGACACCTTTTCGGGACGGTCGCGACCCACCGAGCGATGGAAGCGAGCAACGGGGAGCAGCGAAACATATGTCTGACCGGGAACGGAACGGTGGTCTCCCGGGTCTCAGGACCGCGGGCACCGTGGGTGCGCGAAAGGAGAGAGAGCCGATGACCGGAATCAGGACGGGGAGAGACGCCCGGACGACCCTCCGGAGCCGCCTTCGCCGCGTGATGGCGGTCGGCGGGCTCGTCCTTCTGGCGACGACGGCGACGGGTTGCCAGAAGGTCGTCGACCAGTTCAAGGCGAAGCAGATCATCCGGAAGGGGAACGCCTACTTCAAGGAGCAGCTCTACGAGGACGCCCTGAAGCAGTACGAAGAGGCGATGAAGCTCGATCCGAGCGAGATCCGGATCAAGAAGTTCGTCGCGATGGCCAACATGGCCGTCTACAACCCGGGGTCGCAGCATCCCAAGGACCTCCAGGCCCTCGAGACGGCGATCAAGCACTTCAAGGAGTACCTCGCCGTCAAGCCGGACGACGAGAGCGCCGCGAAATTCCTGGTGACGACCTACATGAACTCGAGGCGCTACGACGACGCCATCGAGTACTTCAAGGCCCTCATCAAGGCCCACCCCGAGGACAAGCAGGCTGTCCAGACGATCGCGATGCTCTACGCGCGGAAGGGCGACTTCGACCAGTCGATGGAGTGGCAGCAGAACCTCGCGAAGCTCGACTCGCAGAACCCCGAGGTCTTCTACACGATCGGCGTCACCTGCTGGGACAAGTCCTACAACACGCCGCTCACCGACATGGACGGCGAGGCGCGCAAGGCGATGCTGGACCAGGGCATGGCGGCCCTCGAGAAGGCCAACGCCCTGCGTGAGGACTACTTCGAGGCGATGCTCTACGTGAACCTCCTCTATCGCGAGTACTCCAAGCTCGAGAACGACCCGCTGAAGAAGGACGAGCTCCTCGAGAAGGCCAAGGAGTGGCAGACGAAGGCCCTCGCCGCGCGCGACCGCGTCAAGCAGAAGGAGCGCGAGGAAGCGGCCAGGAAAAACCCGCTCGAGGCGATCTGACGGGCCCGGGCGAGAGGACCACGACCATGTTCGAAACTTCCCTCATCGAGTCGAAGAAGCAGAAGCCGACCGGCAGTCGTTGGCTCTCGGTTCCGATGTCCGTCTTCCTCCACTTCGTCGTCGGCGGGACCGTCCTCGCCGCGTCGATGTGGTACATCGAGGACATCCCCGAGCCGCCGATTCCGGTGACCTTCTACACCGAGGCCGCTCCCCCGCCGCCGCCGCCGCCGCCGCCCCCCAAGGCCGCGGCCCCCAAGGCGGCCCCCAAGGTCGAGGCGGTCAAGCCGTCGGCCAACGCGGCCCCCACGATCATCCCCGACGTCCTTCCGGTCGCTCCCGCGGCCCCCGAGGCCGATGACTCCGGCATCGAAGGAGGCGTCGAAGGAGGCGTCGAGGGCGGCGTCGAAGGCGGCGTCATGGGCGGCGTCCTCGGCGGAGTGAAGGGTGGCGTCCTCGGCGGCGCGGCCGAGGTCGAGGAGCCCCTGCGCGTCGGCGGCGACGTCAAGGAGCCCGTCGAGATCTCCCGCGTCCAGCCCGTCTACCCCGAGGCGGCCCGCAAGGCCCGCCTCCAGGGGATCGTCATCCTCGAAGCGATCATCACGAAGACCGGGAGCGTCGAGTCCGTCCGCGTCCTGCGCGGCATCAACCCGCTGCTCGACAACGCCGCGATGCGCGCCGTCCAGCAGTGGAAGTACAAGCCGGCGACCTTCAACACCCGCCCGGTCCCGGTCTACCTGACGGTCACGGTGACCTTCAAGCTCCAGTAACCAGATCACCAACGCGATCGCAAGCGACGCTGAAATCCAACAAGGAGGATCTCCACCATGGAAATGGATCTCGGACACATCTGGGCACAGATGTCCATCACGGTCAAGGCCATCATGGTCCTTCTCGTCTTCCTGTCGGTCTACTCCCTCGGGGTCTCCCTCGAGCGCTGGTGGGCCTTCCGGAACGCGAAGAAGCAGTCCGTGAAGTTCGCCCTCGAGATCGGGCCGCTCCTCAAGCAGGAGAAGCTGAAGGAGGCGATCGACCTCGCGAAGAAGTACAAGGCCAGCCACGTCGCCAAGGTGGTGTCGCCCGGTCTTCTCGAGTTCGCCTATGAGGCCCACGGCGGAAGCGTCGCCGGCCACGACGTCGTCGCCGCCGCCGAGCGGGCGATCACCCGCGCCGCCATGATGACGGGCGCCGACATGCGCCGCGGCCTCGGCGGCCTCGCCACGATCGCCACGACGGCGCCGTTCATCGGCCTCCTCGCGACGGTCCTCGGCATCATCCGTTCCTTCCAGGGCATGGCGACCTCCGGCACCGGCGGTCTCGGCGCGGTCTCCGCGGGTATCGCGGAAGCCCTCATCGGCACGGCGCTCGGCCTCTTCGTCGCCATCCCGGCGGTCTGGCTCTACAACTACTTCCTCAACAAGATCGAGCGCTTCAACGTCGAGATGTCGAACTCCTCGTCGGAGCTCCTCGACTACTTCATCAAGCGCATGGGCTCCCGGGCGGCCTGAGGAGAGCCTCGCCGGGGCTCCCCGGCAAGCTCTTCTCGGAACTGAACGGAGGACACGACGATGGGAATGGAAGACTTCGGAGGCCGGCACGAGACGAAGAGCGAGATCAACGTCACGCCTCTCGTCGACGTCATGCTGGTTCTCCTCATCATCTTCATGGTTGTCACGCCCATGCTCCAGAAGGGGAAGCCCGTCCTGCTGCCGCAGACGGACCAGCCCGACAAGAAACCGGAATCGGACAAGGAGCTCCTCATCAGCGTCCAGTCCGACAAGCAGATCTTCATCGACGCGAAGTGGTATCCCGACCAGGAGTTCGCCGCCAAGATGCGCGAGTTCGGTGAGCGCGCCTCCAGCAAGGACGTCCTGATCAAGGCCGACAAGCAGCTCTCGTACGGCGACGTCCGCAAGGTCATGCGGATGATCAAGGACGGCGGCTTCGAGAAGATCGGCCTCATCACCGAGCGCAAGGCCGAGAAGTAGGAGGGCACGCCATGGGTATGGACATCGGTGGCAGCAAGGGCGGGCCCAAGTCCGAGATCAACGTGACGCCCCTCGTGGACGTCATGCTCGTCCTCCTCATCATCTTCATGATCCTGCAGCCCATGCTGCAGATGGGCTACGACGTCAACGTCCCGCCCAACACCCCCTCGAACGTGCTTCCCCAGGCGAACCCGGAGCAGATCATCGTCTCGCTGACCGCGAACAACGAGATCTACCTCAACAAGGAGCGGGTCGAGCGGTCGAACCTCCCCATCCGCCTCCAGGAGGTCCTCCGGAACCGCGGAAAGAAGCCGGTCTTCTTCTCCTGCGAGGACTCGGTCAAGTACGACGACGCCATGAGGCTCATGGACGTCGTGCGGAACAACGGCGCCGAGAACATCGGCATCGTCATGGACTGGGTC
>JAKPXO010000252.1 GCA_029567505.1 Acidobacteriota bacterium
GCATCGGCGTCGCGTCGACCGGCGGGCCGCGCGCCGGGCCTCCGAGCCGACCGAGGTGGGCGGCTCGGAGGAGGACCCGCTCCTCGGACCGATCCGTCTCTCCGACCTGATCTCACGCTTCTCCTACGGGCCGGTCGAGGAGATCCGCGTCGACGGGCGGCCGGCCTACGCCCTCGACTTCGCGCCGAGGCCGGGACGGGTGGCGACGCGAACCCTCGACCGGGCGCTCGGCGCCCTCGCCGGCCGCGTCCTCGTCGACGCGACCGACCTGCAGGTCGTCTCCGTCGACGCCCGGCTCGTGACGCCGCTCCGGGTCGGGGGAGGCTTCGCGGCGAGCATCCGGAGCGCCTCGATCGCGTATCGGGCGCAGCGCATCGCGGACGGCGCCTGGCTCCCGTGTCTCGTCGGCATCCGCCTCCAGGGACGGACGGGGGTCCTCTTCCGGCTCGACCGCGCCTTCCGGTTCGAGTTCTCCGACTACGCCCGTTTCCTCGTCGACGTGGAGGCGGAAGTGGGTGGCTCCGCCGGCCGTCCGTAGAATCCGCGCCGTGACTCCCTCCAAGCGACGCCTCGTCCTCGGCCTCGTCCTCCTCGGCGCGTTCGCCGGCTTCTTCTTCGCGTTCCGGACGGCCCTCGTCCCGGCGACCCACGCGGACCACGACCACGGCATCCTGAACCTCGACGCGGGCGGCTACCTCGAGGTCCTGACGCGCGGGGGGAAGAAGCGGAACCTCGTCGGCGCCCCGGGGCGGGTCCTGGCGATCACGTTCGTCGACCCGGCCGACTCGGCCGCGGCCGAGGAGCTGCGCGGCCTCTTCGCGTTCCAGGAGGCGACGAAGGGGAGCGAGGAGGCCGAGGTCGTCGTCCTCGTGAAGGCCGCCTCCTTCGCCGAGGTCGACGCCTGGCTCGCGAGGAGCTCCCTCGTCCCGCCGTTCCCCGCGTCGCTGACGGTCGACCCGGAGGGGAAGACGACGCTCAAGTTCAACAACCGCCGCCCGGTCGAGACGATGTTCTTCGGCCCCGACGGGAAGCTCGCCTCCCAGGCGCGCGGGCCGCTCGACTGGTCGCTGGAGGCGCCCCGCCGGATCGCCGCCGCGGCCGCCGGCGAGAGCATCCACTGACGTCGGCCTGGATCGGGGAGGCTCGCCGCGAGCCTCCCCGTGGCGCCTTCGGCGCCTCGATCGCGAGCGAATCGGGGAGGGCCGCGACGGCCCTACCCGTGGCGCCTTCGGCGCCTCCCCTCCCCGCGGGGCCTCGAGGTCGCGCCCCGGTCAGCGGATCGTCGGGACGGGGGCGGCGAGGACGCCCGCCTGCTCCGCCTCGATCTGCCAGAGGACGGGACGCAGGGGTCCGAGGAGCGTCTCGAGGGCCGTGAAGGAGCTCTCGTCCTCCTGCTCTCCCGAGAGCATCGCGGTGAGCGCCTCGAACGGGCTCTTCTCCTTCGGGAAGACGGCGACCTTCACCCCCTCGGAGGCGGGGATCTTCGCCGCCTCCTTCGCGAGGCGGAGCGCGACGGCGTAGCCGCCGAGCTCGTCGACGAGCCCGAGCGCCTTCGCGTCCTCGCCGCTCCAGACGCGCCCCTTCGCGATCTCGAGGACCTTCTCCTTCGGGAGCTTCCGCCCGTCGGCGACCTTCGAGGTGAAGTCGACGTAGACGCGGTCGAGCCAGGCGTTGAAGCGCTCCCACTCGGCGGGGGTGAAGCTGCGGGAGGCGTTCCAGAGGTTCGCGTTCGCGCCGACGTCGACCTGGTCGAACGTCAGGCCGACCTTCTCCCACATCGCGGTCGTCACCATCTTCCCGCCCAGGACGCCGATCGAGCCGGTGATCGTCCCGGGCTGCGCGACGATCTTCGAGGCCGGCATGGCGACGAAGTAGCCGCCGGAGGCGGCGACCTCCCCCATCGAGACGATGACGGGCTTCCCGGCCTTCTCGGCCAGGACGACCTCGCGCCAGATCGTGTCGGAGGCGACGTAGGAGCCGCCCGGGCTCGAGACGCGGAAGAGGATCGCGGCGACGTCGTCGTCGGCGACGGCGTTCCGGATCGCCTTCGCGACGCTGTCGGAGCCCATCGTCCGCCCGCCGGTGACGGGATTCGTCCGGCTCTTCCCGCGGACGACGCCGCCGACGCCGTAGACGAGGGCGATCGTCCTCTTCCCCGCGTCGTGCGGCCGGCCTTCCTTCTTCAGGTAGGCCGGGAGGCCGAAGAGCTTCGCCCCGGAGCCCCCCTTCTTCATCAGCTTCTCGTGGACCTCGTCGCGGTAGGCGAGGCCGTCGACGAGCTTCGCCTCGAGCGCCTCGGGGCCGAGGAAGGGGCCGCGGTCGACGAGGGCGCGCACCTCCTCCTCCGGCATCTTCCGCCCCTCGGAGATCCCCTTCACCATCTGCCCGAAGAGGTCGTCGACGAGCGCCTTCGTCGCCTCCCGGTGGGCGTCGGTGAACTTCGTCTCCGTGTACATGTTCATCGCGTTCTTGAACTCGTAGCGCTGCCCGAACTCGGGCTTGACCCCGAGCTTGTCGAGCACGCCCCGCACGAACGGGCTCTCGGCGACGAGGCCGTTCAGGCAGACGTCTCCGGAGGGCTGAAGCCAGATCTCGTCGAACGCGGTCGCGAGGTAATAGGCGCCGTTCCCCGGCGCGAACTCCCCGAACGTCTCCGCGTAGGCGAACGCGAGCTTCTTCTTCGCGCGGAACGCCTTCACGGCGTCGCGCACCTCCTGGAGCTCGGCGACGCCGATCGGAGCGGCGCCGAGCCGCGCGACGAGGCCGACGACGTGCGGGTCGTCGCCCGCCTTCTCGAGGGCGTCGAGGACGTCGCGGAGCGTGAGGGGCCGCTCGCCGCCGAAGACGGCGAACGGGTCGTCGGGGGCGGTCTCGGGGAGGCCCCGCTCGAGGTCGAGCTCGAGGATCGCCCGGCTCGGGACCGACGGCGTGCTGCGCCCGGCGAGGAAGACCCCCGCGACGACGAGGCCGGCGCCGAGGACGACGATCGCGAGAACGAGGACGAGGAGACCTTTTCCACCCTTGGCCATGTATCCCTCTCCGTCGCCCGACTTCGGCCGCGGCGGCGCGGGCCATTATCGGCCCGGCCTCGTCGTCGCCCTCGCCCGCTCGCCGGGCCGCGCCCGCGTACGGTGCTCAGGCCTCCGGGCCGGTCGGCGTCCCACGCGCCTCGCGCCGGCGGAAGAAGGCGCGAAGGGAGGCCCCGGACGCGACGGCGCCGGTCCCCGCCGCGACGAGGAGCGCGCCGAGCGGTCCGGGACGGAGGAGCGCGAGAAGGAGCCCTCCGGCGGCGAGCGAGGAGAGCGCCCCGAGGGCGGGGCCGGTGACGGCTGGGAGGTAAGGTCGGATCGGCCGCCCGCGGAACGCGAGCCGGAGGAGCAGGACGCCCCGCACGAGGCTCGCGCCGAGAAGGGCCAGAGCCGCTCCTTCCCCCCCGAGCCGGTCGGCGAGGACGAAAAGGAGGAGGACGAGGACGGCCGCCCCGGCGATCGAGGCGCGGAGGACGTCCCCGGGTCTGCGGTCCGCGACGAGGAGGAGGTCGAGGAAGTCGAAGAAGGAGGGGAGGAAGCTCGCGAGCGCGAGGAGGCGAAGGGCCCCCGCCGCGGGGGCGTAGTCCTCGCCGAAGAGGAGGACGAGGAGGGGACCGGGCGCCAGGAGGCAGACGGAGAGGACGGGCCAGACGAGCGCGAACGCGAGGTGGCGCGTCGCGACGTGGAGGCGGGCGAGCCGGGGCTCGTCTCCCTCGGCCACCGCGGAGGCGGCCGACGGGAGGTAGCCGTGGGAGGACGCCTGGCGGACGAGGTCGAGGACGCGCGTGAGGCCGCGCGCGACGCCGTAGAGGCCGACGGCGGCGGCCGGGGCGAGGGCGCCGAGGACGACGACGTCGAGCCAGAGCGCCGTCTGCGTGAGAGCCTCGTTGGCGGCGAAAGGGCGAAGGTCGGGAAGGGAGACGGTCCCGCCCGAGCGCGCGGCGGGCCTCCCGAGCCAGCCCTTCCTCGCCACGTACGCGACGAAGAGGAGCTCGGCCGCGAGCGAGCCGGCGGCGAAGCCGGCGGCGACGGCGAACGAAGTCGGCGCGCCGGCGAGGAGGGCGGCTCCGACACCCGCGACCCGGAGGAGGCCGCCTCCCGCGTCCCGAACGAGGGCGCGGCCGAGCGAGTCGCCGAACCCCCGCGAGACGCCGAGCGCGACCGTGCCCGCGGCGAGGCCGAGGGCCACGGGCGCCATCGGGAGGAGGACGTGGTCGACGCCCGGCTGGTGGAGGAGGCGAGCCAGCGGGCCGGCGAAGGCGGCGAGGAGGAGCGTGGCGAGGAGGCCGGACGCCGAGACGAGGAGGAGCGCCTTCCCCCCGATGCGCCGCGCGGCGGCCTCCTCCCCGCGGGCGCGGAGCTCGGCCAGCCGCTGCGCCATCGCGCCGTTCGTCCCGAGGCCGGCGATCGCGCCGGCGGGAGTGACGACCGCGATTCCGAGGAGGACGAGGCCGAGGGCGTCGGGCTCGAGCGCCCGGGCCATCAGGACCCGGACGACGAGGCTTCCCGCGAGCGCGACGCCGCTCCCCGCGAGGACGGAGAGGGTCGAGACGAGGATCGCGCGGCGCGCGCCGGGGCCGGACGGCACCCGGGGAGCCTAATCCGATCGGGACGGACGTGCGAGACTGTGCGAAACGCCCCGAGACCGTGGCCCGAGAGGAGACCGTATGAGCCTCGTCCGTTGGATGACCCTTCCCGCCCTCGTCTTCGCGTTTCACGCCGCCGCGCAGGAGAAGCCGGCGTCCGCCCCCGCCGCGGCCGCGGAAGAGGCGATGAAGGCCTGGGCGGCCTACGCGACGCCCGGCGAGGCGCACGCGCGCCTCGCGAAGCTCGAGGGGACCTGGGACGTGAAGACGAAGTCGTGGATGGACCCGAGCCAGCCCCCGGAGGAGACGACGGGGAGCTGCGAGTTCCGGATGGTCCTCGGCGGACGCTACCTCGAGCAGCGCTTCCAGGGGACGGCGATGGGCCAGCCCTTCTCGGGCATCGGCTACACCGGCTTCGACAACGTGAAGAAGAAGTACGAGGCGTACTGGATCGACTCGATGGGAACCGGGATGCTCGTCATGTCCGGGACCCTCGACAAGGGCGGGAAGAAGACCGTCTACACGGGCTCGATGCTCGACCCGACGAACGGGAAGAAGGTCGCGATCCGGTCGGTCGACACGGAGGTCGACGCCGAGACGCTCCTCTTCGAGATGTGGATGTCGGGCCCGGACGGGAAGATGGCGAAGTCGATGGAGATGACCTACACGCGGAAGAAGTAGGCGGAGCCGCGCGGAGCGCTCACGGCGCGATCATCGCCTCCCAGACGGCGCGGGACATCTTCCGCGTCGTCTCGATCACCCTCTTCCGGCCCTCCTCGCTCGCGCCGAAGTCGGTCGCGAGGAGGACGAGGACGTACTCCCGCCCGTCGGGGAGCCTCACGACGGCCGCGTCGTGCTGGACCTTCGAGATGCTCCCCGTCTTGTGGGCGACGACGGCGCCCGCCTGTCGCGGGATCCCGGCCGGGATCTGGTCGTTGTACTCCTGAGCCGCGAGGATCTCGAACGCATGGCGGCGCGAGCCGGACGAGAGGCGGGGCGAGCGGACGGCCGCCTCCATCAGGGCGGCCATCCCGGCGGCGTCGGTCTCGTTCGAGAGGCCGGCCTCGTACGCCTTCTCGTCCTCGACCATCCGGCGCACCTTCACGCCGCCCGCCCCGAGGAGGTCGACGAACGCCTGGACCTCCTTCGGCGGGCAGAGACCGAGCATCAGGTTCGTGGCGGCGTTCGAGGAGCGGACGATCATCTCCCGCGCGACGAAGTCGAGGCGGGCCGCGTTCCCGAGGAACGGGGCGAGGCGGGTCTCGTTCTCCCCGTCGAGCGAGACGCGGAACGGGCTCCCGTCGACGGCGCTCGGGAAGCAGTCGACGACGGGTACGCCCGTGGCCAGGGAGAGGGTCCCCGCGTCGACGCGCCGGAGCGCCTCGAGGAGGACGGCGGTCTTCATCGTCGAGGCGGCGTGCATCACGGTCGTCGCGTTGCGCGCGAGAGTCCCGCCGGTCTGCAGGTCCTTCACGACGATCCCGAACGTCGCCCCGCCCTCCGCGGCGAGGGCGTCGAGCGCCCGCCCGAGGGCGTCGGCCTTCGCGGGGGTGAGGCCGGAAGGGCGCGGGGCTCCGGGGAGAGCCGCGAGCCGGCGCGCGTAGCGGAAGCGCGGCGCCAGCCGCGGGCTCGCCCAGGGAGTCTCCTGAGTCGACGGGACTCCGGCCGTCGTCGCCTGGAGGACCTCGTCGTGCCCGGCCCAGAAGCCGACGTGGTCGATCTTCTCCTCGGTCCCGAAGAAGACGAGGTCTCCCGGTGCGAGCTCCTCGAAGGGGACGGGGACGAGCTGCGGTTCCCGGAAGCACATCTCGGAGCTGTTCCTCAGGAGCAGGATGCCGTGCCGCTCGAGGACCCGGAAGACGAGGCCGGAGCAGTCGAATCCGAACGGCGTCGTCCCTCCCCAGGTGTACGGCGCGCCGAGGAATCGCCGGGCCGTCGCGAGCCAGGAGGCGGGGTCCAGGACGGGGGGCGCGCCGCCCAGCCGGGCGGGGGCGATGTCCTCCGCGCTCGCGAACGCGGTCCGGCCGTCGGGGAGGAGGACCTCGCGCCAGCGGTTCCCGTTCTTCTCGAGGGAGGCGAGGCCGCCGAGACGGGCGCCGAGCGGCACGGTCGCGAGCGGTGCGGAGGTCGTGAAGTCGGGCTCGCGGTAGAGGTGCGCGAGGCCCGAGGTCACCTCGAGCGTCTCGGCCGACGGGTCGGGGAGGCCGGGCCGGATCGCCTCCGCCTCGATCCAGCCGCGGGTGCCGGAGCGAAGACGAACGTAGCGGTAGCGCCCCTCGGTCCGGGCCGCCTCGAGCGTCTCCCCGAGGATCGCCTGGTCCTCCACCGGCGCGAGCGCCTCGGGGCGGAGGAGGACGTTCGCGACCGGGACGACGACGACGGCCGGCCCGGGGGCCGCCGCGGCCGCCGCCGGACGGGCTGCCGGGACGATCGCTCCGGCCGGGCTCGCCGCGAGGAGGACGAGGAGGGACAGGGCGGCGGGAAATCGGGGCGCGAAACGGGCGGTCATCGTGCTCATAATCGTCGCATGTCCGACCCCGTCTCGCGCCGCGACCTCCTCTCCGCCACCGGCACGCTCGCCGCGTCCGCGCTCCTCCCCGGCCTCGCCGCCGCCGCGCCCCCCGCCGCCGCGGCTCCGAAGGGCGTGACGCTCTCCCTGGCGCCGATGCTCCTGAAGCTGCGGCACACCTGGACGATCGCGCGGAACTCCTCGAGCGAGAAGAAGAACGGTCTCCTCTCGCTCACCGCGGCCGGCATCACCGGCTACGGCGAGACCGCGGCGAACGTCCGGTACGGCCAGAGCTGGGAGAGCGGAGAGGCCGCCTTCGCGAAGGTGAAGGAGGCGTGCGCCGGCCTTTCGCCGTGGGAGCACCTCTCGTGGCTGGAGCGAGCCGAAGCCGTCTGCGGCGGCGACTCGCAGGTCGTCGCAGCGCTCGACATGGCGCTCTGGGACTGGAAAGGGAAGGCGGTCGGCCAGCCGGTCTGGAAGCTCCTCGGTGTTCCGACCGGCCGGATGGCGCAGACGACCTTCTCGATCGGGATCGACACGGCCGAGGTGATGAAGGAGAAGGTGAAGGAGGCCGAGCCGTACCCGCTCCTGAAGGTGAAGGTCGGCCTCGCGAGCGACGAGGAGAACGTCGCGGCGATCCGCTCCGTCACGGCGAAGCCGATCCGCGTCGACGCGAACGAGGGATGGAAGAGCGCGGAGGAGGCCGTGAAGAAGATCGCCTGGCTGAAGACGATGGGGATCGAGTTCGTCGAGCAGCCGCTTCCCGTCGCGAAGAACGCCGAGATGAAGGCGGTGAGGGCGGGGTCGGCCCTGCCGCTCGTCGCGGACGAGTCGGTCCTCCACGTCCCGGACGTCCCGTCCCTCGTCGGCCTCTTCGACGGGATCAACGCGAAGCTCGCCAAGTGCGGCGGGATCACGCGCGCGTACGAGCTGGCGGCCCTCGGACGGGCGCTCGGCTTCAAGCTGATGCTCGGCTGCATGATCGAGTCGTCGCTCGGCATCGCCGCGGCGGTCGCCGTCGCGCCGCTCTACGACTGGCTCGACCTGGACGGGAACCTCCTCGTCGCGAACGACCCCTGGAAGGGGCTGAAGCTGACGGACGGGCGCTGGGCGCTGCCGGAGGCGCCGGGCCTCGGCGTCGTCCCGGCCTGAGGAGCGTGCGGGAGCGTCCCGGCCGCCCCGCCGGCTAAGGAGCCGGAGCCTCGCCCGCGGGGGCGGGGGCGGGGACGAAGGGCCGGAGCCGCTCCGCGAGGTCGAGGCCCCGCCGCATCACCTCGTTCCAGGGGAAGCGCTCGCCCGGGTCGACCTTGCGGCGGGGCGCGACGTGCTCGTGCCCGGCGATCCACGGCGCCTCGAGGCCGAGCTGGGCCGTCAGGACGCCGACGAGCCGGACGACGGTCTCGATCTGCGCTCTCGTGAACGGGTACCGGTTCCCGTCGCCGGTGATCTCCACGCCGACCGAGCTCCGGTTCAGGACGGAACGGCCGTGGAGGTACGAGGAGCCGGCGTGCCAGGCGCGGTGCTCGAGGGAGACGAGCTGCCAGAGGCGGCCGTCCTTCCCGACGAGGAAGTGAGAGGAGACGAATCGGGCCGGGTCCTCGAAGATCGAGAGGGCGTACTCGTCCTCGTCCCCCGCCGTGTGGTGGAGGACGAGCGCGGAGAGCGGCTCGATCCGCTCCGGCTGGAAGCCCTCCCACCAGGAGCTCGGCATCGGCCGGAGGCAGGCGTCGGAGAGGTCTCCGCCCGCCTTCTCCCAGAGCTCCCAGAACGTCCGGTCGGTCTCGCGGAAGACCCGCTCGAGGTCGGGGGCGCCCGCTCGCGCCTCGAGCGGCGTCCGCTCGATCGGCGGGAGCGCCGGTTGAAGGGGGCGCTCCGCCGAGAGGTCGATCGGCGCGCGGTCCGGCAGGCTCCGGGACCACTCGTCGACGATCTCCCGCGCGATCGCCCCCATCGCCGCGTTCGCGGCGGGGCCGGCGTCGGCGCGGTCGGGGAGGCGGTCGGCGAACATCGCGAAGACGAACGTCCCCTTCGGCGTGACGAGGACGCCGGAGTCGGCACGGACGCCGCGCATCGTCCCCGACTTCCCGGTCCAGGAGTACCCGGCACGCGAGGAGAGCTGGACCGGGATCCGGTTCGCCGTCCGGGGGCGGGCGGCGAGCCGCATCGCGATCCGGCTCGCGTCGCGGTCGAGCAGCTCGCCCGTCGCCGCGCGGCGCCAGAGCTCGGCCGTGTCGCGCGGCGTCATCCGGCCGAGCGGTTTCCAGGGCGCCTCGTCCTCGGGCGATCCGGCGTCGGGGATCCTCCCGACGAGCTCGATCCCGGCGAGGCCGATCGAAGCCATACGGCAGTTCACGGCCTCGGCGCCGAAGAGGTCGATGAAGCGGTTCGCCGCGGTGTTGTCGGAGAGGACCATCATGATCCGCAGCAGGTCGCGCTCGGTCGGCGCGAGCCACGCTCCGAACTCGTCGAGGATGCCGGAGCCGGCCGCGACGGCGGCGGGGGGCATCAGCCAGCGCTCGTCGAGCTCGAGCCTCCCCTCGCGGCTCCGCGCCAGCGCCTCCACGAGGAGCGCGAGCTTGACGACGCTCGCCCCCTCGAACGTCTCCGTGTCGCGCCACCGCAGCTCGCGTCCGCTCTCGACGTGGAGGGCGACGACCCCCATCCGCGCGCCGCTCTCCTCCGCGAGGCGGGCGACCCGCCGGGCGAGCGGATCCGAGGCCGGGACGAGGCGGAGGTCGCGGGGAACGGACGCGGTGCAGGACGCGAGGAGCGGGAGCGACGCCGCGAGCGCCGCCGCGGGGAGACGTCTCATCCCGCGGAGTCTGCCTCCGGTGGCGCCGGGGCGACACGGTTCTTTCCGGCCGCCTTCGCCGCGTAGAGCGCGGCGTCGGCCCGGCGGACGAGGCCCTGGGCCGTCGCGCCCGCCGGCCGCGCTTCCGTGGCGACGCCGAGGCTGACGGTCACCCTCAGGCGGACGCCCTCCGAGGCCCCGCCGTCGTCGGACGGAAAGCGCGGGAGGTCGTAGAACGCGTCGGCCTCGACGGCGTGCCGGAGGCGCTCGGCGACCGCGAGGGCGCCGACGTCGTCGGTCTCGGGGAGGATCGCGAGGAACTCCTCGCCGCCCCACCGCCCGACGAGGTCGCACGAGCGGAGCGCCGAGCGCAGGACGAGCGCCGTCCGCCGGAGCATCTCGTCGCCCGTGTAGTGGCCGTGCCGGTCGTTGAAGAGGGAGAAGTCGTCGATGTCGATCATGACGACGGAGAGCGGCGTGACGGGGCGGGCGTCGGCGAGCTCTCCGCGCGAGAGGGTGAACGCGCCCGACCGTCGGCGCAGCCGCTCCCACTCCCGGGCAAGCGCGTCTTCCGTGGAGCGCCGGTTCGGCAGGGAGGTGAGCCAGTCGGTCCGCGCCGACCGGACGAGCGCGGTGACGTCGTGGAAGACGGCGAGGTGGAGGAGGCCGTGGGGCAGCTCGACGGCGCGGATCGCCATCTGCACCTCCCGCCGTTCGCCGCCGGGAAGGGCGAGGGCCGTCTCGAACGGCTCGCGCGGGGGGAACGCGAGGAGACGCGCCAGGTGCGTCCGCTCGGCGGGAGGCGCCAGCTCGAGGAGGAGGCGGCGGCCGAAGAGCTCCTCGGGGGTCGTCTCGGCGAGGCGGAGGGCGGCGTCGTTCGCGGAGACGACGAAGCCGTCGCGGAGCGTCACGAGCGCCTGGCCGGCGTCCGAGAGCGCCTCCATGAGCGCGGTCTTCGCCCGGAGGTCGCCCTGCCGCCGCGCCTCGTCGCGGCCGCGGCGGAGCGCCTCGCCGACGAGCGGCGCGAGGGTCCCGAGGAGCGCGCCGTCGGCCTCGTCGTGCCCGGCTCCGCCGGAGGCCCAGACGACGAGCGCGCCGAGGTCGTCCCCGAGCGGGGCGCCCAGCCAGGAGCTCCCCGGCACGCCCTCGGGGCCGGCCCTTCGCGGGGACGGGGCGCCGTCGCGGCCGCCGGGACCGAGGCAGAGGGGCGCGCGGGCGGCGATCACCTCGCCCGCGACGGTCCAGACGGCTTCGCGGACGTCCTCCCCGAGCTTTCCGGGCGCCGAGTAGAGGAGCTCGACCCGCGCCGTCTCCGGGTCGAGGCCGACGACGGCGAAGCCGGTCGCGGGCAGGAGTCGCCCGACGAGGGCGTGCGCCACGGGGAAGAGCTCCGCGGGGGAGGGGCTTTCGCGGGCGGTCCGGAGGAGGGCGAGAAGGCAGTCGTGGACGGCCGCCGCGCGCCGCTCCTCGGAGACGTCGCGGACCCAGATCGAGACGCCGCTCCCCGAAGGCCCGACGCTCAGCTCCCCGAAGAAGAGCGTCCCGTCGAGCCGCCGGTGACGGACGACTCCGTGGAACCCGAGGGTGAGCGGCATCGGGAGCGGTGAGGGCGTCCCGGGCCGTCCGACGACGAGGTCCCGGAGCGACAGGACGCCCCCGCCCCCGTCGGGGACCCGGTGGAGGGCGCGGAAGGCCTCGTTCGACCATTCGATCCGGCCCGACGCGTCGGCCAGCGCGAGCGCGATACCGGCGGTCTCGAAGGCCCGGGCCGGCGGCTCCCCCGTCGATCCCGAGCCGGTCGTTCCATCCATGCCTTCCGAGGATAGATCGTTCGAGGTGCGCGCGGTTGCCTAGAATCGGACCCTGTCCGAAGCGCAGCCTCCCGCCGGCCGGCTCGTCGCCCTCGACCTCTTCCGGGGAGCGACCGTCGCCGCGATGCTCTTCGTCAACAACCCGGGAAGCTGGTCGCACGTCTTTCCCCCGTTCGCCCACGCCGAGTGGCACGGCTGCACACCGACCGACCTCGTCTTCCCGTTCTTCCTCTTCATCGTCGGGACGGCATCGGTCCTCTCCCTCGGCCGGCGTGCCGCGCGGGGGGCCGCGCGGGCGACGCTCGCGCGGCACGCCCTCCGCCGCGGCGGGACGATCGTCCTCGTCGGCTGGGCGCTCGCCTGGTTCCCGTTCACGCTCGCGCGGCTCCTCCGCCTTCGCCTCCCCGGCGTCCTGCCCCGGATCGGCGTCGTCTACGCCCTCGGTGCGCTCCTCCTCCTCGCCGTACCGGCGAAGCGGAAGGCCGCCTCCCTTGCCGCGGCCGCCGCGCTCCTCGTCGCCCTCCACACCGCGCTCCTCGTCCTCCCCGGTTACGACCTGACGCGCGAGGGGAACCTCCAGGCCGCGCTCGACGGGGCGCTCCTGAAGGGGCACCTCTGGAAGCCCGCCTGGGACCCGGAGGGAATCCTCTCGACGCTCACCGCGCTCGCGACGATGCTGACCGGTGCGCTCGCAGGGCTTCTCCTGACATCGGAGGCTCCGGCCCCGCGGCGCCGGGCGCTCCTCGCCGCTGCCGGCTCCGCCGGGATCGCGGGCGGCCTCGCCGCGCACGCGCTCGGTCTTCCGCTCAACAAGGGGCTCTGGACCGGCTCCTACGTCCTCTTCACGTCGGGCGCGGCCTGTCTCGCGCTCCTCCTCGCCCTCATCGTCGCCGACGCGCGAGGCGGAATGCGGCCGCTCGCGCCCCTCGTCACGTTCGGGACGAACCCGCTCCTCGCGTTCGTCCTCTCCGGTCTCCTCGCGAAGACCCTGATCCTCGTCAAGCCGACGGTCGGCGGGGCGGCGGTGCCGCTCCACCGGCTCCTCTTCGAGAAGGTCTTTTCGCGCGTGGGCGACCCGTACCTCGGATCGCACCTGCAGGCGCTCGTTCTCCTCGCCGTCGTCTGGGCGATCCTCCGCTTCTGTGAGAAGCGCGGCTGGTACTGGAAGGTCTGAGGGGACGCCCGGGACGTCAGGAGGCGAGGAGGCGCCGGGGCGTCCGCGACGCCGCGATCCACGCCTCCTCCTCCGTCGCGACGCCGCAGGCGACGAGGCGGGCGGCGCAGTCGTCGAGGAGCGCCGCGCTTCCGGCGAGGCCGCCGGAGGCGTTC
>JAKPXO010000260.1 GCA_029567505.1 Acidobacteriota bacterium
CCATCGGCGCCGTCGTGACGATGGAGAAGGTCCTGAAGTGCCCGGTCATCTTCCTCGGCCTCTCGCTCCCGGAGCACGGCTACCACGCCCCGAACGAGAACTTCGACTGGGAGCAGGCGTCCGGCGGCATGGCCTCCTTCGCCCGCTACTTCGCCGAGGTCGCCTCGCTCGGGAAGCCCTCGAAGATCGCGAAGCCCGGTCGGCGCCCGGCGAAGCCGGCGAAGAAGGCCGCGAAGAAGGGGAAAAGGTAGCCCGCGCTCCCGCGCCCTCCGCCCCGTCCGAACGAACGAAGCCCCCGCGACGAGCGGGGGCTTTCCGTTGACGGGCGTCGAGGAAGAGGGCAGACCGAGAGACCGAGAGACCGAGAGACCGGGAGACCGAGAGACGCATGTCCATTTCGTAGCGGCTCGCGAGTCGCGGACGGGAGGGGCATCCCGCAGCTCGCTCTGCGCGCGCGCGACCCGCATCGACTCCGCTGCGCGGGCCGCCGGGGCGCGCGCGAACTCGCTTCGCTCAAACAGCGCGCGCGCCTCGTCCGGCGACCTGCTCGCGGAGCCGTGCGGGTGCCCCGCGCGTGCTCGAACGCTCGCTCGCGGGACGCCCCTCCCGTCCGCTCACGGCAGCAGCAAGGCGAACGTCCTCCCCGGGATGGGGTCTGGTCTACCCTCTACACTCTGCTCGATGAGTGAAGCGCAGTCTCCGCGCGAAGTCGTCCGTCGTTGGGTCGAAGCTTTCAACCGCGAGGACGTGGACGCGCTCGCGTCGATGTACGCGGAGGACGCGGTGAACCACCAGGTCGCGGAGGCGCCCGTGGAGGGGCGCGAGGCGATCCGGCGGATGTTCGCGGAAGGATTCGCGGCGGCGCGGATGGTCTGCATCGTGGAGAACGTCTTCGAGGACGGCGAGTGGGCGATCCTCGAGTGGCGCGATCCGCTCGGGCTGCGCGGCTGCGGCTTCTTCCACGTCGTGGGCGGGAAGATCGTGTTCCAGCGCGGCTACTGGGACAAGCTCACCTTCCTGCGCGCACATGGACTGCCGTTGCCCGAACCTGCCTGAGGCCAGGGGCGATGCGGTCCGCGCAATGCGCTTCCGGCGGGCGATTCGATTCCTCCGTCGATTAGCGCGTGACGTGAGCGGGTGGGCGGGGTGCCCTGCGAGCGCCCGTTCGAGCACGTGCGGGGCACCCACACGACTCCGCGAGCAGGCCGACGGACGAGGCGCGCGCGCTGTTTGAGCGAAGCGAGTTCGCGCGCGCCCCGGCGGCCCGCGCAGAGGAGTCGATGTGGGTCGTGCGCGCGCAGAGGGCGCTGTGGGGCACCCCGCCCGCCCGCGGGTCGAGAGCCCGGGCGTGAGACACGCGGGCTCGGGGGCTCTGGGGTGCGCGTGCTCCGCGTTGGCGGCTGCGGCTTCTCTCCGCGCCGGCCGTAGCTCAGCCCTGCGGCGTCTCGGCGAGGAGGTCGGCCTTCCAGCGCGAGATCCCCGTCGTGGCGACGAGGTCGGCGGGAGGAAGGGAGCGACGGGCCGCGAGCTCGGCGCGGGCGATCTCGACGAGGGCGGCGCGCGAGGCGAGGACTCCAGGGTCGAGGCCGAGGCCGCGGGCGACGGCGTCCCGGCGGGTCTTGAGGCGGTTCACCGCCTTCTCGAGCGCCGGCTCGGGGCGGACGAGCTCGCCACGCCGGGGAGGTGGCCAGGAAGACGGCGGCAGGGCTGCGGCCTTCTCGAGCGCCTCCCGGAGGCCTGAGGCGAAGGGGGGCGGGAGCGTACGCGGGAAGAGCTCGGCGAGGCGAGTCTCACCGCCGGCGGCGCGGCGGCAGACGGCGAGGAGCGCCTCGTTGTGGAGGACGCGGAACGGCGGGACGTCGAGAGAGCGTGCGCGCTCGTCGCGGACGCTCCAGAGCTCACGAAGGAAAGCGCGTTCCTTCGGGGAGAGCGCGTTCGAGCCCTTGATCCTCCAGTCCGTCTCGGGGTCGTCGGGCGCGGGGGCGAAATCCTGCGCGAGGAGGCGCGCGCACTCCTCGGTGTGCCACGCGAGCCGCCCCTTCGCGGCGAGGTCCGCCTCGAGGAGCGCGACGAGCGCGTGCAGGTGGAGGACGTCGGACGCGGCGTAATGGACGAGCGTCGGGGAGAGCGGCCGGCGGCTCCAGTCGGCGCGCTGGCTCGACTTGTCGAGCGTCACGCCCAGGCGCGAGGAGAGGAGCGCAGCGAGGCCGATCTCCTTCTCGCCGAGGAGCTGCGCCGCCAGCATCGTGTCGAAGAGCGCGCGCGGCGTGAAGCCGTGCCCGCGCGAGAGCAGCCGCAGGTCGTAGTCGGCGCCGTGCAGGAGGAGCCGCCGCGTGGAGAGGGCGCCGAAGAGCGGCACGAGGTCGAGCCGGGCGAGCGGGTCGACGAGCCAGGCCGTGCCGTTCCGCGCGAGCTGGAGGAGACAGACCTTCTCGAAGTAGTGGTGGAACGAGTCGGCCTCGGTGTCGAGCGCCACGTCGTCGGAGGGATGCGCGGCGAGCTCCGCGAGGAGCGCGTCGAGCGCCCGGGCGTCGGCGACGAGGAGAGGCGTTTGTACGGCGTAAGTATGGAGTTCGGGCGGCGTCACGGGAGGGCGCAAGGGTAGCACCCCGGAGCCCTTTCTCCTTGACGATGAGAGAAACGGAGGTCGATACTCCGTGTGGGAAAAAGTGGCCAAGAGTGGTCGATCGTGGGTATCAACGATGCCGCGGTCGCCACCCTCGCCCCTCTCCCCGGAAACGAGAGATGGAGCGCCTCCGAGGTAGTGCCGAGTCGACGGTCGACGAGAAGGGCCGGATCAAGGTCCCGGCCAAGTTCCGCGAGCCGCTCGAGACGGCGCACGGCAGCGAGTTCTTCGTCACGTCGGTCACCGGCGTGGAGATTCTCGTCTATCCGCTGCCGGTGTGGCGGGTCTTCGAGGAGAAGCTCGCCGCGCTTCCGTTTGTCCACAGGGCCCGCCAGAAGTTCCTCGAGCGCTACAACACCTACGGACAGACCGTGAGCCTCGACGGGCAGGGGCGCCTCCTGATCCCGGCGCTCCTGCGCGAGACGTCCGGCGTGGGGAGCGAGGTCCTCGTTCTCGCGCAGGCCGACCACCTGAAGGTCGTCGACAAGACCCGGCACTTCGCAGCTCTCTCCGCCGCGCCGATCACCGACGAGGACTACGACGACCTCGCGCGGGCGCTCTGAGGAAGTGATGGGGTGGAGCTTCCCGCTCACGTTCCCGTTCTCCTCCGTGAGGTCCTCGAGGCGCTCCGGCCCGAGCGGGGCGGAGTCCTCGTCGACGCGACGCTGGGCCTGGGAGGACACGCCGAGGCGCTCCTCGACGCATCCGAGTCGGTGCGGCTCGTCGGGATCGACCGCGACCCCGAGGCGCTCGCGCTCGCGCGATCGCGCCTCGCGCGATTCGGCGACCGCTTCGTCGCCGTGGAGGGGCGCCACGAGGAGCTGGCCCTCCACCTCGACCGGCTGGACCTCCCGCAAGTGGACGGGGTCCTCGCCGATCTCGGCGTCTCCTCGATGCAGCTCGACCGGGCGGAGAGGGGGTTCTCTTTCATGAAGGACGGTCCTCTCGACATGCGGATGGGCCGGACGGGCCCGACGGCGGCCGACCTCGTCGCCGAGCTCCCGGGCGAGGAGCTCGCCCGCGTCTTCCGCGACTACGGCGAGGAGCCGCGCGCGAAGGCCGTGGCCCGCGCGGTCGTCTCGGCGCGCGGGACGGCCCCGATCCGGACGACCGGGGAGCTGCGGGCCCTCGTCGCGAAGGCGGTCGGCGGCCGCCGCGAGGAAGGCCGCGACCCGGCGACGCGCGTCTTCCAGGCCCTGCGTATCGCCACGAACCGCGAGCTCGTCGAGCTGGAGCGCTTCCTCGACGACGCCATCGCGCGCCTCTCGCTCGGCGCTCGGGTGGCGGTCCTCTCCTACCACTCGCTCGAGGACCGGATCGTCAAGGACGTCTTCCGCGACCGGGCCGCCGGCTGCACCTGTCCTCCCTCCTTCCCCGTCTGCGTCTGCTCGCGCCGGCGCGTCCTCGCGCTCGTGACGAAGAAGCCGATCCGCCCCTCCGACGAGGAGGTCCTCGAGAACCGGCGCTCGCGCTCGGCGCGGCTCCGCGTGGCGGAGCGGATCGCACCCGGACCCCCGAGGTCCGGCTGAGGGGCCGTGTACACCGTCCGCCGCCCCGTCGAGAACGTCTACCTCGTCCGCGAGCCTGACCGACGGCGGACCCGGGAGCTCCTCGCCCTCCTCCTCTCGCCCCTGCCGCCGCTCGCGGTCCTCTTCGCGGCGGCCTGGACGAACCTCGAGACGTTCCGGCTCGGGTACCAGATCGAGAGCCTCCAGAAGCACAAGGAGACGCTCGCCGAGAAGCAGCGCCAGCTCGAGATGGAGCGGGCGCGCGTCTCGGCGCTCGCCCGCGTCGAGGAGGTCGCGCGCCGGCGCCTCGGCCTCGTCACGCCCGGCCGCGACCAGGTCGTCTTCGTGAAGGACGGCGCGTTCGGGACGCCTCAGACGGTCCCGGCGCGTCGCGTCGCCGCGTCTCCCGAGCTGCAGGGGCCGCCCGCCCCGATCCGGACGGAGGAGGGGTTCTGACGGCCCCCGCCGGCCGGACGAACGCCCGGCGCGCCTACGTCCTCGTCGGCTTCGCCGGCCTCTGGATCCTCGCGATCCTCGCCCGGCTCGTCGAGCTGCAGGTCGTCCGTCACGACGAGTACGTGAGGCGGGCGAAGAGGCAGCAGGAGCGGACGGTCGAGCTCGCGCCGCGCCGCGGGACGATCGTCGACCGCGAAGGGCGGCCTCTCGCCGTGACGACGACGGTCGAGTCGGTCTTCGCGATCCCGTCCGACATCGACGACCCTGCCGGCGTGGCGCGGGCCCTCGCCCCGATCGTGAACCAGCCGTTCCGCGAGCTGAAGCGAAAGCTCTCCGAAAGCGAGCGGGAGTTCGTCTGGGTCGCGCGGCGGGTCGACGCGGAGACGGCGGCCACCGTGAAGGCCCGCTCGCTCCCCGGAGTGCGGCTCCTGAAGGAATCGGCGCGACGCTACCCGGAAGGGGCGCTGGCCGCCGCAGTCGTCGGCTACGTCGGGACCGACAGCCAGGGGCTCGGCGGCCTGGAGTACACGTGGGACGGCGAGGTCCGCGGCCGCCCCGCCCGCGTCACGGTCCTGCGCGACGCGGTGCAGCGCTCCTACGCGATCCAGCGCGGGGCCCCCGGCGGCGCGGGGCGCTCCACCGACGAGGTGGAGGGCGCCTCGCTCCGGCTGACGCTCCACGCGGGGCTCCAGCACGTCGCCGAGCGCGAGCTCGCGGCGGTGCGGGCCGACACGAGCGCCCGATCCGCCTCGGCGGTCGTCCTCGACCCGACGACGGGCGAGGTCCTCGTCATGGCCTCCGTCCCGACGTTCGACCCGAACCAGTGGTCCGATTCGAGCGCCGACGCGCGCCGCTGCCGTCCGATCGCCGACGCCTACGAGCCGGGCTCCACGTTCAAGGTGATCACGGCCGCGGCGGCGATCGAGGCCGGGACGATCCATCCGGACGACCTCGTCGACTGCGGCGGCGGGTCGCTCACGATCGGCCGGACGACGATCCGCGAGCACGGCCGCGCCGCCTGGGGCGCCCTCCCGCTCGTCGACGTCCTCGCCCACTCCTCGAACGTCGGCGCGGCGCACATCGGACTCGGGATGGGGAAGGCGGACTTCCACCGCGCGATCCGCGCGTTCGGCTTCGGCCGGAAGACCGGCCTCGACCTGGACGGCGAGAACGGCGGCCTCCTCCGTGACCCGTCGGCCTGGAGCGCCCTCTCGCTCCCGACGATCTCGTTCGGGCAGGAGATCGGCGTGAACGCCCTCCAGCTCGCCCGCGCTTTCGGCGCGATCGCGAACGGCGGCATCCTCCCGTCGCCGTACCTCGTCGCCGAAGTCGCCCGGCCCGGTCAGCGGATCGAGACGCGACGGCCGGCCGCTGGCACGCGCGTCCTCTCCGAGCGGACGGCCGCGACGATGCGCCGGCTCCTCGTGAAGGTCGTCGAGGAGGGGACGGGGCAGAAGGCCGCCGTCCCCGGTTTCACGGTGGCGGGGAAGACCGGGACGGCCCAGAAGGCGATCCCGGGCTCGGGCTACTCGCACGACCGCTACGTCGCCTCCTTCTTCGGCTTCCTCCCGGCCGAGCGGCCGCGCCTCGTCGTCGGCGTCCTCGTCGACGAGCCGCGCGGACGGACCTACGGCGGCGACGTCGCGGCCCCCGTCTTCGCCGCGATCGCCGCCGAGGCGATGCGGGTCCTGGGCGAGCCGGGCCTCCCGGCCGAGGACCGCGTCACCCCCACGTTCCTGACGGCCGACCTCTCCCGCGGCGCCTCCGCGGCGGCGAGCCCGCTCCCGCCCGGCCTCGTCCCGGCCTCGATCCGTCCGACCGCCGTCCCTGAGGACCTCTCGCGCCTCGCCGCGGGGGAGCGCCTCGTCCCCGACGTCGCCGGGCTGTCGGCGCGCGAGGCGGTCCAGCAGCTCGCGCAGCGTGGCTTCCGGCCGGCGCTCGCCGGGCACGGCTTCGTCGTTGCCCAGGACCCGCTCCCCAGAACGCCGATCGCGCGAGGCAGCGTCGTCCGGCTCACGCTCTCCTTCGACCCTCCGTCGAACGACGCCTCCCTCGGGGCGCTCCCGTTCGGCGACGCCGCCGAGGCGCGCGAGCCGTGAAGCTCTCGGTCCTCGTCGACGGCCTTCCGCACCGCCGCGTCGGCCCCCCGGGCGACCCGGAGGTGAAGGCGATCACGCACGACTCGCGCCGCGCCGGAGCCGGCGTCCTCTTCGCCGCCTTCCCGGGGAAGTCGGCCGACGGGCGCGCGTTCGTCGGCGAGGCGGTCCTCGCCGGGGCGCCGGCGGCGATCGGGGCCGCGCCCGCGCCGGACGGCGTGGAGGTGCCCTACCTCGAGGTCGAATCGCCGCGGCGGGCCGCCGGCCTCCTCGCCGCCCGCCTCGCGGGCGACCCGTCCTCGCGCCTCGTGATGGCGGGCGTCACCGGGACGAGCGGCAAGACGACGACGACGCTCCTCCTCGACGAGGTCCTCGGCGCCGCGCACCCGAAGCGGGGCCTCTTCGGCACGCTCGTCTACCGCTGGGGCGACGCCCCCGCCGAGACGCTCGACGCCTCCCGGACGACGCCGGAGGCGACGGAGCTCCAGCCGATGCTCGGCGCGCTCGCCGCCGGCGGCGGCACGGCCGCGACGCTGGAATGCTCCTCGCACGCCCTCTGGCTCGAGCGGCTCGCGGGGTGCGCGTTCGACGTCGCCGTCTTCCTGAACCTGACGCGCGACCACCTCGACGATCACGGGACGATGGAAGCCTACTTCGAGGAGAAGGCGAAGCTCTTCTCGATGCTCAAGCCGGGGGGGCGCTCGGTCGTCAACGTCGACGACCCGTGGGGGCGGAAGCTCTTCGCCCGGCTCCCGCGCGAGACGACCCTCTCCTTCTCGCTCTCGGCCGAGGCCGACGTGACCGGACGCGTCCTCCCGGGGAGCGACGGCATCCGCCTCCGCGTCGAGCGGCGCGCCACCGGCGAGGCGTTCGAGATCGACTCGCCGCTCCTCGGTGCGCCGAACGCCGAGAACCTCCTCGCGGCCGCGACGGCGGCCCTCGCGCTCGGTCTCCCGTCCGCCGCGATCGCGGAGCGCCTCGGCGCGTTCTCCGCCGTCCCCGGGCGGCTCGAGCGGGTGCCGAACGCGCTCGACCTCCTCGTCCTCGTCGACTACGCCCACAAGCCCGCGGCGCTCGAAGGGGTCCTGAAGACGACCCGGGCCCTCGCGGCTTCGCGCGGCGGCGCGCTCCGCGTCGTCTTCGGCTGCGGCGGCGACCGCGACCGGGGGAAGCG
>JAKPXO010000269.1 GCA_029567505.1 Acidobacteriota bacterium
CGCGATGTTCCGTCCGTCGGCGAGCGCCCAGTTGTTGCAGACGAGGTAGTTCTGGTTCCCGCCCGCCACGGTCGGCGAGTTCGCCTCCTTGCCGTTCCCCTTCACCTTCGACCCGCCCCACAGGTAGCGCTCGGGCGAGACCGCGGCGATGGACGGGGCGAGGCGGGCGATCGCCTTGGCGTCCTCGATCGTCAGGTCCTTCCGGTTCCGCTCCTCCTCGGGAGGGGGGCCGCCGCCGCCGAAGAAGCGCGGCTCGTACTTCTGGAACTGGACGAGCGTCGTGCCGAAGGAGGAGAACGCCTCCATCGTCGAGCGGTTGAAGCCGGTGACGAGGGCGACCATCGCGATGACGGTCCAGACACCGATGACGATCCCGACGATCGTCAGGAACGCGCGGAGCTTGTGGGCGCGAAGAGCGATCGAGGCGAAGCGGAGGTTCTCGCCGAGAGTCCGCCGGAGGACGTCGAAGAGGCGCTCACTCATAGCGCAGGGCCTCGATCGGCGGCAGGCGCGAGGCCTTGACCGCCGGGAAGACGCCGGCGAGGACGCCGGTGAGCGTGGCGAGGAGGAGGCCGGTCGTGATGAGGAAGGGCGTCACGAGGGTCGGCAGGGGCGTAAAGGCGTTGATGAGCGACGAGATGACCCAGCCGAACAGGACGCCGACCGCCCCTCCGCCGAGCGCGAGGAGCGTCGCCTCGAGGAGGAACTGCCGGAGGATGTCGCCCTTGCGCGCCCCGATCGCGAGGCGGATGCCGATCTCCTTCGTCCGCTCGACGACCGAGACGAGCATGATGTTCGCGATGACGATCGCCCCGACGAGGAGCGAGATCCCGCTGATGAAGGCGAGGAGGGCGAACGCTCCCGCCGAGATGGAGCGCCAGACGACCTGGATCGCCTCCGCCGTGACGAAGGAGACCGGGTCGGGGGCCGACGGGGCGGTCTTGCGCAGCGCCCGGAAGATCGCGCGCGCCTCGTCCATCGAGGCCGGGATCCCCTCGACGCCGCCGCGCGCCTTCACGTAGATGCTGACGTTCCTCCTCGTCCCCCAGGCCTTCGCGAGAGCCTCCCGGGGGACGTAGACGACGTTGTCCTGGCTCTGCCCGAAGACGGAGCCCTGCTTGACGAGGAGGCCGATGACGCGGAACGGGATCCCGTCGATGGAGATCGTCCGCCCGACGGGGTCGAGGCGCGGCCAGAGCTCGTCGCGGACCTCGGTACCGATCACGGCCACGAAGGAGCGCCGCTCGTTCTCGGACTCCGTGAAGAAGCGGCCGAGGTCGACGTCGAGGTTCGAGATCTCCGCGACGTTCGCCGTCACCCCCGTGATCCGGACGTCGGAAAGGCGGCGGCTCCCGGCCCTCACGGAGCGGTTCGTCCCCGAGCTGGCTCCGACCAGGACCGCGTTCTTCGCGAGCTTTCGATAGGCCTCGAGGTCGCTCTTCTGGATCCGCTTCCGCTTCAGGGCGTCGAGGAACTCCTCGCGCGAGGTGATGATGCCGAACCGTTCGATGGTGTAGACGTCGGGGGAGAGGGAGAAGAGCTTCGTCGCGACGTAGTTGTTGAGGCCCGAGATGACGGAGACGACCGCGATGACGGTCATCACCCCGATGATGACGCCGAGGAGCGTCAGGAACGACCGCAGCTTGTGGGCGTTGATGGCCCGCAAGGCGACGCGGAGCAGCTCCCCGTTCAGCATCGAGGGCCTACGACTTCTTCTCGTCCCGCGGGACGCCGCTGTTGTCGACCTTCACCCGGTCGCCGATCCGAAGGGAGCGAAGCGCGCGGAACGGCCCGGAGACGATCTCTTCCCCTTCCGTCAGCCCCTCGACGACCTCGATCTGGAGCTCGGCCGTGATGCCGGTCTTCACCTTCCGGAACTCGACCTTCCCGTCCTTCGCGAGGACGAAGACCCCCTCGACGTCCTTCTTCTCGTCGGCGGAGGCGGACGGCGTCGGCGTCGGGGCCGGCTTCTTCCCCTTCTCGGGGCGCTTCAGCGACGCCTCGTCGGCGACGACGAGCGCGGGGATCGGGATCGCGAGCGCCCCCGCGCGCTTGTCGGTCTCGATCTCGCCCGACACGGAGAAGCCGGGCCGGATCGCCGCCGGCGGGTCCTTCAGCTGGACCTTGACCTTGAAGTTGACGGCCGTCGCGTCGGTGCCGAGGGCCGACTTCGTGATGGGGCTGCCGCCGATCTCGGTCACGACCCCTTCGAACTTCCGGTCGGGCCAGGCGTCGAGCGTCATCTTCGCCTTCTGCCCGAGCTTCACGTTCGGGATGTCGGTCTCGTCGACCTCCATCTCGGCCTCGACGACCGACATGTCGGAGATCGTCAGGAGGACGGTGCCCGGGTTGTTCATCGTGCCGACGACGGCGTTCTCCCCCTGCTCGACGGGGCGGGCGGTCACGATTCCGTTCATCGGGGCGACGAGCGTCGTCTTGCCGAGAGAGTCCTTGCTCGCGAGGAGCTGCGCCCGCGCCTGCTCAATCCGGCGCTCCACGGCGTTGAGAGAGGCGCTGGCCGCGTCGAGCGCGAGCTTCGCCTTCTGCATCACCTGCTCCGAGGTGATCCGGGCCTCGAAGTTCTTCCGCTCGCGCTCGTAGTCGCGCTTCGCCTGCTCCACCGTCGCCCGGTCGGACTCGCGCTGGGCGAAGAGCGCCTCGAGGTTCGCCTGCTGGGCCTTCGTCGTCGCGTCGTACTGGGCCTTGTCGATCTGGAGGAGGAAGTCCCCCTTCTTCACGACGTCGCCCTCCTCGACCGCCAGGTTGACGATCTGGCCCATGACCTGAGAGGAAATTTCGACTTTCGTCTTCGCCTGTACGCGTCCGCTGCAGCTGACCGTCGAGACGAGGTCCGCCTTCCCGACCTTCGCTGTCGTCACCCGCGTCAGGTTCCGGTCCTTTCCGGCCAGGGAGGCGACGACGATCAGGACAAGGACGAGGGCGGCGACCGCCCCGAGGATCCATTTCAGCCGGGAGCTCATCTCTCTCGCGTTCCTTTCGCCCGGCGCCGTGGGCCGGCGCCAATCGAGGGATACGAACGAAGGGGGCCGGTAGTTTCCCGTTTCGGCGGGCCCGGGCCCGGAAATCGAAGGGAGCGAGCCGTTTGCCCGCCCGGGCCGGTCAGCCGGAGACGACCCGGTTCCGTCCCTCGGCCTTTGCCCGGTAAAGGGCGCCGTCGGCCAGCCGGAGGAGCTCCGCGGCCGCCGGGGGAAGCGGAAGGCCTTCGGTGGAGGCGACCCCGACCGACACGGTCACGGGGACCGGAACGCTCACCCCGAGCGGACGACATTCCGTCGCCCGCCGGATCCGCTCCGCGACCAGGGCCGCGGGAACGAGGGCCGTCGTCGGGAGGAGGATCGCGAACTCTTCTCCCCCGAGGCGGGCGGCGAGGTCGCCCCTTCGGCAGCCCCGCTTCAGGACCGCCGCGAAGGCGGCGAGGACCTCGTCCCCCACGGCGTGCCCGTGGGAGTCGTTCACCCGCTTGAAGTGGTCGAGGTCGAACGCGAGGAGGCTCGCCGGCTGGTTGTGCCGCTCGATCCGCGAGAGCTCCGAGGCGAGCGCCTCTCCGAAAGCGCGGCGGTTCGACAATCCGGTGAGCGGGTCGGTCAGGGCGAGCTTCTCGAGGATCTCGTTCTTCGAAGCCAGGTCCGAGAGGGCGCGCTGGAGGCGGAGCCCGACCTTCACCCGCGCCTTCAGCTCCACCGGCTCGACCGGCTTGACGAGGTAGTCGTCGGCGCCCGTCTCGAGGCCGGTCACCTTCGCCTCCGTCTCCCCCTGCGTCGACATCATGATGACGTGGGTGAAGCGCGTCTCCTCGGTCCCCTTCAGGATCCGGCAGAGCGTGAGGCCGTCCATGTTCGGCATCTGCCAGTCGGTGACGACGACGTCGGGGCGGTGGAGGCGGACTTTCCCGAGCGCCTCCTGCCCGTCCCCGGCGCTCTCCACCTCGTAGTCCGCCGCCACGAGCACCTGCTCCAGGACTCGCCTCGAGAGGGCATCGTCGTCGACGATCAGGATGCGGGAGCGGATCTGGGCCATCAGGGGGGTCCCGAAGGCGGGACCGCCGATTCTCCCACGGGGGTCGGAATGGCGGAGGAGGAGGGATTCGAACCCCCGGAGCCTTGCAGCTCAACGGTTTTCAAGACCGCCGCCATAAACCACTCGGCCACTCCTCCGTCGAAGGAGCTGGCGGACAGGGGGGGATTCGAACCCCCGGTAGGCTTTGAAGGCCTACGACGGTTTAGCAAACCGTTGGTTTAAGCCACTCACCCACCTGTCCGCTTCCCGCGGGGGGCGGAGTTTAGCAGAGGCCCCGCGACGGGCGGCGGGGCCTCATCGGGCCCTCCGGGACGGACGCTCAGCCCTTCCGGATCTCGGCGAGCCCGCCACAGTAGGGCCGGAGCGCCTCCGGGATCGCCACCGAGCCGTCCTCCCGCTGGTAGTTCTCGAGGATCGCCACGAGCGTCCGCCCCACCGCGAGCCCCGACCCGTTGAGCGTGTGGACGTACTCGTTGCGTCCCTTCCCGTCGACGGTCCGCTTCACCCGGATGGCCGCGCGGCGGG
The DNA here is from genome assembly GCA_029567505.1 of Acidobacteriota bacterium. GTDB lineage: Bacteria > Acidobacteriota > Thermoanaerobaculia > UBA5066 > UBA5066 > UBA5066. The sequence continues at coordinate 4,564 of JAKPXO010000269.1, forward strand.
CCTGGAAGGCGCCGAAGTCGGAGCAGGAGGAGATCTCGCGGTAGGCGTCCTGCCCCGGCAGCCAGACCTCGAGGTCGTAGGTCTTCGCCGAGGAGAAGCCCATGTCCCCGCGGCAGAGGACGACCCTCCGGTACGGCAGGCCGAGTCGCTCGAGGACGGTCTCCGCGTCGCGCGTCAGCATCGTGCGCCTCCGCGGAGCTCTCGGCCGCCGTGAACTTGACGAGCTCGACCTTGTCGAACTGGTGCTGGCGGATCAGGCCCCGCGTGTCCTTCCCCGCCGCCCCCGCCTCGGCGCGGAAGCAGGGGGTGTAGGCGCAGTAGGAGATCGGGAGCTGCTCCTCCCGGAGGACCTCGTCGCGGTGGAGGTTCGTGACCGGGACCTCCGCCGTCGGGGCGAGGTACCAGTCGGTGTCCTTCAGGCGGAAGAGGTCCGCCTCGAACTTCGGGAGCTGGCCCGTCCCGAAGAGCGACGCGGCGTTCACGATGAACGGGGGCAGGACCTCCCGGTATCCGTGCTCGCGGGTATGGAGGTCGAGCATGAACGCGATCAGCGCCCGAGAGAGGAGCGACGCCTCGCCCGAGAGGACGGTGAATCGGGAGCCGGTCACCTTCGCCGCCCGCTCGAAGTCGAGGATGCCGAGCGCGGGGCCGAGCTCGAAGTGGGGTTTCGGCGCGAAATCGAAGCGCGCCGGCTCGCCCCAGCTCTTCAGGACGACGTTCCCCGTCTCGTCCTCGCCGTCCGGGACGCTCTCGTCGGGGACGTTCGGGAGGGTCTGCTCGATCGCGAAGAACTCCCCCTCGATCTCCTCGAGCCGCTTCTCTCCGGCGGAGACCTCTCCGCCGAGGGCCCGCGCCCGCTCCATCTCGGCGGTCGCGTCCTCCTTCGCCTTCTTCTTCCGCCCCACCTCGGCCGAGAGCGTGTTCCGCTCGGCCTTCAGCGCATCGACGGACGTCAGGAGCCTGCGGCGCTCGGCGTCGAGCTCGCCCCACCGGGCGAGGGCGCCGGCGTCGTACGTCCGGTTCCGGAGGAGGTGCGGCAGGTCGGCGAAACGAGTGCGAAGGAAGTCTCGGGCCAGCATGGGAGGCGGATTTTACGGCGCCCCGATAATCGGCCGGATGGAGAGGCTCCCGGTCGGGGTCGTCGTCGTGAACTGGAACGGAGGCTCGCTCCTCGACGCCTGCCTCGACGCGCTCGCGAAAGAGCCGGCGTCGCGGGTCCTCGTCGTCGACAACGGCTCCGATGCGGAGGAGCTTCGCCGGCTCTCGGCACGCCCCGGCGTCTTCGTCCTCCCGCTCGGTGCGAACCGCGGCTTCGCCTCCGCGGCGAACGGCGGAGCGATCGACGCCCGGCTGAAAGCGCTGCCGTACCTCGCGTTCGTCAACAACGACGCCGTCCTCGAGCCGGGGTACCTCGCCGCGTGCATCGGCGCGCTGGAGGCCGACGCGGGGTTGGCCGCCGTCCAGGGCGTGATCCTGGACGGGGAAGGGCGCCTCGCCGACGGTCTCGGGATCGCGTGGAACCGGCGCCTCGAGGCCGTCCAGCTCGGCCATGGGGAGCCGCCGCCGGCCGCCGACGCGCCCGTCTTCCCGGTCCCCGGCGTCTCCGGCACGGCGCCCGTCTTCCGGCGGCGGGCGTTCGAGGAGGCCGGAGGCTTCGCCGGCTCCTTCTTCGCCTGGTACGAGGACGCCGACCTCGCCCTCCGGCTCCTGCGCTCCGGAGCCCGCTTCGCCTGCGTCCCCGCCGCCCGGGCCCGTCACGCCGGCTCGGCGACGGGACGCCGGATCCCCGAGCGGAAGTGGCGGCTGCTCCTCGCGAACCGCCTCCGGACGCTTCGCCGCAATCTCTCGGCGGGCGCTCGTCTCTCCGCCTTCCTCGCCCACCCGGTGCCGCTCCCCGCCCTCCGCGACGCCGTCCGCGAGCTCGGCGCGGGGCGCGCCCTCCGGACGCTCGCCTCCGCCACGGCCGCGGTGACGCGACGCTCGGCCGAGGACCGCGCCGCGCGCGACGGACCCCCTCTCCTGCGGAGCCTGCCACGATGACGGGCCCCCTCTCCCGGGTGAGAGCGATCGTCGTCTCCTGGAACTCGGCCGGGCACGTCGGCCGGGCCGTCGCGTCGGTTCCCCCGCCGGCGCGGGTCGTCGTCGTCGACAACGCCTCGACCGACGGCTCGGCCTCCGAGGCGGAGCGGGCGGGCGCCGTCGTCCTCCGGCTGGAATCGAACGCCGGCTTCGGCCCGGCGTGCAACCTCGGGGCCGGGCCCGTGGACGGGCTCCCCGACGCCGAGACGCTCCTCTTCCTGAACCCCGACGCCGCCCTCGTCGACGGCCCCGCCGCGCTCGCCGCGCTCCTCGCCGAGCTGGACGCCGACCCGGCCGTCGCGGCCGTCGCGCCCGCCCTCGAGGGAGACGGGCAGGAGGAGTTCCAGCTGCGAAGGCTCCCGACGCTCGGCTCCCTCGCCCGGGAGGCGTTCCTCGTGAATCGCCTCTTCGCGTCGAACCGGGGCTTCCGCGGGGAGCGCTATCTCGACCGCGACCGCTCGGAGCCGTTCGACGTCGAGCAGCCCGCGGCCGCCGCGCTCCTCGTCCGGCGCGAGGCGTTCGAGCGGGTGGGCGGCTTCGACCCGGCCTTCGCCCCCGCCTGGTTCGAGGACGTGGACCTCTCGGCGAAGCTCCTCGAATCGGGGTACCGTATCCGCTTCGTCCCCGCGGCTCGCGCGAGCCACGTGGGCGGGACGACGATGCGCGCGCTCCCCTACGACGACTACCTGCCGCTCTACACGCGGAACCTCATCCGGTACCTGGGGCGCCATTCCGGGCCGGCCACGCGTGCCGGGGCGCGGTCCGTCCTCGCCGTGGGGGCGCTCCTCCGCCTCGTCCTCCTCCCGTTCGTCCGCGGCGACCACGCCCGGCCGGAGGCGGCGCGGGCGTACGTTCGCGTCCTCCGCGGCCTCCTGGGCCTCGGCTTCCGGAGCGCGCTCCTTCCCGGGGGCGCCTGAGTGCCGCGCGTCGTCGTCTCCCTCGTCACGCACGACGAGTCGCGCGACACCGAGCGGCTCCTCCCGACGCTTTTTGCCCAGACGTTCCGCGACTTCTCCGTCGTCGCCGTCGACAACCGCTCGGAGGACGGAACCCGCTCCGCGCTCGCGGCCGCGCAGAAGACCGCCCCGGTGCCGATGGAGATCGTCGCCTCCCGCGAGAACCTCGGCTTCGCCGGAGGACACAATATTGGGATCGCGAAGGCGATCGAGCGGGAGGCCGCGTGGGTCCTCGTCCTGAACGCCGACGTCGTCCTCGCTCCCGACTACCTCGAAAGGCTCCTCGTCGACGCCGACCGGCCCGGCCGGGAGTGGGTCGGCGCGATGACCGGGAAGATCCTTCGCGCCGACGGTCCGGAGCTCGAGCCGACGACCGTGATCGACACGGTCGGGATCCGGATGACCCGTGGGGGACGGCACTTCGACGTCGGCGCGGGAGAGCCCGACACCGGCCGGTGGGACCGGCCCGCCGAGATATTCGGCGTCTCCGGCTGCGTCGCCCTCTACCGCGCCGCGGCCCTCGCGGACGTGAAGATCTCGACCGGCTACTTCGACGATGACTTCTTCGTCTACCGCGAGGACGTCGACCTCGCCTGGCGCCTCCGCGGACGAGGCTGGTCGGCCCGCTGCGTCCCTTCGGCGCTCGCGTGGCACCGGCGCCGGAACCTCCCGGAGCGGCGACGGCAGATGTCGGCCGTCGCGAACCTCCACTCGGTGAAGAACCGCTTCCTCCTCCGGATCAACAACGCCGGCCCCGACCACCTCCGCGCGACGTTCCCCCTGACGTTCGCCCGGGACGTCGTCGTCGTCGGGGCCTGTGCCTTCGCGGAGAGGACCTCGCTCGAAGCGCTCCGCTGGCTCGCGCGGAACCGACCCCGGCTCCTCGCCAAGCGCCGCGAAGTCCTCGAGCGACGGACGGTCTCCGACCGGGCGCTGCTCCGCTGGTTCGGACCCGACCCGGGAGGGGCGCGCATCCCGGATGTGGACGCGTGAGGCTCGCGATCCTCGGGACGCGCGGCGTCCCCGCGGCGTACGGAGGCTTCGAGACGCTCGCCGAGGAGCTCTCGGCCCGGCTCGCCGCGCGGGGGCACGACGTGACGGTCTACGCCCGGCGCGGCGCCGTCCGTGAGGAAGTCGTTTCCTGGCGCGGCGCCCGCGTCGTCTTCACGCCGACGCTCCGTCACAAGTACCTCGACACCGTCGTTCACGGCGTGACGTCGGGGCTTCACGCGGCCGCCGCCGGGTACGACGCCGTCCTCGTCTGCAACGGCGCGAACGCGCTCGCCTGCCGGCTCCCGCGGCTCTTGGCAGCCGGGACGCGGGTCCTCCTGAACGTCGACGGCCTGGAGCGGAACCGGAGGAAGTGGAATCGCCTCGGGAAGGCCGTCTACGCGCTCTCCGAGAGGCTCTCGTGCGTCCTCCCGGACGTCGTCGTGACCGACGCCGAGGAGATCCGGCGCTACTATCGGGAGCGGTACGGCGCCGAGTCGGCGTTCGTCCCGTACGGCTCCGACCTCCCCGAGCCGGAAGACGCGACGGTCCTCGGGCGACTCGGGCTCGAGCCGGGGCAGTATCTCCTCTACGTCTCGCGCTTCGAGCCGGAGAACAACCCCGACGCCGTCGTCCGCGCCTACCGGGACGTCCCGGGCGAGCGGCCCCTCCTCCTCGTCGGGTCGGCGCCGTACGCCGAGGGGTTCATCGCCCGCCTCCGGGACGAGGCGGCGCGGGACCCCCGCGTCGTCCTCCCCGGCGCGATCTACGGAGAGGGATACCGGGCGCTCCTGGCGAACGCGGCGGCGTACGTCCACGCGACCGAGGTGGGCGGGACGCACCCGGCGCTGATCGAGGCGATGGGCTATGGACGTCCGGTCCTCGTCCACGACACCCCCGAGAACCGCGAGGTGGCGGGAGAAGCCGCCCTCTACTGGGACGCCCGCGCGCCAGAGACGCTCGCGCGGCTCCTCGGCGGCCTCCTCCCCGACGCCGGGCGGCGCTCGGCGCTCGGCGCGGCGGCCCGTCGCCGCGCCGCGGAGCGCTACCGCTGGGACGACGTGACCGACGCCTACGAAGCGCTTCTGTCCGGGCGGGACCCGGACGGGCTACGATCGGCGCCGGAATGCTGAAGCAGCAGGCGAGGTCCGTCGCCGCCTCGCTCTACGCCGCCGACCTGGCCTCGACGCTCGCGGCCCTCGCCGCGGCCTACATCGTCAGAAGCGAGCTCCTCCCCCGCTTCTTCCCCGAGAGGCTGACGCCCCTCTACCCGTTCACCTGGTACCTCGTCCTCGTCGGGCCGGTCGTCGTCATCTGGACCGGTCTCCTCTTCCTGGCCGGCGCCTACCGGAGCCGGCGCACCTCGGGCCTGAAGGACGAAGCGCTCCTCGTCGGGAAGATCGTCCTCGGCGGGACCGTCCTCCTGACGATCCTCGTCTACGGCCTGAGGCTCGACTTCATCTCGCGGCCGTTCCTCCCGCTCTTCGCCGTCCTCAACACGCTCTTCCTCGTCGTGGAGCGGCTGACGATACGGATCGTCGCGCGGCGGGTCCGCGCCCGCGGGTACAACTACCGGACGGTCGTGATCATCGGCGACACGCCGCGCGCCCGGTCGATGGCGCGGCTCATCCACGACCACCCCTGGTGGGGGCTGAAGCTCCTCGGCCTCGTCCGCGAGCGTCCCGCCTCCTCGGAGGCCGGGACGACGGCGGGCGGCCTTCCGGTCCTCGGCTCCCTCGAGGACTTCCCGACGATCCTGACGTCCCTGCCCGTCGACGAGGTGATCCTCGCGGTCGACCGCGGCGACGTCGACCAGCTCGAGGACGTCTTCCTGATGTGCGAGGAGATGGGGGTGAAGACGCGGCTCATCCTCGACTTCTTCCCCCACGTCTTCGCGAAGGTGGAGCTCGAGGAGTTCGACGGCACGCCGCTCCTCACCTTCTCGACGACCCCCGCCGAGACCGGCGCGCTCCTCGTGAAGCGCGCCGTCGACGTCGGGCTCGCGCTCCTCCTCGGCATCGTCTGCCTCCCGCTTGCCGCCCTCCTCGCCGTCCTGATCAAGCTGAGCTCGCACGGCCCCGTCCTGTTCCGGCAGGTGCGCTGCGGCCTGAGCGGCCGCCCCTTCACGTTCTACAAGCTCCGGACGATGACGGAGGACGCCGAGGAGCGGCTCTCCGAGGTGGCGCACCTGAACGAGCACGAGGGGCCGGTCTTCAAGCCGTCCCACGACCCGCGCGTCACCCGCTTCGGGCGTCTCCTGCGCCGCTTCTCGCTCGACGAGATCCCGCAGCTCTGGAACGTCCTGAAGGGAGAGATGTCGCTCGTCGGCCCGCGCCCGCCGCTGCCCGACGAGGTCGCCCGGTACGAGAAGTGGCAGCGCCGGCGCCTCTCGATGAAGCCCGGCCTGACCGGGCTCTGGCAGGTCTCCGGCCGGAGCGACCTCCCGAGCTTCGACCAGTGGATGGAGCTCGACCTCGCCTACATCGACAACTGGTCGCTCACGCTCGACGCGAAGATCCTCCTCCGGACGATCCCGACGGTCCTCAGCGGCCGCGGCGCGCGCTGAGGGATCGGCGCCCCGGCTCCTCGGCGCGGAGACTAGACTGGTGGGGGGCCTTTCCGGCTCCGGTCCGTTCCGCGCGCGGAGGAGACCTGCATGCGTCCGCCTCGACCGCTCCGTCCCGGCTCCCGTCGCGCCGCACTCGTCCTCGCCGGCCTCCTCGCGTTCGCGCCCGGCGCCGACGCGGAGGAGGCAGCTGCGTCCGGGACCACCCCCGCCGGACGGACGACGTTCCGCGCCTACGGCGTCGAGCGTGGCCTCGGCGACTTCCTCATCCTGACGCTCTACCAGGACCGGCGCGGCTTCCTCTGGGCGGGGACCGAGGACGGGCTCTTCCGCTACGACGGCCGCGAGTTCGAGCGGTTCGGACGGACCGAGGGGCTCCCCTCCACGTACGTCGGCGCGATGTGCGAAGGAGCCGACGGGACGCTCTGGGCCGGGACGTTCTCGGGCCTCGCCCGGTGGGCGGACGGCGCCTTCGTGCCGGTCGCCGGCGGTGCCGGCCTTCCCGCCGAGCCCGTGCGCGATCTGCAGGGGACCCCGGACGGGCGGCTCTGGGTCGGCCAGCGGAGCGGGCTCTACTTCGGGACGAGCGCGCGCGGCTTCTTTCCCGCGCCGGGCTGGCCCGGCGGCGACGCGAGCGCCCTCGCGGTCGACGGCCAGGGGCGTCTCTGGGCCGCGGCCTCTCCCGCCGCGGAAGGGGGGCGGACGCGGGTCCTGACGCTCTCGGATTCGGGCTGGCGCGAGTGGCCGCTGCCGGGTCTCGCGGGCGAACGGCTCACCGCGCTCGCGGGCGACGGGGCCGGCCGCGTCTGGGCACGTTCGTCCACGCAGCTCTTCGTCCTCGATCCCGGCGCCGACGCGTTCCGGCAGGCGCGGCCTCCCGCCCGCGTCGAGAGCCAGCTCGGCCGCCTCGCCGTCGACCGCGACGGTCGCATCCTCGTGCCCACGGAGACGGGGCTCCTCGTCCTGTACGAGGACGGGTGGCACCTCGTCGGCCGCGATCAGGGGCTTCCGACGGGATGGGCGCAGGTCGCCCTCGTCGATCGCGAGGGGTCGCTCTGGATCGGGAGCACGGGCCTCCACAGGCAGCTCGGCGGCGGCGTGTGGCACGGCTGTACGACGGTCGACGGCCTCCCGAGCGACGTCGTCCGCGCGCTCTTCCGGAGCGCCGACGGGACGCTCTGGGTCGGGACGGAGAAGGGTCTCGCCCGGGCGGCAGCGAGCCGTTTCGAGCTCCTCGCCGGGACCGAGCGGAACGGGATACGGACGATCCAGGAGGACCGCGCCGGCAGCCTCTACCTGGCCGGAGTCCCCGTCGAAGTGCTGCGCGTCGACCCGCGCCGCGGACGGATCGAACGGTTTGGCGCCGAGTCGGGGCTCCGCGGGACGCGCGTCCTCCGGATGGTCCTCGACCCCTCCGGCACGCTCTGGGTCGCGGCCGACGGCGGAGGCCTCCGCGCCGCGCGGACGGGACCGGGACCGCTTCGCTTCGAGCCGGTCGTCGTGCCCGGGGGCAGCGAGACCGAGTACTTCAGCGGCCTGATCCTGGACGGGGAGGGACGCCTCTGGGCCGCCGGAGAGAAGGGCCTCGCCGTCCGCGACGGCGGGACGTGGACGCGCTTCACCAACGCGGACGGGCTCCGCGAGACGCACGTCGCCTATGCCCTCTCGCTCCGGAGCGGCGAGCTCGTCGTCGCGTATTTCGAGGGCGCGGGCCTGAGCCGGGTGACGTACGACGGCGGGCGGATCTCCGTCGCCGACCTCCTCGCGCCCGGGAGCGTCCTCGCGACCCAGAAGGTCTTCATGCTCGGCGAGGACCGTTCGGGGCGGATCTGGGCCGGCACGGGCCTCGGCGTCACCTCCGTCGAGAACGGGGCCGAACGCCGCTACCGCGCCGAGGACGGGCTCGTCGGCGAGGACTTCAACAACATGACGTTCCTGGAGGACGCGGACGGGAGCCTCTGGTTCGGGACGATGTCCGGCCTCGCCCGGTTCGACCCCCGCGTGACGCCCCCCTCCGTCCCGCCGCCGGCGACGGCGATCCTCGAGACGAAGCTCGGGCCACGCTCCTGGAAGGGGCCCGCTCCCGACGGCGAGCGCCTCGTCTACCGGGAGAACGTCCTCGAGGTGCGTTACGCCGGCCTGAGCTTCGTCCGCGAGAATGCCGTCGAGAGCGAGACCCGGCTCGTCGGCCTCGAGCCGGAGTGGCGCGCCTCGCGCATCCGGGAGCTCCGCATCTCGGCGCTCCCTCCGGGCGAGTACCGGTTCGAGGTGCGGAGCCGCGCGGCGGCGGGCGAGTGGGGCCCCGTCGCCGGCTTCTCGTTCTCGATCGCCCCGGCCTGGTGGCAGAGCCTCTGGTTCCGCGCCCTCGCGCTCCTGGCCCTGGCGGGCCTCGTCGCGCTCGCCGTCCAGCGTCGCCTCCGGAAGCTCCACCGGCGGACGGTGATCCTCGAGACGCTCGTCGACGAGAGGACCCGCGAGCTGAAGGCCGCGAACGAGGCGCTCCGGAACCAGAGCCTGACCGACCCGCTGACGGGCCTCCGGAACCGCCGCTACCTCGGCGTCTCCGTCCCCGAGGTCGTCGCGCAGGTGAACCGGAACCACCGGAACGTTGCCCTCGGCCGCGGCGATCGCGCCACCGTCAACGTCGACCTCGTCTTCCTGATGGTCGACGTCGACCACTTCAAGTCCGTCAACGACGCCCACGGCCACCACGCCGGGGACGAGGTCCTCCGGCAGCTCGCCGCGGTCCTCCGCTCCGCGACGCGCGAGAGCGACACCGTCGTCCGGTGGGGAGGCGAGGAGTTCCTCGTCGTCGGGCGCAACACGTGCCGCAAGGAGTGCGCCGTCCTGGCCGAGAGGATCCGCGCGCGGGTCGCGGCGCACGAGTTCCGCCTCGACGACGGGACGGTCCTGCGCCGGACCTGCTCGGTCGGCTTCGCCTCGTACCCGGTGGTCGGGTCGACGCCGGACCACGTCGAGTGGGAGCAGGTCGTCGACCTCGCCGACCAGGCCCTCTACGCCGCGAAGCTCGGAGGGCGGAACGCCTGGGTCGGCCTCGTCGCCCGGGACGACCTCGGAGCGGACGCGATCACGCGGAGCCCCGCGCAGGAGCTCGCCGCGCTCGTCGAGCGGGGCGACTTCGAGGTCCGGACCAGCCTCCCCGACGCTTCCTCCCTGAGCTGGAAGGCCCACAAGGACTGAGCCCGGCCCCGGCCGCCAGGGCCGGGGCCGGGGCCGTTCGACGGCTCAGACCCCTCCGCCGAGCACCTTGTAGAGCGTCACGAGGTTCGCCTGCTCCGCGAAGCGGACGCCGACGGCGGCGCGCTGCGCGCCGAAGAGCGACTGCTGGGCGAAGAGGACCGGCAGGTAGGCGTCGATCCCCCCTTTGTACCGCGCGTCGGAGAGGCGGAGCGTCTCCTCGAGGGCGACGACGAGCGCGTCCTGCGCCTCCCGCTGGGCGACGAGCGTCGTCCGGAGCGCGAGGGCGTCGCTCACCTCCGCGAAGGCGGCCTGGATCGCCTTCTCGTACGTCGCGACGGCGATCTCGCGGTCGACCTTCGAGACCTTCAGGTTCGCGAAGAGGGAGCCGCTCGCGAAGAGGGGCGAGACGATCTGCGGCGCGAAGGTCCACATCTTCGTCCCGGACTTGAAGAGGCCGTCGAGGTCGGGGCTCGAGGTGCCGAATCCCGCCGTGAGGGAGATCCGCGGGAAGAACGCCGCGCGGGCCGCGCCGATGTTCGCGTTCGCGCCGCGGAGCTGGTGCTCGGCGGCGAGGATGTCGGGCCTCCGGAGGAGGACCTCCGACGGGAGGCCGGCCGAGAGCCCCTTCGGGTCGGTCACGGCGACGAGCCTGTCGGGGAGGAGCTCCTCCGGCACCTTCGCGCCGACGAGGAGCTCGAGGGCGTTCCGGGAGACGGCGGCTGCGCCCGTGTAGGCGGCGACGCTCGCGCGGGCCGCCTCGACCTGGCTCTCGGCCTGCCGGAGGTCGAGGTCGGAGGCGACGCCCGCCTCGCGGCTCTTCCGGATCAGCTCGAAGGCCGAGCCCTGGGCCTCGAGCGTCCCCTTCGAGAGCGCGAGGTTCTCCTCGTCGGCCGCCAGGGAGAGCCAGGTCGCGGCGACGGCCGCGACGAGCGAGGTCTGGGCCCCGCGGCGGGCCTCCTCGGTCGCGAGGTACTGCTCGAGGGCGCGCGTCTTCAGGCTCCGGAGGCGCCCGAAGAGGTCGAGCTCCCACGAGGCGAGGCCCAGGCCGACGGTGTACGTCGAGGAGACGCTCGCCACGCCGTCCTTCCCGAGGCTCTCGGGGATCCGGTACCGCTCGCCGGTCGCCTGGACACCGATCGTCGGGTTCAGCTCGGAACGCTGGATCCGGTAGAGCGCCTGCGCCTTCTGGACGTTGAGGGTCGCGACCCTGAGGTCGCGGTTGTTCGCGAGAGCGAGGTCGATGACGGACCTCAGGCGCGCGTCGGTGAAGAACTCCTGCCAGGGGACGTCCTTCGCGGCGGGCGCGGCCGCGGCCTCGGGAGCCTCCTCGGCCGTGGGCGCCGGGGAGGCCTCCGCCGGGAAGGCGTCCGCCACGGGGAGCGGCGGCCGCTCGTACTTCGGGGCGAGCGTGCAGCCCGAGAGGCCGACGGCCGCCGCGAGGAGGACGACGGGAAGCGTGTTTCGCGTGCGGTTCATGTCAGTTCCCCTCCGCCGGGACGGGCGTCTCCGGCGGCGCCGCCTCGTGCTTCCTCTTCCTCGAGAAGAGGCTCACGACGACGACGTAGAAGAGCGGGATGAAGAGGACGGCGAGGAACGTCCCGGAGACCATGCCGCCGAGGACGCTCGTCCCGATCGCCTTCTGGGCGCCGGCGCCGGCTCCGCTCGCCAGGACGAGCGGCAGGACGCCGAAGCCGAACGCGAGGGAGGTCATGACGATCGGGCGGAGGCGCGTCTTCGCGGCCTCGAGCGTCGCCTCGACGAGCCCCATCCCGTCTTCCACGTAGCCCTTCGCGAACTGCACGATGAGGATGGCGTTCTTCGTCGTCAGGCCGAGGACGGTCAGGAGGCCGATCTGGAAGTAGACGTCGTTCGCCATCCCGCGCAGCGAGCTGCCGATGATCCCCCCGATGACGCCGAGCGGCAGGACGAGGAGGATCGTGATCGGGACCGTCCAGCTCTCGTAGAGGGCCGCGAGGACGAGGAAGATGACGAGGATCGAGAAGGCGTAGAGCGCGCCGGCCTGCGACTCCGACATCCGCTGCTGGTAGGAGAGGCCGGTCCACTCGTGGCCGACCCCCTTCGGGAGCTTCGCGATCAGCTCCTCCATCGCGTCCATCGCCTCGCCGGTGCTGTGCCCCGGCGCCGGCTCGCCCTGGATGTTGCGGGCCGGGAAGCTGTTGTAGCGCTCGAGGCGCGGCGGGCCGTAGACCCAGCGCCCGGAAGCGACCGCCGAGAGCGGGACGAGCTTGCCCTGCCGGTTGCGGAAGAAGAGCCGCTCGAGGTCGCTCGGGAGCATCCGGTACGGCGAGTCGGCCTGGGCCCAGACGCGCTTGACGCGGCCCCCCTGGACGAAGTTGCCGATGTAGGTGCTGCCGAAGGCCCCGGCGAGATAGCTCTGGATCGAGGGGACGGGGACGCCGAGCGCGCCCGCCTTGTCCCAGTCGATGTCGATCTTGTACTGCGCGACGTCGGCCATGCCGTTCGGACGGACGCGCGCGAGGCGGGGATCCTGGGCGGCCAGGCCGAGGAGCTGCCCCTCGATCTGGGAGAGCTTGTCGTGGCCGAGCCCGCCCCGGTCCTGGAGCATCAGGTCGAACCCGGTCGCGACGCCCAGCTCGGTGACCGCCGGCGGCGGGAAGGCGAAGATCATGGCGCCGCGGATCCGGGAGAAGGCGCCCATGGCGCGGCCGGCCACCGCCTGGGCCTTCAGCTCCGGCTTCTGCCGGAGGTCCCAGTCCTTCAGCTTGACGAAGACCATCCCCTGGTTCTGCCCGCGCCCGGAGAAGCCCATCCCCGAGATCGCCATGCAGGAGGCGACCGCCTCCTTCTGGTCGATCAGGTAGTGGTCGGTGACCTGCTTCTGGATCGCGCGCGTCTGCTCGAGCGTCGAGCCGGAGGGGAGCTGGACCATCGTCATGATCGAGCCCTGGTCCTCTTCCGGCAGGTACCCCGTCGGCATCCTCAGGTAGAGGAGCCCCATCAGCCCGACGATGACGAGGAAGACGAAGAGATAGCGCGCCCGCCTCCCGAGGACGTGCCGGACGACGGCCAGGTAGAAGTCGCGGCCCTTGTAGAACGTCCGGTCGAACCAGAGGAAGAACGGCCGGAGGAGGCGGAACCCGGTCTCGGCCGCCTCGTGCCCCTTCGCGACCGGCTTCAGCAGCGAGGCGCAGAGGACCGGGGTGAGGATCAACGCCACGACGACGGAGAGGAGCATCGAGGCGATGACGGTGACGGAGAACTGCCGGTAGATGACGCCGGTCGAGCCGGGGAAGAAGATCATCGGCCCGAAGACGGCGGCCAGGACGAGGCCGATCCCGACGAGCGCGCCTGAGATCTCCTCCATCGACTTCTTCGTCGCCTCGTACGGCGAGAGCCCCTCCTCGCTCATCACTCGCTCGACGTTCTCCACGACGACGATCGCGTCGTCGACGAGGAGCCCGATCGCCAGGACCATGGCGAACATCGTCAGCATGTTGATCGAGTAGCCGAACAGGGCGAGGACGCCGAACGTGCCGAGGATGACGACCGGGACGGCGATCGTCGGGATGATCGTCGCCCGGAGGTTCCCGAGGAAAAGGTACATGACGAGGAAGACGAGGATGACCGCCTCGATCAGGGTCCTCACGACCTCGTCGATCGCGACCCTCACGAAGGGGGTCGTGTCGAACGGGTAGACGACCTTCATCCCCGGCGGGAAGAACTGCGAGAGCTCCTCCATCTTCGCCTTGATCCTCGCGACGGTGTCGAGCGCGTTCGCCCCCGCCTCCTGGCGGATCGCGAAGGCCGTCGCCGGCAGGCTGCCGTAGGAGATCTCGATGTCCGGGATCTCGGTCCCGAGCTCGGTCCGGCCGACGTCGCTCACGCGCACGACCGAGCCGTCCGCGTCGTGCCGGAGCGGGATCGCCGCGAACTCCTCCGGCGTGACGAGGAGCGACTGGATCAGGATCGAGGCGTTCAGCCGCTGCCCCGGGACGGCCGGCGCCCCGCCGAACTGGCCGGCGGAGACCTCGACGTTGTAGGCGCGCACGGCCGCGACGACGTCGTCGATCGTCATCCCGAACTTCGTCAGCTTGTCCGGGTCGATCCAGAGGCGCATCGAGTAGCCGGTGCCGAAGACCTGGACCTCGCCGACGCCCGGCACGCGCGCGAGCGGAGACTCCACCTGCGAGGTGACGTAGTCGGCCAGGTCGGCGCGCGTCATGCTGCCGTCCTCGGAGAGGAGCCCGACGATGAGGAGGAAGTTGCGCGTCGACTTCGAGACGGTGACGCCCTGCTTCTGGACCGAGTCGGGCAGGGCCGGGAGCGCGAGCTGGAGCTTGTTCTGGACCTTCGACCAGGCGAGGTCCGGGTCCGTCTCCGGCGTGAAGGTGAGGGTCACCTCCGCGCCGCCGGAGGAGTCGGCCACGGAGCTGAGGTAGAGCATCGAGTCGAGGCCCGTCATCTTCGACTCGATGATCTGGATGACGCTGTCCTCGACCGTCTTCGCCGAGGCGCCCGTGTACTGGGCGCGGATCGTGATCGACGGCGGGGCGATCGGCGGGTACTGGGAGACCGGGAGCTTCACGATCGCCAGGACCCCGCCGAGCATCATCGCGATCGCGATGACCCAGGCGAAGACCGGGCGCTTCAGGAAGAAGGACGACATGGCGGCCCCTTACTTCGCCGCCGGGGCGGCCGGCCCGGTGGCCGCCGCGCCCGGCGCGGCCGGGACGAAGGGAACGGCCTTCACGTCCGCGCCGGGACGGACCCGCTGGGTCCCCTCGACGATGACCTGATCCCCCTCGGCGAGGCCCGCGGTCACGAGCCAGCGATCGCCCATCGCGCGGCCGACCGTCAGCATCCGCTGCTCGACCTTCCCGTCCTTGCCGGCGACGAGGGCGTACGGCTCGCCCTTCGGCGTCCGGGCGACCCCCTGCTGGGGGACGAGGAGCCCGTCGGAGAGGACGCCCTCCTCGACGACGGCGCGGACGTACATGCCGGGGAGGAGGACGTGGTCGGGGTTCGGGAAGACCATCCGGAGCGTCACGGAGCCGGTGGTCGGGTCGACCGTCACCTCGCGAAACTTCAGCTTCCCCTCACGCGAGTAGGGGGTCCCGTCCTCCAGGATCAGCTTCACGCGGCTCCAGGAGGCGTCGCGGGTCAGGGCCCCGCCGTTGAGGCTCTTCTGAAGCCGCAGGAGATCGGCCGAGGACTGCGCCACGTCGACGTAGATCGGGTCGAGCTGCTGGACGGTCGCGAGCGGGACGGGCTGGTAGGCCGTCACCAGGGCGCCGACGGTCACGCTCGACCGTCCCGTCCGCCCCGAGATCGGCGCGCGGATCGGCGTGTAGGAGAGGTTGATCCGGGCGCTCTCGACCGTCGCCTTCGCGGCGGCGACGCTCGCCTCCGCCTGCTGGAGCGCCGCGACCGCGTCGTCGTAGTCCTGCTGGCCGACGGCGTGGATCTCGACGAGGCCCTTCATCCGCTCGGCGCGCGAGCGCGCGGCCGGGAGGTTCGCCTCCGCCATCGCGAGGGACGCCTTCGCCTGCTCGAAGGCCGCCTGGTACGGGGCCGGGTCGATCTGGTAGAGGAGGTCTCCCGCCTTCACGTCGGAGCCCTCCTCGAACGTCCGCTCGCGCAGGATGCCGTTCACCTGCGGGCGGACCTCGGCGACGAGGTACGGGTTCGTCCGGCCCGGGAGCTCCGTCGTCAGGACGACCCTCTCGGGGGTCATCGTGACGACGCCGACCTCGGCGGGTCCCGGCGGAGGGCCCGCGGCCGGCTTGCTGCAGGCCGTGCCGAGGGCCACCATCGCGAGGACGGCGCCGAGGGGAAGGGCGGAAGCGGGGAAGGAACGGGTCTTCATGCTCATCTCCATCTCTTGAAGCGTGTCGAAAGGCATCCGCGGCGCGGGACCGGAGCGGCTCAGCTCGGCCGGGGGATCGGCGACGCGGCCGACCGGGCCGGCCAGTCGCGGGCGATCGACTCGACGAGAGCCTTCATCGCGCAGCCGCTCGCGACGATCGGGGCGCCGGTCTCGTGGATCAGGGCGAGGAGGTAACGCCCGGCGTCATCCACCTTCGTGACGCCGGTCAGGTCGAGGCCGGCGTCCCGCCCGCCCTCCCGAGCAGCCCGCCAGCTCTCCTCGAGGTCGCGGACCCATGTCCCGATGAGGTCCCCCTCGAGCTTCAGTCGAACCTCCTGCTCGTAGGGCTCGATGGTGATCCTGAGCATCGGCGGCTTCCTCCGAGTCCGCTATCGCAACCCCGATGCCCCGGGAGACTGGCCGAAGGTCTCACTCCAAGCCCCTGAACCCACTCGGCTAAACGGATCGGGCCGCGTTCGGGTTTCAGGCGAACGCCAGAAGATTGGCGCCAAAATATTGGCACCGCGCCAACATGTTGGCACTCAGGACGTCAGGCGCGGTCCGCGGCGCCCCCGCGATCTGGTCGGACGAGCCCGAGCTTCTTCAGCCGGAACTGGAGCGTCGAGCGGTTGAGGCCGAGGCGTGCGGCGGCGCCGTTCGCCCCCCCGAGCACCCACCCCGTGCTTTCGAGAACGGCGAGGACGTGCTCCCGCTCCGCTTCTCGAAGGGTCCGGGTCGGGATCGCCGGAGGCGCGCCGGAGCGCGACTTCAGTCCAACCAGCGGGACCTGGAGGACAGGGCCGGTCGTCAGGATGAGCGCCCGCTCGATCAAGTTCTGGAGCTCCCGGATGTTCCCGGGCCAGTCGTACCGCTGGAGGGCCGCCATTGTCTCGGAGGGGATCGTCTCGACCTTCTTCCGCGTCTTCCGGCCGAGCTGCTGGACGAAGTGGCGGACGAGGAGGGGGACGTCCTCCGGCCTCTCGCGAAGCGGAGGGACGTGGATCGGGAAGACGTTCAGCCGATAGAAGAGATCGGCGCGAAACGTCCCCTCTTCGACCATCGCCTCGAGGTCGCGGTTCGTGGCGGCGATGAGGCGAGCGTCGGTGCGGAGGGTCTTCGAGCTGCCGAGCCGCTCGAACTCCCTCTCCTGGAGGATCCGGAGGAGCTTCGGCTGAAGCTCCAGCGGCACCTCGCCGATCTCGTCGAGAAAGACGGTTCCGCCGCTCGCGAGCTCGAAGCGCCCGACGCGGTCGGAGATCGCCCCTGTGTACGCCCCCTTCTGGTGTCCGAAGAGCTCGCTCTCGAGGAGGCCCGACGGGATCGCGGCGCAGTCGAGCTTCACGAACGTCCGGCCCGCCCGGGCGCTCCGGTCGTGGATGGCGCGCGCGACGAGCTCCTTGCCCGACCCCGTCTCGCCGTGGATCAGGACCGTCGAGTCGGTCGGAGCGACCGTCTCGACCTGCCGGAGCACCCTTCGGAGCGCCTCGCTCCGGCCGACGATCTCGTCGAAGCTCATCTCGCTGCGGATCTCGTCCTCGAGGTAGAGCTTCTCCCGCGCGAGCTGGTCCTTCAGCCCGGCGATCTCGCGGTAGGCGAGGGCGTTGTCGAGGGCGGTGGCCACCTGCCCCGCGACCTGGGCGAGGAGGTCCACCTCGTCGGCGTCGAACCGGGTTTCGTCCCGCCGACCCACCGTGAAGAAGCCGAGAGCCCTGCCTCGCGAGACGAGCGGGAAGGTCCAGCCGTGCCGGATCCCCTCGGCCCGCGCCACGTCCGAGCCCGGCGTCCCCTCGCGGTCGACCGCGAGCTCCCGCGGTCGGCTCGAACGGAGAAGCTCCTCGACCGCGTCGCGGCGGACCGGGATCTCGGCCCCTTCCTTCACGAACCCGCGCCCCTCGGGGAAGTCGAGGACGTGGAGCCGCGCCCGGCTCCTTTCCGCGTCGAGCAGGATGACGCTCGCGACGTCGCACCGGAGGACCCTTCGGACGTTCGCGGAGATCGCGCGGAGGAGCTCTTCCAGGTCGAGGTTCGCGAGGACGGCGCTGCCCACCTCGAGGACGAGCCGGAGCCGCTCGCTGCTCCGCTCGAGCCTCTCGTGGGCGACCCGGACCCGCTCGAAGCTGGCCGCTCCTCCGATGGCCAGCGCGACTTGGTCGGCGACGACGGACAGGAACTCCGTCTCGGCCTCGTCGTACTCCAACGGACGGAAGCTCCCGAAGGTCAACGCGCCGACCGGGCGGCCCGCCGAGAGAAGCGGGACGGCGAGGTAGGAGCGGATGCCGTGCCGCTCGAGCACCGCCTCGAGCCTCGGAAACGAGGGCTGCCCCGCAGGAGGGGGCCAGGCCACGACACGCCGGTTCGCGGCGACCCAGGCCTCGACGGTCTCTTCGAGCGGGATCGACTCCGGCACCGCGACGATCGCCTGCTCGTCGACCCGCCAGACCTTCCAGGTCGGGCCTCGCCCGGGAACGTCGCCCAGGTAGAGGCTCATGAAGTCGAACGTGGCGATCTGCCGGAGCTCGCGCGCGAGGCGCCCGACCAGCTCCGCGGGGTCGCGGATGACGCCCAGGACGTTCGAGATCCCGAGGAGCGCCCGGTAGCGCTCCTCCCGGGAGACCGTCGGGACCGGGTCGTCGCTCATCGGCGCGTCGCGTTCCGCGGAGCCAGCATATCCGGACGCCTGCCTCGCGGCGCGAGGCTCCGCCGCCTCGACGTCAGGGCTGGGGCATCAGGGCCCGGGCTTCGTCCGAGTACTTGATGATCGCCTCGCCTTTCAGCTTCTCGACGTACTCGGCGAGCTTCTTCTGGAACTGCGTTTCCTGCTCCTTCCGCAGGATCTCCCCCTTCGCCTCGGCGAAGGGACGATAGCCGGCGGGGATCTTCTCGACGACCTTCAGGACGTGCCATCCCGACTTCGTCTCGATCGGGTCCGACACGCCGCCGGCGGGAAGCGAGAACGCGGCGGCGTCGAGCGCCGCGGCGAGCTCACCGCGGCCGAACGTCCCCATGTCGCCACCCTTGGAGCGCGTGGGTCCGTCGGAGAAGCGGACCACGACGTCCTCGAACCGCGCGCCCCCCTTCACGAGGGACGCGGCCTCGCGGGCCTTCTCCTCCGCCCCGGGCCCCGCATTGACGAGGATCTCCGAGACGCGGACCTTCTCGGGGACGGCCCACGTCTCCTTCTGCCTCTCGTAGACGAGGCGGAGGGCGTCGTCGGAGAGGTCGACGCGGCTGTTGACCTCCCGGCCGACGACGCGCTGGATCGTCGAGGTCCGTTTCAGCTGCTCGCGGAGCTTTGCCGGAGTCAGGTTCGACGCGGCCAGCGCGCGGACGAACTCCTCCTCCGAGGCGAGGTTGTTCTGTTCCTTCAGGTGCTTCACCTGCTCCTCGACCTCGGCGTCCGTCGCCACGAGGTCCAGGTCCCGTGCCCGGTCCTCGAGGAGCGATTCGTCGACGAGCTCCTTGAGCGCCGCTCGCCGGAGGTCGTCGCGGCGCCCCTGGTCGAGGTCGGGCGGGGCCTCGGCGAGGACGGCCCGCACCCGGTCGTCGAGCTGGCTCTGCGTGACGATCCGCCCGTTCACGTGGACGAGGATCTGTTCGAGGACCTCGGCGCCCGCGGGGAGCGCGAGGGCGGCGAGGAGGGCGAGGACGGCGGTGCCGGGACGGCGTCGGTGGAACGTCACGGCGCGGAGTCTAGCGAAAAGCGGGCCGCCCCCCCGACGTAGGGGAACGGGAGGTGCTCCTCGATGACGCCCACGCGATGCCGCTTGCGGGCCTCGGCGAGGAGCCGCTCCAGCGCCTCGCTGCTCCGCTTCTCGGACAGCGCCAGCCGGAGCGCCGGCCGCGCCTCCTCGAACGGGACGACCCGCCCGTCCGCCCGTTCATCCACCCGGAACAGATGGACCCCGTGACCGGCCGGCTGGGGCGGGCTCACCCCTCCGGCCGGCAGCCCCCAGATCGCCTTCTCGAACTCGCTCGGCAGGTCGGTGCGCGAGAGCCAGCCGAGCCCTCCGCCCGACGCCGCGTTCGGGGCGCGGCTCGCCTCCCGGGAGACCTTCTCCCACGCCTCTCCGGCAAGGACCCGCCGGCGCGCCGTCTCGGCGGCGGCCCTGTCGGGAAGGATCATCTGCGAGAGCCTCACGAGCGGCGGGTGCTCCCAGCGCGCGGGCTCCGCGTCGTACTCGGCGCGCAGCTCGGTGTCGGTGATCTGCTCGAGGCGCGCCGCCCGGGCGAGGACCTCGGCCCGTCTCTCGGCCGCCGTCTTCCCGCGCGGCGAGGGCTCCGCCTCGGCGACGGCCCGCTCGAGGAGGCGTTCCTCGAGGTACTGGTCGAGGAGGCTCGAGGCGACCTGGGGGGAGACCTGGCCGAGGCCGGCGCCTGCGGCGGCGCGGACGTAGTTCTCGAAGTCCTCCTCCTCCACCGGCTCGTCGCCGACCATCGCGACGACCGAGGTCCGCGCGGCGGCCCGGGGCCCCTTTCGAGCGCATCCGGAAAGGGCGAGGGCCGCCACCAGAGGGACGAGGACCAGGGCGCCCCTCCTCACCGGGGCCCTTCCGAGAACGCCGCGAGCAGGCCCGGCGCAAACGCCGTCGCGGGGCGCGCGAGGGAGACGAGGAACCGCCCCGCGACGCCGCAGACCTCCTCCGTGTCGGGCGGGAGCCCCCGGAAAAGCTCCGGCGCGCGGAACGACTCCGGCCCCGAGGCCGCGAGCCCCTTCGCCCGGATCGCCCCGAGGAGGCGGTCGGGGTCGAGGCGGTGCGCCTTCTCGAGCGTCACGGCGAGCTCGGCGCCGCGGCGCTGGAGCGAGCGGACGCCGAGGTCGAGCGCGAGGAGCCGCAGCCGCCCGAGGCCGAGGAGCCGCGCGAACTCGGGCGGCGGCGCGCCGTAGCGGTCCGTCGCCTCCTTCTCCAGGACGTCGAGCGCGTCGACCCCTTCGGCCGTCGCGAGCCGCTTGTAGAGCGCCATCCGAAGGCTCTCCTCTCCGATCCACTTCTTCGGGAGTCCGAGGGGCAGGCCGAGCTGGAGCGTGACCTCCCGCTTCTCGGCGACCGGCTCTCCCTTCAGCTCGCCGATCGCCTCCTCCAGGAGGGTGACGTAGGTCTCGAAGCCGACGGCGTCGATGTGCCCCGACTGCTCGCCGCCGAGGACGTTGCCCGAGCCGCGGATCTCGAGGTCCTTCGCCGCGATCCGGAAGCCGGCGCCGAGGTCCGAGAACTCCTGGATCGCCCGCAGCCTCCGGCGCGCGTCGTCGCTGAGCGGCGCGCCGGGCGGGACGAGGAGCCAGCAGGAGGCCGGCTTGTCGCTCCGGCCGACCCGGCCGCGCAGCTGGTAGAGCTGCGAGAGACCGTAGAGGTCGGCCCGGTCGATGATCATCGTGTTCGCGGTCGGGATGTCGAGGCCGTTCTCGACGATCGTCGTCGCGAGGAGGAGGTCGGCCGCCCGCGTCGTGAACGCGCGCATCGCCCGCTCCAGCTCCCCCTCCGACATCTGCCCGTGGCCAACGACGACGCGGCATTCCGGGACGAGCTCCGCGAGGCGCTCGCGCCAGACCCCGAGCCCCTCGATCCGGTTGTGGACGAGGTAGACCTGCCCGCCGCGGTCGAGCTCAGCGCGGATCGCCTCGCGGACGACCTCGTCCCCCTGCGGGACGACGTGCGTCGAGATCGCGAGGCGGTCCTTCGGCGGCGTCTCGATGACCGACAGGTCGCGGATCCCGCCGAGCGAGAGGTTCAGCGATCGGGGGATCGGCGTCGCCGACATCGAGAGGACCTCGACGGACGCGCGCAGCTCCTTCAGCTTCTCCTTCTGGGCGACGCCGAAGCGCTGCTCCTCGTCGATGACGACGAGGCCGAGATCCCGGAAGGAGACGTCCTTCGAGAGGATCCGGTGCGTCCCGACGACGACGTCGAGCGTCCCCTCCGCGAGCCGCCGCACGACCTCCTTCTGCTCGTCGGAGGTCCGGAAGCGCGAGAGGAGGTCGATCGTCACGGGGAAGGCCGCGAAGCGTCGACGGAAGGTCCGGTGGTGCTGGTCGGCGAGGATCGTCGTCGGCGCGAGGACCGCGGCCTGCTTGCCGTCCAGGACGCACTTGAAGACGGCCCGCATCGCGACCTCGGTCTTGCCGTAGCCGACGTCGCCGCAGAGGAGCCGGTCCATCGACCTCTCCGACTCCATGTCGCGCTTGATGTCCCGGATCGCCGAGAGCTGGTCGGGCGTCTCCGTGAACTCGAAGGCCTCCTCGAACTCCTTCTGCCACGGCGAGTCCTTCGAGAACGAATGGCCCGGCGTCGTGGCGCGGCGGGCGTAGAGCTTCAGGAGCTGCTCGGCGATGTCCTTGACAGCCTTCCGGACGGACGCCTTCCGCTTCGCCCAGCCCGCTCCGCCGAGGCGGTCGAGCGGCGGGGCCGGTCCCTCGCCGCCGCTCTGGTACTTCTGGAGGAGATCGAGCCGCTCGACCGGGACGAGGAGCTTCGCGTCCCCCGCGTAGCGGAGGTCGACCATCTCGCGGTCCACCTCGCCGTCCCGGATCGTGACGAGGCCCCGGAAGAGGCCGAGCCCGTAGTCGCGGTGGACGACGACGTCGCCCGGCTTCAGGTCGCGGAGGTCCGAGAGGAACGCCTCCGAGGCCGCCTTCCGCCGCGGCGCGGCCGCGCGCGGCTCGCCGAGGACGTCGGCGGCGGTGAGGAGGAGGAGGCCGCCCGCCCGGAAGAGGAACCCCGACGCGGGGCCCCCGTCGACGATGCGGCAGGCCCCCGGCGCGAGCGGCGCCGTGGCGTCGCCTTCGGCCCCCGCGAAGTCGATCTCGTACTCGGCGAGGAGCCGCGCGAGGTGCTCGCGCTCCCCCTTCGACGGCGCGGAGAGGACGACGGCGAGGCCGTCGCGCCGGGCGCGCTCGATCTCGCGCGGTGCGTCGGGGAGCCGGTCCTCGAAGGAGAGGACCGGCTCCGCCCCGATCGGGACCGGCTCTCCCTCCGGTACGGTCGGCGCGAACGCGACGAGAGCGCGCGAGCGGACGAGCTCCGCCGTCCCGTCCGGGTCGCCGGCGAGGCGGATCGGGTCCGGGAGCGCCTTCCCCTGCTTGCGCACCTTCTCGTAGTCGAGCCGGAGGAGATCGGCCGCGCGGGCGAGCTCCTCGGCGACCGCCACGGGATCGTCGACCGCGAGGGCGAACGAGCGGGCGTGGTCGAGGATCGAGACGGGAGGCACCGATCCCGCGAGGAGCGGGAGGAGCTCCTCGAGGCCGTCCTGCTTCCGGGGCGCGTCGGCGTCGCGTGGGACGGGCGGCTCGTCGTCCGCCGTCCGGCAGGCGGCCAGGACCTCGAGCGCGAGCGCGCGGCTCCGGTCCGTGTCGGGCGTCGCCGTCATCGGCGGGAGGAGGACGCGCTCGAGCGTTCCGGTCGAGCGCTGCGTGTCGGGGTCGAACATCCGGACCGACTCGACCTCCTCGAAGCCGAGCTCGATCCGGACCGGACCGGGGAGGTTCGGGGGGAAGACGTCGACGAGGCCGCCCCGGACCGCGAGGTCGCCGCACTCGGTGACGAGGTCGGCCCGCGCGTACCCCTCGGCGACGAGCGCCGACACGAGGCGGCCGACGTCGAGCCTGTCTCCGGCCGCGACCGCGAGGCTTCTCCGCCGCACGTCCTCGGGGCTCGGCAGGATCCGGAGGAGAGCGCGGGCCGGGACGACGAGGAGCTCGACGCTCCCCTCGGCGAGGCGGGCGAGCGCCCCGAACTCCTCCCGGCGGACCTTCAGCGACGGGGGGATTCCCTGGTAGGGGGTCAGGGACGGCGCCGGGAACCACGCGACCCGCTCGGCGCCGTAGACGGCGATCGCGTCGCGCTGGACGACGGCGGCGTCGCGCTCGTGCGCGCAGACGACGACCCACTTCAGGCCGAGGGCCGCCGAGGCGGCGCCGAAGAGATAGGGAACGAGGCCCTGCGGGGCGCCGACGAGCGACACTCCCCCCGCGGCGTCCTCGAGGACCCGGGCCTCGAGACGCGACAGGAGCCCCGCCACGGTGGGCGCGGCGGCGACCTTTTCGAGAAGAGGGTCCCTCCGGCCCGACACGGCGCCGAGATTACTCCGGAGCCGGGGTAACGGGAGCCGGGGTCAGGCGTGAAATCGTGTATTGTCTTCGACAACACACGATTTCACGCCTGACCCCGCGACCCGACGGGCGCCGCACGTGTCGCTGCCCTAGAATCCCGCCCCTCCGCCGTTCCGGACAGCGGCCCGGCAGCGGCGCGACGAAGGGAGAGCATGGCGAGTCTCATCGAAGCGATCGAAATCAAGAAGAAGAGCTTCTTCGAGCACGAGGACGATCCGTACCTCTGCCTCGACGTCACGGTCTCGACTCCGACGGCGCGCGGAGGGCAGACGCTCGTCCGTCTGAAGATGCGGAACCTGAAGACCCGCGCCGTCTTCGACAAGACGTTCAAGGCCGGGGAGAAGTTCAAGGAGCCCGACCTCGGGAAGGTCCAGGCGACGTTCCTCTACTCCGACGCCGACGGCTTCCACTTCATGGACCAGGAGTCGTACGACACGCTCACGCTCTCGGCGGAGATGATTGGCGAGAACCGGTTCCTCCTCGTCGAGAACACCGTCGTCGGGCTTCTGAAATTCAACGGCAACCCGATCGACCTCGACCTGCCGCCCCACGTCGAGCTGACGGTGACCTACACCGAGCCCGGGCACCGCGGCGACACGTCCAGCGGCGGCGTGACGAAGGCCGCGACCCTCGAGACGGGAATGGAGATCCGCGTCCCGCTCTTCGTGAAGGAGGGCGACCGGGTCAAGGTCCACACCGAGACCCGCGAGTTCGCCGGAAGGGCCTGATTCCGGGACCCGACCCGTCGGCGGGGTCGACCGGCGGGAAGGGGGGACACGGGAAGGGGGGACAGGCGTGAAATCGTGTATTGTCTCCGACAATACACGATTTCACGCCTGTCCCCGAGTTCGCTGCCCCCGAGGCTCGCGCGGGCGCGGCCCGGCGGGCGGCCTCAGGCCGCGCGGGGCCGGTGGTGCCACAGCAGATGGCCGTGCAGCCCCACGGCGGCGACCGTCGGCAGGAAGAAGACCGCCTCACCCGCCTCGCGGGGCAAGCCCGTGGCCCACAGCACCACGACCAGGGCCGCCCCGTTCAGGGCGACGAGGATCCCGGCGCAGACGAGCCGTGCCCGTGGGAGGAAAGCACACGCGACGAGCGCGAGGACCAGGAGGGCCGCGAGCGGGAGCCCCGAGGCGAACGCGTAGACGAGCTGGTAGAGGAGCGTGAAGACGTTCCGGGTGGCGATCGCGTGTCCGAGCGCGAGGACTCCCACCGCGAACGCCAGGACCGGCGCCGACAGGATGAGCCCGACGAGGTAGGCGAGGGCCTTCACGCGCCGGGGATCGGGGGCGGCGAGGTCAGAAGCCGGCCCGGAGCGTGACCAGGAGCTCGTCGGGGTGGAGCGTCCTGCCCCAGACCTCCATGTCGTGACGGGCGTACTCGGCCGTCAGGTCGACGTTCCGGACGATACCGACGCGGAACCCGAAGTCGATCTTCGTCCAATCCCACGCGAAGGAGGGAGAGAACGACCCGGCGGGGACGGAGAAGTCGTTGTCGATCCGCGAGACGCGGACGGCCGGCTGGACCCAGTTGAACCACGGCTGGTCGCCGACGGCGAAGAGACCGTTCAGCGGGATGCGGTAGGACGCCTCGACCTCGTAGCCCTTCCTCACGAGCCCGGCGACCTCCTGGCGCACGTACTGGCCGAAGAGCGAGAGGCGATCCCACCGGGCCTCGACGTTCACGCCCGCCTCGGTCTTGTCGCGCCCGTCGAGCAGGTCCACCCTCCCCGCCAGTCCGTCGTCGAGAAGGTCGAGGTCGCCGCCGTAGAGGCTCCCTTCGATGTCCACGTGGTCCGCGAGCTTCCGGTGGAAGACCCAGCCGAGGAGGTCGATTCCCTTCCGTCCGTCGTCCGACACGAAGCGGACGCCGAGCCCGCCTCCGCCCTGCGCCTTGCCGGAGAGGCGTGTGTCGTTCGCCTGCGCGTCATAGAAGACCGGGAATCCCGAGTTGTAGGGCGCCTCGCCGAGGCGCGCGAGATCCACCCGTTCCGGCGTCCCGTTGTCGCCGGCGAGCGAGTTCGTGTCCCGCAGGAAGAGCGGGTTCCCGTTCGCCGCCGCCGCCCTCCAGTAGAGGTGCTTGCCGAGGCTCCCGCCCGCCTCGACGCCGATCTCCTCGAAACGGTTGACGGCGGTCCCCCAGAGACCGTAGCTCTCGAGTCGGCGGGTCGTCTGCTTGGCGAAGCGGGGGGCCTTCCCCGCCTGCACGTAGAGGGACGTCCCTTCGAACGCCTTCAGCCCGTCGACACGCTTCCCGAACCGGAGCCACGCCTCTCGCACGCGCACCTCATCGCCCGTCGACGTCGGGTTGCGGTTGTAGAGGTCGATGAAGTGGATCTCGACCTTCGCCTTCAGGCCGTCGGTCAGGTCCCCTTCGCCGATCAGGTTCACCGTCGAGACCTCGAACGAGCCGCCGGGATCGGTCGTTCGCTGGTCGATGTCGACGTTCCCGATCCGGCCGACCGTCACGTAGTGGTCCTTCGAATGGCGGAAGTGGACCTTGACCTCGCCCTTCAGCCGGAATCGGCCGTCGCCGGTCGCGAGGCCGCCCGATTCCTGGGCGGTCGCCGCAGGCGACGCGGTCGCAAGAAACGCGAAGACGATGCAGTTCGACGCGAGGCGAGCCCGAGCGCGCATGCGAGGCCTCCTTCCGACAGTGGCCGGATCCTACCAAGGCCCGCGCCCGGGGAGCGATCGGCGCGGGAACCGACCCATCGGTCCCCGCGCGGCGGCGACCGCGGACCCCTCCTCCCCTACAATCCCGGCACAACCCGGAGGAAGCGTCATGACCCAGCCCGTCGTGGTCCGGAAGTACGAGAACCGCCGTCTCTACGACACCTCGTCGAGCCGCTACGTCAACCTGCCCGAGATCGCGCAGCTGATCCGGGAAGGGACCGAGGTCCAGGTCGTCGACGCGAAGAGCGGCGACGACATCACCGCGGTGATCCTGACGCAGATCATCCACGAGGACGCGCGGGCGAAGCGGGGCGACCTCCCGATTCCGTTCCTGCGCGAGCTCGTCGTCGCCTCCGACCGCGCCTTCCGCGACTTCGTCGTCTGGTACGCCGACGCCGCGCTCTCGGCGCAGCGCGGCGCGAAGGAGGCGTTTCCCCCGCTCGCGCACGTCCTGCCGTTCCTCGAGAAGACGCTCGAAGGGCTGAAGGTGAAGGCGGCTCCGGCGGCGAAGCCGGAGCCAGCGGACGACGTCGCGGCCCTGAAGGAGAGGATCGCCGAGCTCGAGGAGCGGCTCGGGGCGGCGCGTCCCCCGCGACGCAAGGCGCCCGCGGCGGCGAGCGCGCCCCGCCGGGGCGGAAGGCGCGCTACGCCGCGACGCGGGTGAGGGCCGCGTAGAGGTCGGAGGCGCTCGCCGGGCGTCTCTCGGGTCGCTTGGACAGACACGCGAGGACGATCCGGTCGAGGTATTCCGGCAGATCGGGCCGGAGCGAGGAGGGGCGCGGAGGCTGCGCCGCGACGTGGCTCTGCATGACGGTCGCCGCGTCGGTCCCCGGGAAGGGGCGCTCCCCGGTGAAGAGCTCGAAGAGGACGACGCCGACGGTGTAGAGGTCGCTGCGCGCGTCGAGCCGCTGGCCCAGCGCCTGCTCCGGGCTCATGTAGTACGGCGTGCCGACGGTGTGGCCGTCGAGGGCGCCGTCCCCGCCCTCGTCGGTCCGGGCGATCCCGAAGTCCATCAGCTTCACGACGCCGTTCGGCAGGACCATGATGTTCTGAGGCTTGATGTCGCGGTGGATGATCCCCGCCTCGTGCACGGCCGTGAGGCCGCGGCAGAGCTGCTTCGCGATCTGGAGCCCCGGGGCGAGGGCGACGGCCCCCCGCCGGTCGAGCAGCTCGCGCAGCGTCGTCCCCGGGACGTACTCCATCGTCAGGAAACGGACGCCGTCCGCCTCGCCGAGGTCGTGCGTGCGGACGACGTTCGGGTGCGTGATCTTCCGCGCGAGGCGGATCTCCTGCTTGAGCGTCTGTGTGGCCTGGGTCCCCTCGGAGAACGCCTCCGGGGTGAGGACTTTTAGCGCCACCTCTTCGTCCAGCTCGCGATCGAGAACCTGGTAGACCGAGCCCATGCCGCCGCGGCCGAGGACGGAGACGACGTCGTAGCGCCCGGCGAAGAGCGCTCCGACGCGGGGCCCTCGCGCCGCCGCGTGGGCGGCGTCCGCGGGAAGCGTCCCGGCCGCGGTCACCGAGGTCGGGGCCAGGCCTCGCGTCGCTTCGGCCGGCCGCCTCCGCATCTCGGCGAGGAGCTCCTCGAGCTGCCGCTTCTCGCGCAGCTCCCCGACGAGGGCCTCGAACGCGCGGGCGAGGACGCCGACCTCTCCGCTCCCTCCCGACGGCAGCTTCACGTCGAGGTTCCCGTCGCGGACGGCGATCGCGCCCGAGGCGAGCTGCTGCAGAGGCCGCGCGATCCGGCCGCCGAGGAGGAAACTGACCGGGACCGAGACGAGCAGAATGCCGAGGCCGACGAGGAGGAGCGTCTCGCGGATCTTCCGGAACGCGGCCGTCTCCTCGTCGCGCGAGCGCGAGACGACGACGGCGCCGAGCGTCTCTCCCCCTGCCGAGCGGAGAGGGACCGCCTTGACGACGCGCCGGTCGCCTCCGACGAGGAGGTCGAGCGGCGCGGCGTCGGCATTCCCGTCCAGCAGCCGGCTGTGGCCCGACGGGTCGCGGGCGAGCGCCGGAAGGAGGCTCGCGGCGCCGAACCCCTCCGTCGCAGCCGCGATCTCCAGCTTCGCCGGCTCGCCCTTCCTCCCCGTCTCGGCGACGAAGGCGACCTGACCTCCCGTCAGGTCGCGGAGCTCGCGTGCCCGCGCCTCGTCCAGGAGGACCGACGCGGCGACGACGCCGACGAGGCGGGCCTCCCCCTTCTCCGGGTCGCCGGCCACGACCGGGGCCGCCGCCACGACCGCGAGCGCTGCTCCCTCGCGGATCGTCGCGGAGGACTCGGTCCAATCCTCGAGCGGCGAGGCGACCCAGGCGACCTCGCGGAACGAGCGCCGGTCCTCCTCGGTCGGCGGCTGGTCGCTCCGGGCGACGAGGACGCCGGCGCGGTCGAAGAAGAAGAAGGTCTTCGCCTGGAGGATCTCGGCCTTGTCCTTCGCGGTGTCCCAGACGGTGGCGGCCGGAGAGTCGAAGATCGCCTTGATGCCGGGCTCCTCCGCCACAGACCGGAGCGTCGCCTTCAGCTGAGACTCGAGACCGGCCCGGAAGACGGCGACGTCTCCCGGGATGGTCCGAAGCGCTTCGCGGATGCTCTCCTCGGCGATCCGGTTCGCGCGCCAGGTGGAGAGCGCCACCGCGGCTCCGAGGGTCACGACGACGAGGAGCGCCGCGGCGAGGAAGAACTGCGTGCCGAGTCGGACCCCTCCCGGTTTCGGCGCCGCCGCGCCGCGAAGAGGCGGCCCCGACGCCCCGGAGGAGCCCTCGCGCGGTGCGACCACCGTCGGGAGGTCGTCGGAGCGGCGGGATTCAGTAGCGGTTCTCATCGTCGTCCGGAGGCGGATAGTCCTTCCCGTGCTTGTTCTTGTGCGGCGTCTCCTTCCACTTCGTGGCGTCCAGCGTCACGGAGACGTCCGTCGTCCCGCCCGCCGCCACCGAAGCGGTCCCGCTCCACTCCCCGCCTCTTTCGTCCCAGACCTTCACGGCGTGCCGGCCCGCCGGGACCGCCGCGATCGTCGCCACGCCGTCCGCCCCGGACTGCGCGAAGAGCTCGCCGTCGAGGACGACGACGTAGGCCGCCATCTGCGGGTGGATGTTGCAGTAGACGCGGACGACACCCGCCTCCGCGAAGCGGGTCGTCCGCGCCGCTCCGTTCCGGTAGAGGCCCAGGTCGAACCGCCCCGGCTCCGACAGGCTGAAGACGTTGTGGAAGATCTTGTCGAAGTTCGGGAAGGAGACGGCCGCCCCCTTCGGCACCGCGAGGACGCGCGGCTCGAACCGTTTGTCGCGCGAGGCCATCTTCGGAGGCGGCGCCCCCCGGCGGGCCCGGCTTCCCGGAAGCCAGGCGACCGCGTCGGGCGCGGGGAGCGTCCGGCCGTCGGACCCCGTGACGAGGACCTTCACGCGCAGCGTCCCGGTCGGGATCGGCGTCGGAGTCGGCCGCGGCGTCGCGGTGGGAATCGGCGCTGGCGTGGACGTCGGCGTCGGCGGGACGAGGGGTGCCTCCGGCGCCTCCGCGCCCGGCGTCGGCAGGACGGCGGACGCATCCGGCTCTTCCGCGATCGCGGTCGGCGCGACCGTCGGCGCCGGAGCCGGAGTCGCCGTCGGTGTTGGCGTCGGCGTCGGCCGGCGGCGCTTCCACCACGACCCCGCGGCCGGGGCCTGGAGGAGCAGCACGGCCGCGAGCGCGGCCACGAGGAATCTCGACATCCGGGACGGGGCGGATTCTAGTCCCGGAGCGACTCGTTCTCGGAACGGAGCCGGCGGACCACGGCAACGACCTCGGCCGCCGCCTCGTCGACCTGTCCTTCGGACGTGAAGCGACCCACGCCGAAACGCAGCGTCGCCTTCGCGAGCGGCTCCGGGAGGCCCAGTGCCCGCAGGACGTGGCTCGGCTCCCCGCTCGCCGTCGTGCAGGCCGAGCCGGAGGAGACCGCCACGCCGCGCAGCGACGATACGAGTCGCGAGCCGTCGACGCCGGCGAACGAGAGGCTCAGGTTTCCCGGGAGCCGGTCCGGCCCGGACGGCGGGCCGTTCGACGTGACACCGTCGAGGGAGGCGCGGATCGCGGTCTCGAGCCGGTCCCGCAGCCGGCCGAGGCGCTCGGCCTCCGCCTCCCTCTCGCGTCGCGCGATCCGGACGGCCGCCGCGAAGCCGACGATTCCGGGAACGTTCAGCGTCCCCGACCGCAGCCCCCGCTCGTGTCCGCCGCCGTGCAGGATCGGGGCGAGCGGGACGCGTGGCCGGGAGCGGACGAAGAGCGCCCCCACCCCCTTCGGTCCGTAGAGCTTGTGGGCGCTGAGGGACGCGAGAGCGACGCCCCCGCCGACCCCGAACGGGACCTTCCCGAAGGCCTGAGCGGCGTCGGTGTGGAAGGCGAGCCCCCGCTCCGCGCAAAGGGCGGCGATCCGGCCAATCGGGTTCAGCGCTCCGACCTCGTTGTTCGCGGCCATCACGGAGACGAGGATCGTCCGGTCGGTCAGCGCCGCCTCGACGCTCTCGGGCGAGACGCGCCCCTCCCGGTCCGGCGGGACGAGCGTCACCTCGAAGCCCTCCGCCGAAAGGGCGCGGCACGGGTCGAGGACGGCGCGGTGCTCGACGGCGGAGGTGACGACGTGCGCCCCGGTCCGGCGCGCGGCGCGCGCGAAGCCGAGGATCGCGAGGTTGTTCGACTCGGTCGCCCCCGACGTGAAGACGACCTCGCGGGGCGCGGCGCCGAGCGCCTCCGCGATCTCCTCCCGGGCGGCGTTCACGGCGCTCTCGGCCGCCCAGCCGTAGGCGTGCTGGAGCGACGCCGCGTTGCCGAACTCCCCCATGAGCCAGGGGAGCATCGCCTGAAGGACGCGCGGGTCCAGCGGCGTCGTCGCCTGGTGGTCCAGGTAGACGGGCCGCCGGCGGCTCACGGCGCGGCGCCGGCCGTCCCGGTCCCGCGGGGGACGGGGACGTGAAGCAGGTCCTCGAGCGAGACCGCGTCGAAGGCGCCGTTCACGAGGTGGTTCAGCCGGCGCATCGCGTCGGTGGCGACGCAGAAGGGACGCGTCCGGCAGCGCCCGGTCGCCGTGCCGGCGGCGCAGAAGGTGAGCGAGATCGGCCCCTCGAGCGCGGTGACGATCGCGCGGAGGGTGACGTCCGCTGCGGGCCGGGCGAGTCGATACCCCCCACGGCTCCCCCTCTCGGAGGAGACCAGTCCGGCCCGGGCGAGCCTCTTCAGCACCTTCGCGACGATGGTGGCGGATACGCCGAAAGCGGCAGCGAGCTCGGTGGTCGAAACGCACGCGTTGCGGCGCGCGATCTCGGTCATCACGAGGATGCCGTAGTCGACGATGCGGTTGAGCTTCAGCATCGCGGACCCCCGATCGGCCACTATAGGCCCGGAAAGGTGCGGGTTCAATTCGCGGGAATCGGGGGGCATGACGCCCGTCACCCCTTCCGCCTTTCAGAACGTAGACTCCCGCCGCGTGCCCCCGCTCCTCTCCCCCCTTCCGCGCGTCCGCCTCGTCGACGCCTTCGCACGGCCGTTCGACGGCGTCGTCGCGGCTGCCCGGACCTGCTACAGCCCGAAGGGGATCGTCACCGTGGACGACGTCGCGGGGGACCCCCTCGCCGACCCGGCCGAGCGCGCGCGCCGGCGCGAGAGGCGGGACGCCCTCGCCCGGGACGTCTACGCCGCCGGCCACCACACCACCTTCCAGCACGCCCACCTGCAGTTCTCGCTCGAGAACGTCAGCCGGCAGCTCGTCTGGTCGTTCCTCCACGCCCACCCGCACTACAACTCCGAGCAGACCTCCCAGCGCTACGTCGAGGTGAAGCCCGGCCGCTACGCCGTCCCGGCGCTCGCCGGCGAGGCGCTCGAGCTCTATCGCGCCTGCTGCGAGATGCAGACGGACGCCTACCGACGGCTCGGCGACGTCCTCGTCCCCCGCGCCGCGCGCGCCTTCTTCGCGACCTTCCGCGGCCGCGCCAGCCAGCCCGAGCGCTGGGAGAAGGCGATCCGGAAGCGGGCCCTCGAGGTCGCGCGGTACGTCCTGCCGGTCGCGACGTTCACCACGCTCTACCACACCGTCCCGGCGCTCACGCTCCTCCGCTACCGGCGGCTCGCCGCGACGTTCGACGCGCCGACCGAGCAGCGGGTCGTCGTCGAGGCGATGACCGACGAGCTCCTCCGGCACGACCCCGCCTGGGCCGCCGTCCTCCAGGAGCCGATCCCGCTCGAGGAGACGCCGGAGCACGCCCTCGCCGAGCGCCTCTTCTCCTCGCCCCGGCGCGACCGCCCGGGCGACGGCTCGTTCCGCTCCCGGTTCGACGCCTCCCTCGAGGGCCGCGTCTCGAAGCTCGTCGACCGCAAGGCGCGCAACGAGGAGCTCCTCGCCGAGGCGGTCCGCGAGGTCGTCGGCGTCACGCCCGAGACGCTCTCCGACGACGACGCGATCGCCCTCGCCGTCGACCCCGCCGCGAACCGGCTCCTCGGCGAGTCGCTCAACCTGACCGAGCACGGCAAGGTCTCCCGCGCGCTCCACCACCCGGCGTACACCTTCCGGAAGCGGCTCTCGCACACCGCCGACAGCCAGGACCAGCGGCACAGGGCGACGCCCGGCTCCCGTCCGACGCTCCACGCCTACCTCTCCGACGAGCCCGACTACGTCACCCCGATGCTCCTCGAGGAGCCGGGAGAGGCCCGGACGCTCTACGACGAGACGATGGCGCGGACGTGGGAGGCGATCGCCCGCCTCGGCGCGTTCGGCGTGCCGGACGAGTGGCGGGCCTACCTCCTTCCGAACGCCGTCGCGCTCCGCTTCACCGAGTCGGCCGACCTCGCCGGCCTGAGGCACAAGCTCGCGATGCGCCTCTGCTGGAACGCGCAGGAGGAGATCTGGCGCGCCTCGGTCGACGAGGCCGAGCAGGTCCGCGAGGCCGAGCCGCGCATCGGCCGCTGGCTCCTCCCCCCCTGCGGGCTCCGCGCCCGCGCCGGCGCGAAGCCGACCTGCCCCGAGGGCGAGCGCTTCTGCGGCGTCCTCGTCTGGAAGCAGGACCTCGCCGCCTGGCGCCGCCTCCTCTGACCCACCCCCTCGGGATGGGGTCAGGTTCGCTTTCCATTGGAGCCGGGGCCGTGTCTGCACTCGTGTATTGTTTCGAAACAATACACGAGTGCAGACACGGCCCCTCGAGCACGAAAGTCACAAAACAAGACCTGACCCCACTGGGGTTCCCCACTGGGGTCTACGGCTTCGGAGTGGCGGGGGTGCCGCGGATTGCTCTCTCCACGTCGGGGCTCTTCGCGGAGCGCGCGAGCTCGAGGAGCTCCTTGCGGTCCCTCGGGACGTCGGCGCCCGCGGCGATCAGGCTCTTCACCATCGGCAGGTCGCCTCTTCGCACGGCCGAGTGGAGGGCCGTCCATCCCATGGTGGTCCGGGCGGTGACCTTCGCCCCGGCGGCGAGGAGGAGCTCGACGACGTCGAGCTTCCCGGCCTCGGCGGCGGCGTGGAGGGCCGTGGCGTTTCCGGCCCCTTTCCGCATGACGTCGGCCCCTCCCGCGACGAGCGCCCGGACGACGTCGACCTCCTGCCCTTCGGCCGCCACGGCGAGAAGCGGCCTCCCGGCATAGCCCACGCCGTTCGGGTCCGCGCCCCCGGCGAGGAGAGCTCGGACGACTTCCGCGTGCCCCCTCTCGATTGCCGTCTCGAGGACGCTCCCGCGCGGCTCGCCTGTCGACGCCGGCATCCCCGCGGCGAGGAAGAGCCTCACGGCCTCGACGTCCCCCTCGCCGACGATCCGGTCGAAGGCGCTCGGGGTGAGCTCGAGACCCTGCTCCTCGAGCGCGGCCTTCGCCTGCGCTGCCGGAAGAAGGCCCGGGTCGGCGGCCTTCGACGGCCGCGCCGGCGGCCGGAAGAGCGGCGCGTCAAACGTGGCGTCGATCCCGAACGAGAAGCCCGGGTCGTCGAAGACGACCCGGCCCGCGAGGCGTCCGGGCCCGGTCGCCGCCGGCACGAGCTTCGCGACCTCGCGCACCTCCAGACCCGCCGGCAGCTCGTCGTGGTGAAAGAAGACGGCCGAGGCGCCGCCGCCGGCGCCGAGGACGACCTCGACCCCGCGGAAGGCGAAGGAGGGCAGCAGCCTCAGCAGCTCCTCGAGGACCTCCAGCGGCACCGGCTCCTCCGAGAGGACGAGCCGCGTCTCGTCGGCCGCCGCGTTCCGGGGCCGCACGACGACGGCGTAGGCGTGGTGGAGCGGCGCCTTCGTCCCCTGGGTCTTCATCTCGCCGCTCGCCGTCCCGGTCCACGTCGGCGACGGCGCGGCGGGAGGAGCTTTCACCTCGGAGCCCGCGGCTCCCGCGTTCGACACGGCCTTCGCGGTCGAAACGGCCACCGCCGCGAGGACGACGAGGAGGGCGTAGAAGGCCCCCGGGCGGCGCCGCCTTCGCTTCCGCGCCCGGCTCGCGTCCGCCCCCCTTCTCACCTCGCCCCCGCGGCCTTCAGCATCGCCACGACGTCGTCCTGGTCTCCCTTCCGCGCGAGCTCGAGCGGCGTCCCGGAGTGCTTCGCCTTCGCGTTCGGGTTCGCCTTCAGCTCGAGGAGGAGCTGGACGACGTCGGGAAAGCCGTTGCCGATTGCGACGTGGAGCGCCGTCTCGCCGGCGTTCACCTTCGTCGGCGCCTGGTTCACGTTCGCCCCTTTCGCGACGAGCCATCGGATCGCCTCCGGTCTCCGCCCCATCACGGCGTGCTTGAGCGGCGTGTAGCCGATGTCGTCGACCGCGTTGACGTCGCCGCCCGCGGCGACGAGCACCTCGAGCGTCTCGAGGTCCCCCGACCAGGCCGGCAGGAAGAGGACCGTCCGCCCGTCCGTCAGCTTCTCGTTGACCTTCGCCCCCTTCGCGACCAGGTAGCGGACGATCTCGAGGTCCTCGCCGACGACCTTCTCGAGCGGGCTCTGGAGGAACCAGTGGACCTCTCCCCGGTCGTTGACCCTCCGGTCCTTCTCCAGGGCGTTCACGTCGGCGCCCGCCTCGACGAGGAGCCGGACGATCTCCAGGCTCTTCCGCCGGCAGGCCTTGACGAGCGGAGTCGACGTGACCGTGTCGTGCACGATCGGGGCGTTCGCCGAGTGCCCAGCCGCGAGGAGCTCCTTGACGGCGTCGACGTCCCTGCGGTCGATCGCCACGTCGAAGAGGTGCCCCGGCGACGTCGCCTCGTCCTGGGCCGCGGCGGGGACGGCGACGGAGAGGATCAGAATGCAGAGCGCGGATACGCGTGGCCCGGCGCGGTTCATACGGCACCTCCGAAACGTGAGTCGTTTCGACAGACCCTATCACCGGCCCGGTCGCGCGACCGATGGGGTCCGCGCGTGTCCGCTCGCGGCGGGTCGCGCCTCAGGGCTCCCCGAGCGCCTCCTCGACGCGCCGGAGCACCTCGGACGCGGAGGTGTCGCCGTCGACGAGGACGACCGGCAGGCCGCCCGGCACCTCCTCGCGAATCGCGGAGAGGACGGCGGCGTCGTCCGTCACGACGGCGTCGACGCGGGCCGAGCGGCCGAGCCGCTCGAGCGTGGCGTCGATGCCCCGGGCCGTCAGGAGGACGGAGGAGGGAGGGAGGAGCGCGCGCAGGTCGTCCGCGAGCCGGTCCCGCCGCGAGGAGACGAGGAGGTGCTGCACGGTCACTCCGCGACGAGAAGCGGCGCGGCGACCGGGAAGAGCGGCTTCCCGCTCCGGATCCCCTGCGCGGCGTAGACGACGACGTAGTAGTGCCCGGGCCCCCGGTCGAGCGGGATCGTCAGCTCGATCCGCCCCCCGGCGTTCGCCCGAAAATCACCCGTCTCGCCCGACTTCCAGCGTGACCCGGCCGGAGGGAAGGGGCGAAGCGTCCGCCAGGGGGGCGGCAGCCCGTAGGAGGCGCGGGCCGCGATCTCGCGGCGCGACATCGGCTTCGGAACCGGCTCGAAGGCCACCTCGATCGCCCCGATGCTCCACCCCTTCGGGAGCTTCAGCGCGAGCGGGGCGCCGCCCCCCGCCTTCACCGGCCCCTCCGGCAGCTCGACCCACTCGAGGACGCGCCGGCTGTACTCCTCCGTCATCCTCAACTCGCCGCCGACGAGCGCGAAGCCGATCCCGACGTGCGTCCAGATCGGGTCGAGGATCGTCCTGCGGTGCCCGTCGTTCGGCGGCTTCTCCGCCATGAACGCGGCGTGCATCCGGAGGAGGAGCTCGGCCGGGCTCTCCGTGAACTCGAAGCCGGTCCGGCTCTCGGCCGCGAAGTTCTGGGCGTGGTGGTCGATCCCGCCGGCGAGCGCCCACCGCAGGTACGGCGCGCGCCCTTCGAGGTCCCAGTGGCCCGTCGTCCGGTCCCGCACGGCCTGCTCGCAGAACTCGTCGCCCACCTTCGCGCCGAGGAGGTCGTAGGCGAGCGGGGGCGCGCCGTGTTCGGCCCGCTCGCGGTTGATGACGCGGAGGAGCTCCGCCTTCGCGGCCGGGACGCGCTCGGCGTACGCCGGCGCGAGCCCCGGCATCACGACCCGGAGCGGCGGCGCGTTCCGCGCCCCGGCGAGCGGCAGGGCTGCGACGGCCAGCAGCGCCGTGCCGAGGGCGACTCCCCCGACGGGCCTTGCCGCTCCCGCGCGGCGTTTCGGTTCCGGACGGACCTCTTTCACCCGTAGAATGTTACGGGCACGAAGGAGTGCGGTTGCGGCGTTCCGGGAGCGGACACCGCCCGGACGGGTCGTCCCCGACGGCCCGGCCGTCGGGATGCTCCGCAGCCTTCGCCAAAGACCCGGCCCCGCCGCCCCGAGGGCGGCAGGAAGGAACGAGCATGTACGCCATCGAAGAGATCCACGCCCGGGAGATCCTGGATTCGCGCGGCAACCCGACGATCGAGGTCGAGTGCCTCCTCGAGTCGGGCGCGTCGGGCCGCGCCGGCGTCCCGTCGGGCGCCTCGACCGGAACGCGCGAGGCGCTCGAGCTGCGCGACGGCGACCCGAAGCGTTTCGGCGGCAAGGGGACGCTGAAGGCCGTCGACAACGTCAACAAGACGATCGCCCCGGAGCTCCTCGGCTTCGACGCCCGCGACCAGGCGGGCCTCGACCGCCTCATGTGCGACCTCGACGGCACCGAGTTCAAGTCGAAGCTCGGCGCGAACGCGACGCTCGGCGTCTCGATGGCCGTCTGCCGCGCCGCCGCCGAGGGGTGCGACCTGCCGCTCTACCGCTACCTCGGCGGGACGGGCGCGGTCTCGCTCCCGGTGCCGATGATGAACGTCATCAACGGCGGCGCCCACGCCGACAACCCGCTCGACCACCAGGAGTTCATGCTCGTCCCCGCGGGGTTCTCCTCGTTCCGCGAGGCGCTCCGCGCCGGGGCCGAGACGTTCCACGCGCTGAAGTCGATCCTCAAGAAGAAGGGGCTCGCGACGGGAGTCGGCGACGAGGGGGGCTTCGCGCCCGCGATCGGCACGGCCCGCGAGGCGCTCGACGTCATCGTCGAGGCGATCGGCAAGGCGGGCTACGAGCCGGGCAAGCAGGTCTTCATCGCTCTCGAACCGGCCGCCTCCGAGT
>JAKPXO010000270.1 GCA_029567505.1 Acidobacteriota bacterium
CGGGGCGCGGGGCGTCATGACGGCCCACCTCGCCGTCCCGTCGCTCGACCCGGAGCCGGCGCCCGTCCTCGCCGCCCCGATCCGGACGAAGGACTTCACGGCGGAGGTCACCGAGGTGCAGACGGCCGGCACGATGCCCGCCGTCGTCTCCCGCCCGATCACGACGACGCTCCTCCGCGAGGAACTCGGATTCCGCGGCCTCGTCTTCACCGACTCGATGGAGATGGGGGGGATCGTCGCCCACTTCGAGCCGGGGGAGGCCGCCGTCCGGGTCCTCGAGGCGGGGGCCGACGTCGTCCTGATGCCGCCCGACCCGAGGGTCGCCATCGACGCCATCGTCTCGGCCGTCGAGACGGGCCGCCTGCCCGCCTCCCGTCTCGACGAGGCCGTCGCCCGGATCCTCGCCGAGAAGGAGCGGCTCGGCCTCTTTCGCGAGCGGAGCCTTCCTCTCCACGAGATCGCCCGGGCGGCCGGCACTCGGGAGCAGAAGGCGACCGAGGAGGAGGTCGCGCGCCGCGGTCTGACCCTCGTCCGCGAGGCGAAGGGAGCTCTCCCGCTCCGCGAGGGCTCACGGCTTCTCGTCGTCGCCGTCCACGACGAGCGGACGACCGTCGCGATCGACGCGCCGCTCCAGGCCGAGCTGAAGCGGCGCGCGGCCTCCGTCGACTTCGTCCGCCTCGACCCGACCTCCTGCGCCGGCGAGGGAGCCGCGGCCGCCGAGCGCGCGAAGGAGGCCGACGCGGTCCTCTTCGCGTTCTTCGTCCGGCCCCGCTCCGGCCGGGGCTCCCTCGAGATCCCGCCGGAGGGGAAGGCCGCGCTCGCGCCGCTCTTCGCGTCGGGCCGGCCCGTCATCGGCGTCTCGTTCGGAAGCCCCTACCTGCTCCGCGACCTCCCTGGGCTCCCGACTTATCTCTGCGCCTACGGTCACCAGGCCCTGGTCCAGGCGGCGGCGATCCGCGCGCTCTGGGGAGAGGCCCCGATCGAGGGGACGCTCCCCGTCACGATCCCCGGCATCGCTCCGCGCGGCATGGGGATCCGAAAGGAGGCCGTGAAGTGAATCCGCTCGGCGATGCTCCGCGCCGGCCTGGCCGCCCCGTCCTCTTCGCGGCCCTCCTCACCGTCCTTCTCCCGACCCCTCGCGCGCTCGCGGCGCCGCGTCCCCTCGAGACGGTGTCCCCGGAAGCCGTCGGCCTTTCGTCGGCCCGCCTGGCGCGCATCGACGCGCTCCTCGCCGAGGCGATCGCACGCAAGGAGGTCCCGGGCGGCGTCGTCCTCGTCGGTCGTCACGGGAAAGTCGCGTTTCGCAGGGCGTACGGCCACCGCGCGCTCGAGCCTTCCGTCGAGCCGATGACGACGGACACCGCCTTCGACCTCGCCTCCCTCACGAAGGGGGTCGCCACCGCCGCGGCCGTGATGACCCTCGTGGAGCAGGGGCGGATCGCGCTCGACGACCCGGTCGTCCGCTACCTGCCCGAGTTCGGCGCCGGCGGCGGGGAGCGGGAGCGCGTCACGGTGGAGCAGCTCCTGACGCACCGGAGCGGCCTCGTCGCCGACGACCCGATGACGCTCTACGAAGGGACTCCGGCCGAGATCTACGCGCGCAAGCACCGCACCCGGCTTGCGACGCCGCCCGGGCTCCGCTTCGTCTACTCCGACGCCGGCTACGAGGTCCTCGGCGAGCTCGTCCGGGCCGTGACGGGAGAGACGCTCGACGTCTACGCCCGCCGCGCGGTCTTCGAGCCGCTCGGGATGCGCGAGACCGAGTTCCGGCCCGCCGGACGGGGAGGGCGGCTTCCCGTCGGCCGGATCGCACCGACCGAGAAGCGGGACGGCGTCTTCCTCCGCGGTGAGGTGCACGACCCGCGCGCGCGGGCCCTCGGTGGCGTCGCCGGCCACGCCGGCCTCTTCGGCACGGCGGACGACCTCGCCCGCTTCGCCCGTGCCCTTCTCGGCGACGGCGACGGCTGGCTCTCCCCGGCTGGGATCGCCGCGACGACCCGCGTCCGCGACTACGGGGACGGGGACCTGCGGGCGCTCGGGTGGGACGTCGAGACCCACTACTCGACGAGCCGCGGCGACCTCTTCCCGCTCGGCTCCTTCGGGCACACCGGGTGGACCGGGACCTCCATGT
Organism: Acidobacteriota bacterium; assembly: GCA_029567505.1. Classification (GTDB taxonomy): domain Bacteria; phylum Acidobacteriota; class Thermoanaerobaculia; order UBA5066; family UBA5066; genus UBA5066. The sequence goes on from JAKPXO010000270.1 coordinate 2,132, forward strand.
GGCTCGACCCCGTCACCGACAGCTTCGTCATCCTCCTCACCGCGCGAAACCACCCCGGCGGCGCCGGAAACGCGATCCCTCTCCGGACGCGGCTCGCGAGCGTCGTCGCTGCGGCGATCGAGGATGTCCAGGCCGACGCGTTCCGGCGCGCCTCGGAACGACTCGCCGTCCTGACGGGCCGCCCCTCCGCACCTCTTCCTCCTGCGCCGCAGGCGGCCGCCGAGGCCCTCTCGTACGACGTCCGGGCCGGGGTCGACGTCCTCGAGTCCACCGGCTTCGAGGCGATCGCGGGGCGGCGCGTCGCGCTCTTGACGAACGCAACGGGGGTGACGCGCGACGGGCGGACGACGCTCTCCGTCCTCCGCTCGCCGCGCGCAAAGTCCGCCGGCGTGACGGTCGTCCGCCTCTTCTCTCCCGAGCACGGCCTGGCGGCCGCCCTCGACGAGAAGGTCGGCGACTCGGTCGAGCCGACCTCCGGCCTTTCGGTCGTCTCGCTTTACGGCGAGAAGCGACGCCCGGCACCCGAGGACCTCGCAGGCCTCGACGCGCTCGTCGTCGACCTCCAGGACGCCGGCGTCCGCTTCTACACCTACCTCACGACGATGGCGTACGCCATGGAGGAGTGCGCGAAGGCGAAGGTCCCCGTCGTCGTCCTCGACCGGCCGAACCCGATCGCGGGGCTCGCCGTGGAGGGGCCGCCGGCCGACGCCGACCGGCTCTCCTTCGTCGCCGTCCACACGATCCCGATCCGGACCGCGATGACGATCGGCGAGACCGCCCGAATGCTGAACGTGGAGCGGGGGATCGGCGCCGACCTCGCCGTCGTCCCGCTCCGCGGCTGGCGCCGCGCGCTCTGGTACGACGAGACGGGCCTCCCCTGGGTGAACCCCTCTCCGAACCTCCGTTCCGTCACGCAGGCGGCGCTCTACCCGGGCGTCGCCCTCCTCGAGACGACGAACGTCTCCGTCGGTCGCGGGACCGACGCGCCGTTCGAGCTCGTCGGCGCCCCGTGGATCGACGCCGAGCGCCTCGCCCGGACGCTCAGCGGGAGGGGAATCCCGGGAATCCGCTTCACACCCGTCGCGTTCACCCCCGCGTCCTCCACGCACGCCGGAACGCTCTGCCACGGGCTCCGGATCACGCTCACCGACCGGAACGCGCTCCGCCCCGTGGCGCTGGGCCTCGAGCTCGCGACCGCCCTCCGCGACCTCCACGGGGCGGACTGGAAGCGGGACCGCTTCGGTGACCTCCTCGGCAGCGCCGCGGCCGTGACGCGGTTCGAGAGGGGCGACCCGGCCGGGACGATCGTCGCCGGATGGGCCGCCGAGCAGATGGAGTTCGAGCGCCGGAGGGCCCGCCACCTCCTCTACGAGTAGCCCGGCGACCCTCGCCGTACCTGCCGACGTTCTGGTAAAACCCCGCCGCGGATTCAGACCCGAGATTCGACGAGGAGGACCCCAGATGGCCGAGACCCGCCCCGCTTCCGGTCGAGCACGCTCCAAGAAGGAAGAGGAGTACTTCCTCCGGGCGGAAGCCGAGCTGCTCGAGAAGGTGCGCGTCCGCGCGGCGAAGGAGGCCGAGCGGAAGGCGATGGGCGAGCAGCACGGCGTCGAGGACCCCGAGATCCTCGCGGCGTTCGAGGAGGCCGGGTACGACCGACACACGGTCCGGATCCTCCACCTCGTCCCGATCCTGCAGATCGCCTGGGTCGACGGGGAGATCTCGAACGCCGAGCGCGAGGAGATCCTCCGGCTCGCCGCGGCCCGCGGCGTCGACGAGGGAAGCGCAGCCCACGCCCGCCTTCTCTCCTGGCTCGACTCTCCCCCGTCCCCGGAGTTCTTCGAGCGGACGATGACGATCCTCGCCCGCCTCATCGAGGCCCTCCCGGAGGACCGGGAAGTCGCCCTCCAGGGCGAGATCATGACCTCCGCCCTGAAGGTCGCCTCGGCGTCGGGCGGTTTCCTCGGGCTCGGCAACAAGGTCTCGTCGGAGGAGAAGGCCCTCCTCGCCCACTTCGCCGAGAGCTTCGAGAAGGCCCACCGGGCCGCGCTCGAGAAGGTCGCGAAGAAGGGCTGAGTCCCCGCTTCCCCGGACACCGACGCGCGAGCTGAGGCAGGTCGGCGAACCCGGCGCCACGAACTCGGTGCCAGGCGTGAAATCGTGTATTGTTTTCAACAATACACGATTTCACGCCTGGCACCTTCGCGAGGTGGCACCCTCGCGAGGCCCGCCCGTCGCGTCACGCGTCCTTGAAGGGGATCTCCGGCCCGTCCTCGCCCGGTTCGGGCGGCGTCGGGTTCCGGAGGACCTTCAGGAAGAAGCGGATCGCGAAGTAGAGGATGACCGACCAGGTCACCACCAGCATGGCCCAAGCGGCCGAGGTCATGACGCCCTCCTTTCCTTCCGCCGCCAGGCGAGGAAGACGAGGACTCCGCAGGTCAGGAAGACGAGCGAGAGCAGGATCCGCGTCAGGTCCTTGACCATCCGCGGCGTCACCTCGCCGTCGGGCCCGTGCCAGCCGCCCGTGTCGCCGACGTGCATCAGCTTGCCGAGGACGCTCCCGGCCGAGAGCGACCACCCCTTCCCGTCGAGGAGGCCGCGGACCGCCTCGCCCCAGTCCCCTCCCGCGGGCTGGACGAGCGCCCCGAGGAAGACGACTCCGAGGAAGAGCGGCGTCACGTAGGGGATGACGTACCGGAAGACGACGGGGACCTTCATGTCGGCCCCGCGCGTGATCTCGGCCCACCCCTTCTCCATCCCGAAGATCCAGGCGAAGACGATCACCTCGAGGAGCGCGAAGACGACGAGCGAGAACGTCCCGGTCCAGAAGTCGAACTCGTCGAACGAGCCGCCCGGGTAGAGCCAGACGCACCACATCCCGAGGACGAACGTGCAGCCGCCGAAGAGGAGCGCCCCCTTCGCGCGCGCGGCGCCGAACTCGTCCGCGAGGAACGCCAGGATCGGCTGCCCCATCGCGAGCGACGACGTGATCCCCGCGAAGAAGAGGAGGCCGAACCACATCGCGCCCGCGACCGGCGCGAACCAGCCCCAGTTGTTGAAGAGGCTCGGGAGCGTCAGGAACCCCATCGAGAAGCCGCTCCCGCCCGCCGTGGCCCCCTTCACGGCCGCGAGGCCGAGGTACGCCGTCGCGATCGGGATCAGGAGCGACCCGCCGATGACGACCTCGACGAACTCGTTCATCCAGCCCGCGCTGGCGGCGTTCAGGGCGATGTCCCTGTTCTTCCTCACATAGGCCGCGTAGCAGTGGATCGACCCCATCCCGACCGACAGCGTGAAGAAGATCTGCCCCGCGGCCGCGAGCCAGACGTTGAAATCCTTGAGCCCGGAGAGGTCCGGGTTCCAGACGAAGTTGAGGCCCGCGAGCGGGCTCTCGACGACGCCCGGGGCGTCCGTGCCCAGTGTGAGCCCACGGACGACGAGGACGACGCCGAAGACGATCAGGAGAGGGACGCCGATCTTCGCGGCCATCTCGATCCCCTTCGCGAGGCCGCGGGAGAGGATCCAGACGTTCAAGGCGAGCGTGACGACGAAGAAGAGCGTCGCCTCCGGCGGGAGCGCGGTGATCGACCCGGCGTGCTGTCCGAGGTAGGCCGGGAAGAACTCCGTCGGAGGCGTCGACCGGAACGTCCCCGTTATCGAGTGGAAGACGTAGGCGAGCGTCCACGACTCGATGTAGCAGTAATAAGCCGCCACCGTCAGGTTCGTGAAGAGGCCGAAGACGCCGATGTACTTCAGGAGCCGGCTCTTCCCCAGCCGGTCGAGCATCCCGGGGGCGGAGTGGTGGCCGTACTGCCCGCCGTGCCGGCCGATCGCCCACTCGACCCAGAGGAGCGGGATCCCCATCAGGACGAACGCGACGAGGTAGGGGATCAGGAAGACGCCCCCGCCGTTCTGCGCGGCCTGGGCCGGGAAGCGCAGGAAGTTGCCGAGCCCGACGGCGTTTCCGGCCATCGCGAGGACGAGCCCCGCCCTCGAAGCCCACTGTTCCTTCTGTGCCGTCATGGGCACCCCCTCTGCCGACCCGGCAGGGTAGCCGCGCCCGGGAGGGGGCGTCAACGCGAGAAACGGGCTCATCGCCCCCCCGCCCGCGCGAGAATCCGTCCCCATGAAGGTCGCCCTCCTCCAGCTCGACCTCGCCTGGGAGGACGTCCCGGCGAACCACGCGCGCGCCTCCCGCCTCCTCGGCCAGGCCGCCGCCCTCGGCGCCCGCCTCGCGATCCTCCCGGAGATGTTCGCGACCGGCTTCTCGATGGACGGCCGCAAGGTCGCGCAGGCGGAAGGCGGGCCGACCGAGACGTTCCTCCGCGCGCAGGCGGCCTCCCTCGGCCTGCACGTCCTCGCGGGCGTCGCCGAGCTCGCGGAGCCGCTCCCCGCGAACCGCGCCCTCCTCGTCTCCCCGGACGGCTCCGTCCGCCGCTACACGAAGATCCACCCCTTCTCGTTCGCGGGCGAGGAGAAGGTCATGGCGAGCGGCGACGCCGTCGTCACCTGGGACGTCGAAGGGCTGCGCGTGACGCCTCTCGTCTGCTACGACCTCCGCTTCCCCGAGCCGTTCCGCCTCGCGGCGGACGACACCGACCTGTACGCCGTCATCGCGAACTGGCCGGAGAGGCGCCGCCATCACTGGAGCCTCCTCCTGCGCGCCCGCGCCGTGGAGAACCTCGCCTTCGTCGCCGGCGTGAACCGCGTCGGCGAAGGGGACGGCCTGCGCTACCTCGGCGATTCCGCCCTCGTCGGCCCCTGGGGAGAGACGGTCGTCTCCGCCGCCGAGCAGGAGACGCTCCTCGTCGCGGACGTCGATCCGGCGGCGGTCGCCGAGGCGCGGCGGCGGTTCCCCGCGCTCGCGGACCGGCGGCCCGGCAGCTACCGGCGCTGAGAGGCCGGCCCCGGTACAGCCTCCCGGAGGACGAGGACCGATGCTCCCCGGGCGAGGGGATGAAGCGGCCGCGCGAGGAACGCCTGGCTCAGCGCGGCATGGAGGGGTGCCGCCACGGGATGGTCTCCCCCGGTCAGGAGGACGATGCGTCCCTCCCGCGCCGCGGCGACGGCGCGGTCGGTCAGCATCGCCGCGTCACGCCGGAGCGCTCCGGGCTCGGAAAGAGCCTTCTGCGGGGCCCACCAGCCGAAATGGGAATCGACCTCGACCGGATAGCTCGCGAAGGAGACGTCACGACGCGTGCGGAGCTCGTACTTCAGGGGAGTCCCCGTCAGTCCGACCGAGATGACCAGGAGCGGGCCACGGAGCTCTCGCGCGGCGACCACGCTGACCAGCTCGTTCCTGTCGATGCGGACTCCGTCCTGCTCCGACCCGACCAACGTCGCTCCCGCGTTCGCGGCGGCGACGGCGGCCAGAAGCAGAGACCCCGCGCGTCCGACACTTCCCCAGGCGGCTGCCGTCCCGACGAGCAGGGCCACCACGGGCAGGAAGGAGGCCGCGAACCGTCCCGGGGTGACGACCGGTCGCCCCAGGAGAAAGGACGCGGACGCGAGCGCGGCAGCAGAGGCGAGAAGCGCCGCGCACCCGCGTCGAGCAGGTCGAGCCGCCGGCTGCCCCCCCTGGCGAAACCGGCCGCGCCGGCGCCGGCAAGGACCAGGACGACACCGGCCATCGCGAACGCCTCGAGCCCCTGATCGAAGCCCGTGCGCCGCGCCGTGGATCCGTAGGCCGGCGGCCAGCGGCCGGACGACAGCAGGTCCCGCCCCACGACGACGAGCGCATCGACCGCCGTCCGTCCCTGCCAGAAGGTCTGGAGGTACTCGTTCGCCTCCGGGGGAAGCTCCGTCGCGACGCGCACGAGAGGTGGCGAGGTCACGAGGACGGCCACGGCACCGATCATCAGCTGCTTCGCGACGAGGCGCGGCTTCGTACGAAGGAGACCGAGCAGCGGCCCGACCGGCAGGAGGACGAGGGCCAGGAAGTTCAATCCGAGAGCGACGATCAGGGCCCCGGCCTGGGCGAGCAGCCTCCAGAGCGTCGGGCGCTCGACCGCTGAGACCGTGGCCAGGAGCCCCACGAGGATCGTGAGAGCGACGGCCGCGTAGGGGCGGATCTCCGTGGCGAAGTGCACGGAAACGGCCGACCCGCCCAGGACGGTCGACGCGACGATCGCAGAAAGAACCCCCCGACGTCGGTGCGCTGCGAGCGCGACGAGGAGGAGCGTGGCGACGCCGCAGAGGACGGAAAACCCCTTCGCGACGAGGGGATCGTCCCCGACGAGCTGCATGACGAGGTGGAGCGCGATCAGGTAGGCGGGCGGGTGCGCCTCCACGGACGTCCGAGCGAGCACTTCCGAGATCGTGGGCGCTCCCGCGAGAAGGAGCGTGTGGTACTCGTCGAGCCAGATCCCCCCGCTGATCCCTTCGGAGAGCCGCAGAATCGTACCGATCCCCAGCACGGCGATCAGGAGGGCCGAGGACGCGAGCCGTCGAGTCGCATCGCGGCCCTGCGGCTGACTGGCGGGAGGACCCTCGGGTAGCGTCATCGACCCGTCCGTGATCCCATCGAACGGTGCGGCCTCGCCAGGCCGGCACCGAGGATGAGGACGGTCACCGCAGACACCAGGAGGCCGAGGAGGAACGAGAGCGGACGATAGGCGAGGTCGACGCGGTGCCGCCCCGAGGCGATGTCGATCTCCTGCCTTCGACCGACGCCTCCGCCGACCCGTGCGGGACGTCCATCGACGTAGGCTCTCCAGCCCGGATAGCCGGCGTTGGCGACGACGAGCGTCCCGCCCGCCGGCGCCGTCACGTCGAAGAGCCACCGTGTCGGCGTCCTGTCGACGATCACGACGGCTCCCTCATCCCGCCCGTTGCTCTCGACCCGGGCCCGCGACTTCGCCCTCCGGTTCAGGAGGAGCTTTCCGTCCGCGCCCGAGTAGACCTCCTCGAGGTCGAGACCGAGGCGCTCGTTCATCGTCGCGGCGGAGAACGCGAACTGGGGATGGAGCAGGAGGTACTTCACGTTCCAGGCGTCGAGCTCGCGCCCGCCCCTCGCGAGGTCCCAGGGAGCCACGACGTCGGTGTGCGTCGGGACGCCGCGAAAGCGCCCCGCCTTCTCCCGCCCGGTCCGGAAGGCCCGCACCGCGAGGGCGTCGTAGCCGCGAAGGTCGTCGAGCCCGAGGGACGTGGCCGTGTTCGCCGGCAGGAACGTGTGAAGCGGGAGGATCCGGAAGGGGCCCGGGTCGGCGGCGAGGCGCTCCAAAATCGGCGTCCGGAGCAACGGATTCTCCGGCGCGACGGCGTGGACTCCGCGCGCGGCCGCGAGGAGCTCGGCCGCACATCCGGCCGCGATCCCGAAAGCGAGATGGGGTGCCGCCCGACCCGCGCGCCGCGCCCGCGTCGAGAGGCCGTCGAGGCCGCGCGCGGCGAGGAGGGAGACGGGGATCGGCAGGAGGAGGAGCGTCCGACTCCAGCGGACCGTCGAGGCCGATGCGAGGAGGTCAGAGAGCGGGTTCGCGTAGGCCGCGACGAGGAGGCTGGCGCTCGCGACGATGAGCATCCGGGAGTCGCGCTCCCTCCGCCCCGTGAACGCGCCTGCGACCGCGAGAGGGAGGACTCCGACGGAGAGGTACGCGGCCGCCTCGATCGGATGCGAACCGCGAAGGGACGGGGTGAGGAGCCGGAGCAGGTCCCGCAGCGGGAGAGGAGCGGCGTATCGGTCGGCTCCGATCCATGCCGCGCTCTGGAGGAGGTATTCCAGGAACGGGAGCAGGAGAGGCGCGGCGAGCCCCGCTCCGAGGACGGCCCCGGCGAGCGCCGGCGCGACGGCGCGACGGTCCTGCCCCCCGGCGACGAGGAAGGCGGCCGCGAGGAGCGCTGCCATCATCGCCGTCTCCGGGTGCCCGCCGGCGAGGACGAGAGCCGTCGTAGCTGCCACGCCGGCCGACGCCCATGGCCGCGCCACGCGTCCGGCGCGTCGGACGGCGAGGAGAAGCCACGGGACGGCTCCCGCCGTCAGCGTGTGGGGATGCTCGAGCCAGGCGACGAACGGCCCCGACAACCCGCAGACCGAGGCCGCCAGCAGGGATGCAGCTCGGGAACGGCCCAGGTCGCGCGCGAGGAGGTAGCCGCCCACGGCCGATGCCAGGAGCCGGAGGAGGAGAGAGAGGTTCCAGCCCGGGAAGAGCGGCAGGGCCAGCGCGGGCCAGAGGAGAGGCGAGCCGAGGGCCGACTGGGCGTTCGCGAGGAGCGGCTGGCCGGCCTCCTGGTGCGGGTTCCAGAGGGGAAGGCGTCCGGCGCCGAGCTCCCGCTTCGCCATCTCGACCCACGGCACGAACTGCCAGACCGGGTCGGAGAGTGCCGACGCAGACGGGGAGAGGCCCGACGGGCGACCGAGCTCCGGGGCCCAGGGCCAGAAGTGCCCGCGCAGACCGTCCGAAAGCAGCAGGCCGCGGTGCATCCCGAGGACGCTCCAGACGAGGAGCGCGGCCGGCAGCAACGCGCCGACGGCGAGCGTGACCCGGACGGCGCGGCCCGGGTGGCTCACCCGCCCCCTCAGCGCTCCCGCCGCCGGATCGCCGCCAGGAGCGCGTCGCCGTCCCGCGCTTCGAGGAGGTCGGCCACCGTCTCCTCCTGGCGAAGGAGCCGGGCGACCTGCGCGAGGAACTGGAGGTGCTCGACGGTCGCGGATGCGGGAGAGGCGAAGGCGAGGACGACCCGGATTCCCTGCGGGCCGGAGGCGTAGACACCGCCGCCGTTCACGCCGAGCGCGCCGACGATCCGGCCGAGGCGGGGGACCCGCGCGTGCGGGAGAGCCACGGCGCCGAACGACGTCGACCCGGCTCCCTCACGATTCCGGATTCCCTCGAGCGCCGCGTCCGCGGCGTCCTCGGAGAAGCCCTCCGCGAGGAGGACGGGCCGGAGGAGGCGCTCGACGGCGTCCTCGGGGCTCAGCGCCGAGAAGCTTGTCTCGACCCGGCCGCGGGCGAGGATCGAGGAGAGCCGCGTCTCGACGGCCGACTCGCGCCCGGACACGCAGCGTCCTCCACGCCGCGCATGATCGTGCCGCGCCGCGGCGGTGGCAAGGGAAAAGTCCCGGACCGCTAAGATCGACAACCGACATGAGCCTGACGCTTCTGGACTGGGGAATCGTCTTCGCCTACTTCGCGCTGTCGATCGGGGTCGGCCTCGCCTTCACGAAGAAGGGGGGCGAGTCGCTCGAGGAGTACTTCGTCGCCGGGCGCTCCGCGCCGTGGTGGCTCGCGGGCTCCGCGATGATCGCGACGACGTTCGCGGCCGACACGCCGCTCGTCGTGACGGGCCTCGTCGCCCGGCACGGCGTCGCCGGGAACTGGCTCTGGTGGAACATGGTCCTGAGCGGGACGCTCACCGTCTTCCTCTACGCGCGCCTCTGGCGACGCGCGAACGTCCTGACCGACGTCGAGTTCGCCGAGGTCCGCTATTCCGGCCGCCCGGCCACGTTCCTCCGCGGCTTTCGGGCCGTCTACCTCGCGCTCCCGATCAACCTGATCATCATGGGCTGGGTCACGCTCGCGATGGTCAAGATCCTCGGCATCGCGCTCGGGATCCCGCCCGTCTGGGCCGTCGGCATCTGCTTCGTCATCACGGTCGCCTATTCCGCGGCCGCCGGGATCCGCGCCGTCCTCTGGACCGACCTCGTCCAGCTCGTGATCATGATGACGGCCGTCATCGCCCTCGCCGTCTACGCCGTTCGCGCCGTCGGAGGGATGGGCGCTCTCGAGACGGGCCTCGCCTCCCACTTCGGCTCGCTCGACGCGGCGCTTTCCGTCGTCCCGCCCGCCGGCTCGCCCTGGATGCCGGCGATCGCGCTCTTCACGTTCCTCGCGGTGCAGTGGTGGGCCGCCTGGTATCCGGGCGCCGAGCCGGGCGGCGGCGGTTACGTCGCGCAGCGCATCTTCTCGGCACGGAGCGAGAAGGACGGGATCCTCGCGACGCTCTTCTTCAACGTCGGGCACTACGCGTTCCGCCCGTGGCCCTGGATCGTGACCGGTCTCTGCACCGTCCTCCTCTATCCGGGCGGCGTCCAGGTCGGAGGGAAGGCGGACGTGGAGGCGGCCTACGTCCAGGCGATGGTCGACCACCTCCCGGCCGGCTGGCGGGGCTTCCTCCTCGCCGGCTTCGCGGCCGCCTACATGTCCACGATGGCCACCCACCTGAACTGGGGGGCAAGCTACCTCGTCAACGACGTCTATCGCCGGTTCCTGAAGCCGAAGGCGAGCGAGCGGCACTACGTCCTCGCCGGACGGCTGACGACGATCCTCCTCTTCCTCGCCTCGATCGTCGTGACGTTGAACCTCGGGACGATCGAGGGAGCCTGGAGGTTCCTCCTCGCGCTCGGGAGCGGGACGGGGCTCGTCCTGATCCTCCGCTGGTACTGGTGGCGGATCAACGCCTGGAGCGAGATCTCGGCGATGGGCGCCTCCGGCGTCGTCTCGCTCGCCGCCATGGCGTGGTTCGCCCGCCCCGGCGCCGTGACGCCCGGCCCAGGCGCCGACTTCGAGGCGCAGGCCAAGACGATGCTCGTGACCGTCGTCCTCTCCACGCTCGTCTGGGTCGCCGTGACGCTCCTGACGAAGCCGGAGCCCGACGAGAAGCTCCGCGCCTTCTACGAGCGCGTCCGGCCGGGCGGTCCCGGCTGGGCGCGGATCTCGGCGTCGCTGGGCCTCGGCCGCGAGCCGATCCCCGGCGGAGCGCTCTCGCTCGCGAACTGGGCGCTCTCCGTCGTCCTCGTCTACGCCGCGCTCTTCGGCATCGGCAAGCTCGTCCTCGGGGCGACGGTCGCGGGCCTCGCCCTCCTCGCCCTCGCGGGCGCCTGCCTGGCCCTCGTCATGCGGAACCTCCGGGGTTGAGCGTCCGGAAGAGGAGGAGCGAGTAGCCGATCGGGACCACGACCATCGCGGCGAGCGTCGCGGGGAACAGGACCTCGCCGACGCCGCCGGGGAGGAGCGCCCCGACGAGCTGGACGAGCCCGCCGGTCACCCAGATCGGGGCCGCAAGCCGGTGGGTCCGGGTCCAGACCTCCTCGCTCGCGATCGTCCACGGCGTCCGGATGCCGACGAACCAGTTGTGGCGGAGCTTCGCCATGCTGTTGCCGAAGACGACGAAAAAAGCGGCGACGATCGCGCGGACCGTCGCGCCGTCGTCGACCGGCAACCCGAGCCCCGAGAGCGTGACGGTCATGTGGACGGCCACGCACATCAGCGGGAGGAGCCACCGGACGAGCTTCAGTGTTCCGGGAAAGCGCGCGTAGTTCCGGCGGAGGGGATCGACGAGCGGAAGAAGGAGGACGACGGTCCAGAGGGTGAGGCCGACGAGGGGAGGCAGGACGGCGTGGGGCCACGACGCGCCGAACGCGTCCGCCTCGCCGGCGGCGTTCCAGTGGACCGGGACCCTCTCCGGCAGGCGCGGCAGCGCCCAGAGGCCGAACGCGAGATCGGCGAGGAGGATCGCGAGGAGCGGCAGCTCCCCGAGGAGAAGGGAGCGGTCGATCCGGTAGGTCTTCTCAGCGCCGTCCATGAGACTTCCCCTTCCCTTCCGTCATTCCGAGGAGGAACCGCAGCGCCTCCTGGAAGACCGTCGTGTCGAGCGAGTAGACGATGTTCTGTCCGCGCCGCGTGTCCTCGACGAGGCCGGCCTGCTTCAGCAGCGAGAGGTGGTGGGAGATCGACGGCTTCGTCATGTCGAAGCGCTCCGCGATCTCGCCGGCGTTCAGGTCCCCCTCGCGGAGATACTCGAGGATTCGACGCCGGGTCGGGTCCGAGAGCGCCTTGAAGACGAGGCCCGTGTCGCTCACGGGACGCTTCGCGCCGGGAGCGCCTTCGCCCACGCCGCGATCGCCTCGATCACCTCGGGCGCCACGTGCCCGGGCTTCTCGTATTCCACCGGGCTCGAGGGCCCCTCGCCCGCCACGAAGAGGTGGTTCAGGGAGGGGAAGAGCCGGATCGTCGCGCGCGGGTCGCCCTCGAGCGCCGTCTTCCAGCGCTGGAGGTCCTTCGCCGTCACCTGGTAGTCGCGCCCGCCGTGGAGGACGAGGATCGGGATGCCGAGCCCCTTCGCCGTCGCGGCGGGGTCGTACCCGCGGAAGGAGAGCCAGTAGGAGGCCGGCACGCCGAGAAGCGTCGCCGTTGCCGCTTCCGGGGAGCCCGGGGAGAGCGCCCTGAGCTTCGCGACGTCGGCCTTCGTCGCGGCGACGACATCCTTCGGTGCCGCGCCGATCGAGGCGAGGTAGTCCAGCTGGTCTTCGACGAGGTCCTCGGGCGCCCGCACGGCCCCCGCCAGCAGGACGATTCCCGCGAGCGCGCGGTCCCGCGTGGCGATCCGCGGCGCGAGCGTCCCTCCGAGGCTGTGCCCGAGGACGGCGACCCGCTTCGGGTCGATGCCCGGCGTCGCCCGGAGGAGCGCCGCGGCGAAGATGGCGTCGTCGACGACCTCCTCGTCGAACGTGACGGGCCTCCCGACCATCTTCGCCCCGTGGACCTTCGTCCGCTTCTCGTACCGGAGGACGGCGACGCCGCGGGCCGCGAGGCCCCCGGCGAGGTCGCGGAAGACCTTTGCGCCGCCCACCGTCGCGTCGCGGTCGCTCGGCCCCGAGCCGTGGACGAGGACGAGCGCCGGGAAGGAGCTCCCCTCCGCCGGAAGCGCGAGCGTGCCGGGGAGCGCCCACTCGCCGCTTCCGACCGTGACCTCCCGCTCGCGCGCCTTCGACGGGTCGGCGTACGGCGCCGGAGTCCACTCCGTCGGCGGCGGGCCGGGCAGGACCCGAAGGCCGATCAGCCGCCCTTCCGCGTCGAAGACCATGTGGAGCGAGACGAGCGCCTTCTCGAACGTCGCCGGGACCCAGGCGTTCGCGGCCCCGTCGACGACCCGGACCACCGGCTCCCCGAGCGTCTTCAACGTGCCGAGCTGCGAGGGGAGGCCGTTCCAGACCTCGCGGAACCGCTCCGCCGGCAGCGCCGCCGCCATCTGCGGGGAGAAGCGGGCGGCCACCGCGGCCGTGTCCCCCTTCCGCAGGTGGCCGACGATCTCGCGCGCGAGGGCGTCGGTCCGGACCGCGGGCTCGGCTGCGGCGGCCTTCGGCGGATCGGCCGGGGAGGCGGACGCCCCGGCGAAGGTGAGTGTCGCGACGAGGATGAGTCCGGGACGGGAAAGGGGCATGGCGCCTCCCTGTATTTCGATAATTAGATAACCATCTAAATACTAAGACGGCTCGCTCTCCGCGTCAAGGGCTATGATTTGGTTTTCCACGGCGCCCGCAGCGCCCCCGCGAGGAGGCCGACCGTGCTCAAGTGGGTCCAGTGCGTCCGACGCCGCCCCGACCTGACCGTCGTGGAATTCCGCCGCCAGTGGCAGCGCTACGGCGAGGAGATCGTCTCCCTCGGCGCCGAGCTCGGCGCGGTGCGCGTCGAGGTGAGCGCCGCGCTCGCCGTCGGGGCGAACGCCGAGTGGCAGGCTCGCCGGGGCTCGGCGCCGCCGTTCGACGGCCTCGCCGAGATCCACTTCTCGGGGAGCGCCCCCGAGTTCTTCGCGGCTCTCGAGTCGCCGGGGCCGAAAGCGCGGGTCGAGCGGCTCGAGGCGCTGCAGGAGGAGCTCGTCGACGTCTCCCGCTCCTGCTTCTTCCTCGCCTCTCAGGACGCGGAAGCGTCGTTCGCGGTCGGAGAGGGCTGACCGCCCCTATTCCGCCGCCTCCATCGGCACATAGCTCCCGTCGTGCGTCCCGGGCCCTCCGGGGGTCGGTCCGTCGTTGAGGACCGCGTAGGCGAGAAAACGGCCACCCCCGGACACGCGGGAGACCTTCAGGTAGCCGGCCCGGAGGAGGAAATCGCCGAGGACGCCGTCCACCTGCCGCCACTCTCCGGGCCCCAGGACGAGATCGCGGGAGGCGCCGATGCGCCGGCCGGCGGTCGCGTCGAAGGCCTCCCAGCGGAGCGTGATCGGGCCGCCGTCGGGCTCGACGTTCACGAGGGCGAGGTTCGTCCTCGCCGAGTCGTCCTGACGGAGGCCGAAGAGCCAGGCTTCATGGAACGCGCACTCGGCGAGCCCCGTTCCGGGCGTGAAGAGGCCGTAGGCGCCGCCTCCGTCGGCCGGCGCGGCGGTCCGCGCTCCCGCGTAGCCCGGAGCCTTCCGCCCGGCGGGCGTCTCGAACGTGACGAAGAGCGCGCCGGAGTAGCGGCCCCCGCGCGCGCCGATCGACGGGACCCCCGCGCGCAGGCGGTGGACGAAGGAGCCGAGAATCTTCTGCTCCCCCGCCGCGAGCGGCTCGGCGGCCTCGAAGCGCCTCGGCTTGCCGGTCGCGAGCGTTTCCACCCAGAGGAGCCGCGCCGTGACGGGCGAAGTCCCCGGGTTCGCGAGAACGAGCTCGCTCTCGAACGTCGGCGTCTCCACGACGGCGGGGACGACCAGGGTCTCGGCGGGGCGGACGGGCCGGCTCGGCGCCACGTAGGAGCCGTCGTTCGTTCCGGCGTCGTTGAAGACGGCGTAGGCCCAGAAGGGGCCCGGGCCCGAGACGCGTTCCACGACCGCCCAGCCGCTCGTCAGGCCCGCGCGCGCGAGGACCGAGTCGATCTGGAGCCACTCCCCCGGCTCGAGAGAGAACACCTCCGGCACGACGAACGACGTCGATCCCGAGACGAGCGTGACACGGAGGGTCGTCGTCCCGTTCGCCGCGCCCGAGAGGAGCGCGAGGTTCGTCCGGTCGGACGCGTTCTCCCGGAGGCCGTAGAGGACGGCCGCCTCCGTCGCGAGGTCCTGCGCCCGCGGCGCGGGGTAGGCGAGGCCCGCCCGGCCCGTGCCGGAAGGGGTCGTCGTCCGCGCGAGGACGACGCCGTCTGCGGAGGACGCCAGGCCCGTCAGCTCGATCGCGAGCGTCCCCCCCTGCGAGCCCGAGGCCGAGTCGGGAATCTCGAGCCCCTTTGCCCGGAGCCAGGCGAGGACGTCGGGGTAGGTCTTCTGCTGGCCTCGCCCGAGGATCTCCGCGACGCTTCCCCCGCCCGTTCCACCGAAACGGGAGGCCGGGGTGTACGTCGCACGGATCGTGGCGGCGCCGGTGCCGCGGTTCGCGACGACGAGCTCGGTGCCGTAGCGCGAGCCGTTCCTTCCGCTGGCGTCGAGGACGATCGGAACGAGGCGGGAGGCCGTGGGCGCCGTCGTCGTCAGGCGGAAGACCTCCCCGCCGGAGGCGTCCGTGACGTAGACGTCTCCGCGCGCGTCCTCGCCGATGTCCGTCACGGTCGCGAGCGAGCGCCCCCCCGACGGTACCCACTCCGAGCGGTGGTTGCGCGGGTCGGTCGCCGCTCCGCCGAGGAGACGCACGGAGAGGAGCTCTCCCGAGCAGTAGTCCGCGAAGAGGTAGCGTCCCGCGATCTCGGGCACCGACGGCCCGCGCGCGACGACACCTCCCGTCACCGAGCAGCGGCGCGGGCTCCCGGCGTGCTCGTACTCGAGAAGCGGCAGGACGAGCGAGCCGGTCTGGCAGCCGGTCGCCGGGTCGTAGCAGCGGCTCCCCTCCATCCGCCGCCATCCGTAGTTCTCTCCCCCCTTCGACGACGCCGGCTGGAAGTCGACCTCCTCCCAAGTCCCCTGGCCGACATCGCCGATGAAGAGATCGCCCGTTGCCCGGTCGAACGCGTAGCGCCACGGGTTCCGGAGCCCCTTCCCCCAGATCTCGGGGAGCGGATTCGTCCGCCCCGCGTACGGGTTGTCGGGAGGGACCGCGTACTCCTTCCCCGGGTCCTTCGCGTCGACGTCGATCCGGAGCATCTTCCCGAGCCAGGTCCCGTCGCTCTGCGCGTTGTTCTGCGGGTCGCCCCCGCTCCCTCCGTCGCCGAGGCCGATCCAGAGCGTCCCGTCGAGAGGCGAGAACGCGAGGTGCCCGCCGTTGTGGTTCGCGAAGGGCTGCGGCTGTCGCAGCAGGACGCGCTCGCTCCCGGCGTCGGCGCGATCGGGGTCGGCCGAGACCCGCAGCTCCGAGACGACCGTCCGGCCGGCCGGGTCGGTGTAGTTGACGAAGAAGCGGCCGTTCCGGTGGTACTCGGGATGGAATGCGAGGCTGAGGAGTCCGCGCTCGCCGCCGCTGGAGATCCGACCGGAGAGGTCGAGGAAGCTCCCGCCGAGGAGGAGCCCGTCCTTCACGATCCGGACCTTCCCTCCCTGCTCGACGACGAAGAGGCGGGAGAAGTCGCCCGCCGGCGCCGTCACGCGGAGCGGCGCCGTGAAGCCCGATGCCACGAGGACCGGCTCGACGGCGGCACGGGCCGGTCTGGTCCCGAGGAGAGCCGCGCCCCACAGGGCGCAGGCGGCGAGGACGGCACCGACGGTTCGCATGAGGGGATTCTGGCCTCGCCCGGCGGCGGGACCAAACCCGTGACCCGCGTCACAGGCGCGTGACCGGCGACGCGACGCCCGGTCAGCTCCGCGCGGGGGGCGGGACGAGGAGACGGACCTTCCCGCCCGCGGGACCGACGGTCACCGGCGTCGTCCCAGCCGCGTCGCCGTCCACCTGGACCTCCAGCTCGTAGCCCGCGAGCGAGCGCGCCGTGAAGCTCCGGACCGGGAGCCTCGAGACGCCGCGAACGCCGAGCTGCGCTGCGCGGCCGCCGGGGAGGAGGCGGTAGAACTGGAAGAGGTCGCCCCGGTCCTCCGCGGTGAAGAGGACGAGGTCGAGGAGGTCGTCGTCGGGGTCGGCGAACGGCGAGAGGACGGCGTCGCCCGCGTACTTGCGCGTGTTCGCCGAGAGGACGAACGTCGCCCGCCTCTCGAACGGCCGCCCCTCGGCGTCGAGGCCCGTCACCTCGATCGGCGGGAACTCGTACCGGTACCACTCGAGCGTCGAGACGTACGCGTACCCGGCGCGGCCGAAGAGCCTCTTGAGGAGAGGGTTCACGTTCGCCATGACGCGCGCGTCGAAGCCGACGCCTGTCCCGATGAGAGACGTCCTGCCGGCCGAGGGCCACGTCGTGAGCGTGCGCGTCGTCGTCGATGCGAGCACCGCCTCGGCCTCCTCCGGCGTCGTGCCGACGCCGTATTCGCGGGCGACGACGTTCGCCGTCCCGGCGGGGAGGATCGCGAGCGGGACCTCGCTTCCGACGAGCGCCGCGGCCGCCTCGCCGACCGTGCCGTCGCCCCCGGCGACGGCGAAGAGGTCGGGGCTCTCGGCGAGGCGCTCCCGGACGAGCTCCGTGGCGTGCCCCGGCCGCTGCGTCGCGAGGAGGGTGAGGTCGACTCCCTTCGCCCGGGCGCGCTCCGCGATCGCGGCCATCTGCGCCGTCCGGTCGCGCCCGCCCGCCGCGGGGTTGTAGACGAGGAGGCCGCGCCTCACGCGGGCCCGTCGAAGAGCGGTCCGGTCGGCGACCCGCCGTGCGGGAGGCCGAGGTGCCGGTAGGCGAGCGCCGTCGCGACGCGTCCCTTCGGCGTCCGCGTGAGGAACCCCGACTGGAGCAGGTACGGCTCGTAGAGGTCCTCGAGCGTCCCCTTGTCCTCGCCGAGGGAGTGTGCGAGGGCCGAGAGCCCCACGGGACCGCCGCCGAAGCGCTCGACGATCGTCCCGAGGATCCGCCGGTCCAGCTCGTCGAGGCCGAAGTGGTCGACCTCGAGCCGGTCGAGCGAGGCGCGCGCCCCCGCGGCCGAGATCCGGCTGTCGCCGGCGACCTCGACGAAGTCCCGCACGCGCCGAAGGAGCCGGTTCGCGATGCGCGGAGTCCCGCGGCTGCGCCGGGCGATCTCGCCGGCGCCGTCCTCGTCGATCGGGCAGCCGAGGATCTCGGCCGAGCGCAGGACGATCGACTTCAGGGAGGCCGTGTCGTAGTAGTCGAGGCGGTGCGTGATGCCGAAGCGCCCGGTGAGCGGCTGAGAGAGGAGTCCCGCCCGCGTCGTCGCGCCGACGAGCGTGAACGGCTGGAGGCGCAGCTCCACGGTCCGCGCCGCGGGCCCGGTCCCGATGACGAGGTCGAGCTTCCCGTCCTCGAGCGCCGGGTAGAGGATCTCCTCGACGGCCGGCGGCACACGGTGGATCTCGTCGATGAAGAGGACGTCGCCCGGGCCGAGGTTCGTGAGGATCGCCGCGAGGTCGCCCGCCTTCTCGAGGACGGGGCCCGCCGTGACGCGGAGCTGTGCCCCCATCTCGCGCGCGATGATGTGGGCGAGCGTCGTCTTCCCGAGACCGGGCGGGCCGAAGAGGAGGACGTGGTCGAGCGGCTCGTTCCGTCTCCGTGCAGCCTTCAGGAAGACGCCCAGCGTCTCGCACAGCTTCGGCTGGCCGGTGAACTCCGCGAGCGCCTTCGGCCGGAGCGTCGCCTCCGGCTCGCCCTCGTCGGGAGCCGGAACGCCGGCGATGAGGCGGTCGTCCATCGTCTCGACGTTCCCTTCAGCGCGAGAGGAGGCGGAGCGCCGCCGAGAGGAGCGTCGGC
The DNA here is from genome assembly GCA_029567505.1 of Acidobacteriota bacterium. Taxonomy (GTDB): domain Bacteria; phylum Acidobacteriota; class Thermoanaerobaculia; order UBA5066; family UBA5066; genus UBA5066. The sequence continues at coordinate 20,533 of JAKPXO010000270.1, forward strand.
AGGTCCGCCGATCCGGCCGCCTCGCCCGCGGCCTTCACCGCCGCCTCGGCCTGCGGCCTCCGGTAGCCGAGGTTCAGGAGGGCGCCGACGGCGTCTTCCGCGAGCCCGGCCGCGCCCGCGTCGCCGCCCTCCGGTCCCGCGGCCGCCCCGGGGACGATCCCGGCGACCTTGTCCTTCAGCTCGACGCCGAGCCGCTCGGCGAGCTTCTTCCCGACCCCCGGAATCGACGAGAGGCGCCTGGCGTCCTGCGCGGCGATCGCGCCGACGAGCTCGGAGACGGGGAGCCCCGACAGGACGACGAGCGCGAGCCGCGGACCGATCCCGGAGACCGTGATGAGCCTCTCGAAGAGCGCCCGCTCCTCGGCCGTCGCGAACCCGAAGAGGAGGATCGCGTCCTCGCGGACGTGGGTGTGCACGTGGAGGCTCGCGCGCTCCCCGACGGCGGGGAGCGCGGCGAACGTCCCGAGCGGCACGTGCAGCTCGTAGCCGACGCCCGAGGCGTCGACGAGGGCCCGGTCGGGCCGCTTCTCCAGGACGACTCCCGAGAGGCGCCCGATCACGTTCCGGTCAGGCCTGCCCGGAGAAACGGGCCATCAGCTTCCGGTTGACCTCGATCCGCGCCTCGGAGCGGAGCCTCTGGACGAGTGACTGGAAGAGGCGCCCCGCCTTCTGCTGCCGCAGCCGGTCCAGAGCCTCCGCCCGCTGCGCCGCGAACGCCGCGGCGTCGAACGGAGTCACCTCGAGGACGCGGAAGACCGCGGCGCCCCGCTCGGGGACCCAGACCGGGCCCTTCGTCTCGCCGACGGCGGCCGAGAAGGCCGCGTCGAGGAGCGCCTTGCCGGAGCCGAGCCCCGGCACCGGCCCCGCCTTCGGGAACGCCTCGGGCGTCTCCACCTTCACGCCGGCCGCCTTCGCGACCTCCTCGACCGACGCGCCCGGCGTCATGGCGGCGCGCGCGGCGGCGAGGGCCAGCTCCTCCTGCTTCGCCCGGGCGACCGCCGCCTTCGCGCGCGCCTTCACGTCGGCGAAGGCGGCGGGTCCCGCCGCCTTCACTTCGACCGGCTTGAGGATCGCCTCGCCGCGCGCCGTGGCCACGGGCTCGGAGACCTCGCCGAGGGGGAGCTCGAACATCTGCTGCATGAAGACCGGGTTCGGGCCGATCCCGGCCGGCGCGTCGGAGCGCGCCAGCAGCTCGGTCTCGTTGAACGTGACGCCGGGGCGGGTCAGCTTCCGCAGCTCGTCGTCGGAGGGCGACTTGCCGAGCCGTGCGACGCGGTCGCCGAGCTCGCGCGCCACGCGCCGCGCCTCGTCTCCCGCGCGCTCCTCCTCGAGCCGCGCCCGGATCGACGAGGCGACCTCGAACAGGGGCTGGACGCGCGCCGGGACCTTCGCGTTCACCTGGATGACGTGGAAGCCGAACGGGGTCTTGACGGGGCCGACGAGCTCGCCCGGGGCGGCGCCGAACGCGGCGTCCTCGAACTCCTTGACCATCCGCCCGCGAGAGAACGACCCGAGGTCGCCGCCGGAGTCCTTCGACCCGGGGTCCTCGGACTCGGCGCGAGCCAGCGCGGCGAAATCGGCCCCGCTCTTCAGGCGCTTGACGGCCGCCTCGGCCTTCGCCCGCGCGGCCGCGTCGGAGGCCGTCGTCCCGTCGGACTTGTAGAGGACGTGGCGGGCCGCGACCTCCTCGTCCTTGCGGTACGTGGCGGCGTTCTTCGTGTATTCGGCGGCGATGTCCTCGTCGGTGACCTTCCTCGCGACCTCCGCGCGCAGCTGGGCGCTCTCGACGAGGAGGTACTTCGCCTTGCGGCGCTCCGGGAGCTGCCAGGCCGACGGGTCCTTCCGGAAGTGCGCCTCCGCGTCGGCGTCGGAGATCGTCTCGGGCGCGACGGCGGGGGCCGGGATCAGCGCGTAGGCGATCTTCGCCTTCACGGTCCTCCCCTCGAAGTCCCCCTTCAGCTCGTCCTCGGAGACGACCGTCGACTCGGTCACGAAGCGGTTCAGCTTCTCCATGAGGACCTGATCGCGCGTCTCGGCCTCGAAGCCCTCGGGCGAGAGGTTCGCTCCGGAGAGCATCCTCCGGTACGTCGCCTCGCCGACGAACGCCCCGTCCTTCACGAAGAGGAGGTTCCCCTGCGGGTCGCGCATCCGGAGGATGCGCGCGGTCACCTCGTCGTCGGAGACGGAGAGGCCGAGCCGGCGCGCCTCCTCCCGGAGGAGACGCCGGTCGACGAGGGAGTTGAGCACCTGGGACGGGAGGTTCAGGGCGCGGGCGAGCTCCGGGCTGAAGCTCTGCCCGTACATCTCGCGGTACCGCTCCTCGGTCCTCACGTATTCCATTCGGAACTCGGCCTCGGTGATCTTCGAGGAGCCGACCTTCGCGGCGAAGTCGATGCCGTCGCCGCCCCCGCCCCCGGCCGCCCCCATCCCCCAGTCGACGAAGACGAAGATGACGAAGACCGCGATGACGGCCCACAGGACCCACTTGAGGTGCTTGAAGTTTTCCCTGAACGTCTTGAGCATTCCCTCTCCGAGCCGGCATCGGTCTCCCGGCGCCGCAAGCGCAGGAGGATAGCGCGGGCGTTCCGGCCCGACAAGCCGCGCCCGTGGGCATGGTATAAATGGAGGTTCGCTGGTAAGCGGCTGAAGGCCCGAAGTTTATGTCGAGGAAGCAGGACGGACGCCGGTTCGAGGTCGAGCTCGACTGGTACTACGTCTCCAAGGAGACGCTCTGGCGTTGGGCGCTCGTCGTCCTTGGCGCGGCGGTTCTCGTCTCGGCCGGCGTCTACTTCTGGCTCAACCGGGGCGAGGACGTCGCCGGCCGTGCGCGGCGCGAGATCGCCGCCGCCGACGAGCTCCTCGCCAAGGGACGTATCGCCCCGGGCGCCGCGCGGGCCCGGGAGGAGATCGCCGCCGCGGCCGAGAAGCTGGAGGGCGCCCGGTCCGCGTTCGCCGCGGCGCGCTATCCGGAAGCGCTCCAGCAGGCGATGGAGGCCCGGCAGCTCGCGCTCCGGATCACGGCCGGGACCGGGGCGGTCCGGCACGACGCCGCGATCATGGAGCTCGGGGGACGGGTCGAGATCCAGCGTGCGAGCCGGGCCAACTGGGAGACGGCCCGCGTCGGGATGAAGCTCTACGAGGGAGACTTCCTGAAGACCGGCGCGAACGGCCTCGCCGAGGTGATGGCCGTCGACGGCACCTTCTACCGGATCAAGGCCGAGACCCTCTTCGAGGTCCACCGGAGCAAGGTCCTGCCCGGCGGCACCGAAAGCGCCCCGCAGCGGCAGTCGGAGATCAAGTTCATCGTCGGGACCGTCGACGTCGACACGGGGGAGGGCTCGCGCTCGATCGTCCGGACCGACGCCGCGACGGCCGACATCGCCTCGCGGTCGGCGGTCGGAGTCGAAGTCGACACCGCGAAGACGACCGGCGTCTCGGCCTACCGCGGCCGCGTGACGCTCTCCACCGAGACCGGGTCGGTGACCCTCCGGGACCGCGAGCGCGTCGTGGCGCGCCTCGGTGCCGGAGGCCTCGGTCCGAAGACCGTCCTCCCCGATCCGCCGCGGCCGCTCTCGCCCAACGACACGGCCGTCTTCGACCTGAACCGGCGCCAGCCGGTGACCCTGAAGTGGGCGCCGGCGGGCCGGGCGGCGCGCTACCGCCTCCAGATCGCGCGGAGCCGGCTCTTCATTCCCGACTCCATCCTCATCGTCGACGACCGTCCGAAGCCGGAGGCCGTCGTCACCGTGACCGAGGAAGGGGCCTTCTACTGGCGCGTCGCGACGCTCGCCGAGGGAAACATCGCCTCCGAGTGGTCGCCGATCCGTCGCTTCAAGGTGCTCGCGGGCGGAGGGCGGGCGAGCGGACCCGACACGGTCCCCCCCGAGCTCTCCCTCTCCCGTCCCCAGGTGAACGGGACGCTCGTCATCCTCTCGGGCCGCTCCGAGCCCGGCTCGGCGGTGTTCGTCAACGGCGAACCGGCCGACGTCGACGCCTCGGGCGTCTTCCGCAAGGTGATCTCGTTCGAGCGGGAAGGGGTCAACGTCCTCACGGTCCGCGCCGTGGACGGGGCCGGGAACGAGACCCTCCGGCGAGAGACGGTCATGATCGAGGTCTACTAGCCCGAAACCCGCGCCCCCCGGGGCGCTCACAACGCCGAAAGGAACCTCCCTTGGGCCTGCGCTCTCTCTTTTCGTGGTTCTCCTCGGACCTCGCGGTCGACCTCGGGACCGCGAACACGCTCGTCTTCGCCGAGGGGCGCGGCATCGTCGTCCGCGAGCCGTCCATCGTCGCCGTCAACCGCGTCACGAACAGGGTCGAGGCGGTGGGCGGCGCGGCGAAGGAGATGCTCGGCCGGACGCCCGGGAACATCGTCGCGATCCGCCCGATGAAAGACGGCGTCATCGCCGACTTCGAGATCACCGAGAAGATGCTCGACTACTTCATCAAGAAGGCGATCGGCCGCTCGCCGTTCGTGAGGCCGCGCATCGTCATCTCGGTCCCGTCGGACATCACGCAGGTCGAGAAGCGGGCCGTGAAGGACTCCGCGCTCCAGGCGGGCGCGAGCGAGGTCTTCATCATCGAGCAGGCGATGGCGGCCGCGATCGGCTCGGGGCTCCCGATCACCGAGCCGACCGGGAACATGATCGTCGACATCGGCGGCGGGACGACCGACGTCGCGGTGATCTCGCTCGCCGGCATCGTCTACTCGAAGTCGGTGCGCGTCGCCTCGAACGAGATGGACGAGGCGATCATTCAGTACATCAAGAGGAAGTACAACCTGCTCATCGGCGAGAGGACCGCCGAGCAGATCAAGATCGAGATCGGGTCGGCCTTCCCGCTCGACGAGCCGCTCACGATGGAGATCAAGGGGCGCGACCTCGTCGAAGGGATCCCCAAGACGCTCACGCTCACCGACGCCGAGGTGCGCGAGTCGCTCGCGGAGACGGTCGGGATCCTCGTCGACGCCGTCCGCGTCGCGCTCGAGAAGACCCCCCCGGAGCTCTCGGCCGACATCATGGACAAGGGGATCGTCATCACGGGAGGAGGCTCGCTCCTGAAGAACCTCGACCGGCGCCTCCGCGAGGAGACCGGGCTCCCGATCACGATCGCCGAGCTCCCGCTCGACTCGGTCGCGCTCGGGACGGGCGCGATGCTCGCGGACGTCGACCTGCTCCGGAAGATCTCCGTCGACTGAGGCCCCGGTGGCCGCTCCGCTCTCCCCCGCACGGCCGGCGCTCGTCCTCGCGACGCTGCTCGGCAGCTGCGTGATCCTCCTCTCCATCCAGGTGAGGAGGTCGGGGCAGGGGACGCTCGCGGAGGAGTGGGCGCTGGACGCCTCCTCCGCCCTCGTCCGCGGGTCGACGGGGGTGCGGTCCGCCGCCGGCTCGCTCGTCGGGAGCTTCGCGACGCGGGAATCGCTCCGGGAGGAGAACGCCGCGCTGCGCGAGAGGGTCGCCGCGCTCGAGGCGCGGCTCCACTCCCTTCACGGGATCGCGCTGGAGCGGGACCGCCTCGTGAGGCTCCTCGGCGCGGTCCCCGCGCCGCCGCCCGGGACCCGCCCCGCGCGGATCGTCGTCATCGAGACGGCCGGCCCGTTCCAGACCGCCCTCCTCGACCGTGGCCGCGTCGACGGCGTCGAGCCGGGCGGCGTCGTCGTCGGGGAGGAGGGCCTCCTCGGACGCGTCGTCTCCGCCGGCGAGCGCGGCGCGCGCGTCCAGCTCCTCTCCGACCGGACGGCCGCCACCGGCGTCCTCCTCCCGAGGACGGGTCGCGTGGCGGTGGCCCGCGGCGACGGCGCTTCCGGAGCGGCGATCCAGTACGTCCCGGCGATCGCGGACGTGACCGTGAACGAGGAGGTCGTCACCTCCGGGACCGACGGCGTCTACCCGCGTGGACTTCTCCTCGGGCGGATCGCCGCCGTCCGCCGCCCGGGCGCCTCCCTCTTCCTCGAGCTCCCGGTCGACCTCGCGGCCGACCCGGCGCGCGAGCCGCTCGTTTTCGTCATCCCGCCCGTCCGCCCCGACGCCCCGGCGCCCGGGGCCACGCCCGCCGGGCGATCCGAGCCGTGATCGCCGCGCTCGGCCTTGCCCTCGCCGCCCTCGGCACGCTCCTCTTCGGGGTCCTCGCCCTTCCCCACCCCCCGGACCTCTTCTACCTCCCGGTCGCGTCGGTGGCGCGCCGCGGACGTTCCGTCCCCGCGATGCTGACCGCCTTCGCCGCGGGGCTCGCCGAGGACGCCCTCGCCACACCGGGCCGGCTCTGGGGGCTCCACTCGTTCTCCAAGGTCCTCGTCGCCTACCTCCTCGCGGCGATCGGCGCGCGCGCCCTCGTCGAGAAGCCCGTCCTCCTCGGCCTCCTCGTCTGGGGCGCCGTCGTCGTCGACGGCCTCGTCGTCACGCTCCTCCTCTGGATCCTCCGGGGCGAGCCGCTCCACCCCGCGCTCGCCGCGCTCGCGCTCCGGGCCGCCGGGACGGGACTCCTCGCCGCCGTCCTCCAGGCGCTCCTCCGCTATCCCTGGAAGGAGCGCCGCGCGGCGCGCCGGCGCCGAAGGCTGGCATAGTCGAGTCCCGATGCCCTCAAGCGCCCGCGAGGACCGCCGCCCCCTCCTCCGCCGGATCGACCGGCTCGCCGTGGCGTCGTTCTCCGTCCTCACGCTCCTCCTCGGCATCTACTGGGTCCACCAGGTCCTCCGCGGAGACGACTACGCCCGCCAGGCGGAGAACAACCGGCAGAGGTCGGTCCCGATCAACGCCTCGAGGGGCTTCATCCTGGATCGGAACGGGAAGCTCCTGGCGGAGAACGAGCCGTCCTTCACGCTCCTCCTCTACCGGCGGGAGACGCGGGACGTGGAGGCCTCCCTCCGTTTCGTCGCGGAGCTGCTCGGACGTCCTCTCGAGGAGCTCCGCCGCCGCGTGGAACGGACCCGCGGGGGCTACGACTTCGTCCCGGTCGTCCTCGACGACGACCTGTCGATCGCCGAGGTCGGGGCCGTGGAGGCGCACGCGCTCGAGCATCCCGAGCTCGTGGTCCAGACGACCGAGCGCCGCGTCTACACGCAGGGGACGGTCCTGGCCCACCTCCTCGGGTACCTCGGGGAGGCGAGCCCCGAGCAGCTCGCCTCGCGCGCCGGGCGCGTGCGCTCCGGCGAGTCGATCGGCCAGCGCGGGATCGAGGCGGCCTACCAGGACCTCCTCTCCGGCACGTCGGGCCTCAGGACCTTCGTCATCGACTCGTTCGGCCGCGAGGTGGCGGAGCTCGACCGGATCGACCCGCTCCCCGGCAACACGCTCGTCCTGAACGTCGACCTCGACCTCCAGCGGATCGCCGACGACTATTTCCGCGACAAGGTCGGGTCGGCGGTCGCGCTCGACCCGAGGACGGGCGAGATCCTGGCCCTCGTCTCCGCGCCGGCTTTCGACCCGAACGTCTTCTCCCGCCGCGTCACGCGGGCGGAGTGGCAGGCGATCATCGGGAACGAGGATCGCCCGATGCAGAACCGCGCGATCCAGAACGTCTTCTCGCCGGGCTCGGTCTGGAAGGCCTTCGTCGCCTACGCCGCCCTGACGAACGGGATCTCCGCTTCCGAGACGACCTTCTGCCCCGGCTTCGCCACGTTCTACGGCCGCCGCTTCCGCTGCCACGGCGCGCACGGCACGGTGGACCTGCCGCGGGCGCTCCAGGTGTCGTGCGACGTCTGGTTCTACAACGCGGGGCGCCGGCTCGGCGTCGACGCCCTCGCCGAGGCGGCACGGACCTTCGGGTTCGGGCGCCCGACGGGCGTCGACCTCGCCTCCGAGAAGGCGGGGAACGTCCCCTCCACGGCCTGGAGCCAGTCGGTCCGCAAGCACCCGTGGTACCCGGGCGAGACGATCTCCGTCGCCATCGGCCAGGGGCCGCTCCTCGTCTCGGCGCTCCAGACGGCGCGCGCGTTCTCGGCGCTCGCGAACGAGGACGGCGCCCTTCCCGTGCCGCACCTGTTCCGGATCGGAGAGCACGTCCGGAGCGGCGCCCGCGTCGCGTACCGTCCGCCCGTCACCGAGAGGGTCCCGTTCCCTCCGGGCGTGAGGGAGACGATCGTGGAGGGACTCTGGCGCGTCGTGAACCAGCCGGGCGGAACGGCCTTCCGCTACCGGGCCGAGGGGCTCGACGCCTGCGGGAAGACCGGGACGGTCCAGGTCGTCGCCCAGAAGCAGGCGAAGATGACGCACCAGCTCCCCGAGAAGCTGCGGGACCACGCCTGGTTCGCGGCCTTCGCCCCGCGCGAGGACGCGAGGATCGTCGTCGTCGTCTTCGTCGAGAACGGGATGCACGGCTCCTCGGCCGCCGCGCCGCTCGCGATGCGCCTCATCGAGGCCCACCTGCGCCCCGGGAGCGTCCCGATCCCGGAGCCTCCGGCCGCGCCCCTGCCGGAAGCGACTCCCCCCGGAGGGACGACGACGGCCGAGCGCGGGGCCACCCCGCCCGCGACCCGGACGGGGGCCTGACGTGTCGCGCCTCGCCGACGCGCTCCCCCGGCGGGTCGACGTGCCGCTCCTTTTCTCCGCGGTGGCGTTGTCGGCCGCAGGGCTCGCGATGGTCGTCTCGACGACCTCGGGGACGGCCCGCGGGGGACTCGGCGGACGACAGGCGCTCTTCCTCCTCGCCGGGGTCGTCGCCGCGTCGTTCTTCGCCCTCTTCGACTACCGGCTCCTCCTCCGAGCCTCGCCCGCGCTCTTCCTCGTCTCGCTCCTGCCTCTCGTCTGGCTCCCCGTCTTCGGCCCGACGATCGCCGGGGCGAAGTCGTGGATCCGGCTCTTCGGCGGGTTCCAGGTCCAGCCGTCGGAGCTCGCCCGGATCGCGACCGTCCTCCTCCTCGCCTGGATCCTCGAGAACGACGACCGCCCCTACCTTTCCACGCGGACCGTGGCGGCCCTCGTCGGCGTCGTCGCGCTCCCGATCGGCCTCATCCTCCTCCAGCCCGACCTCGGCGTCGCGCTCACCTACGTCCCGTTCCTCCTGGCGGCCCTCTACCTCGGTGGGCTTCGGCCGCGGGTCTGGGCCGGGCTCGTTCTCGCCGGGAGCCTCGCTGCCGGAGCCTCCTGGTTCGTCCTCAAGGACTACCAGAAGGACCGGATCCGGACCTTCCTCGACCCCGACCTGGCCGCCCGCGGCGCCGGCTACCAGGTTCGGCAGGCCCGGATCGCGATCGGCTCCGGGGGGATCGCCGGGAAGGGGTGGAAGGAGGGGACGCAGAGCCGCCTCGGCTTCCTCCCGGTCCGCCATTCCGACTTCATTTTCGCCGCGCTCGCCGAGGAGCGCGGCTTCGTCGGCGTCGCCGCCGTCATCGGCCTCTACGGCCTCTACCTCGCGAGGGGGTTCGGCGTCGCGCGCGACGCGCGCGACCGGGGCGGGTCGATGCTCGTCCTCCTCGTCGTCCTGAACGTCGCGGCCCAGGCCGCGGCGAACGTCGCGATGAACGTCGGGGTCCTGCCGACGACGGGCATCACGCTTCCGTTCGTCTCCTACGGGGGCTCGTCCATCATCGCCACCTGGGCGATGACGGGTCTCGTCCTTTCGGTCGCCCAGCGCCGGTTCGTCAACGTCTGAATGCCCGAGGCCCACATGCAGAAAGAGCTCCTCATCTCCGCCAACGAACGCGAGACGCGGGTCGCCGTCCTGGAGGACGGCCGGGTCGCCGAGGTCCAGATCGAGCGGCGCAAGCAGCGCGGCGTCGTCGGGAACATCTACAAGGGACGCGTCACGCGCGTCCTGCCGGGGATGCAGTCGGCGTTCGTCGACATCGGTCTCGAGAAGGACGCCTTCCTCTACGTCGCCGACGTGGGAGAGGAGGTCGAGGACTTCGACCGCTTCGGCGGGATGGAGGAGAACGGCGCCGCCGAGGCCGAGACGGAGGAGGCCGGAGAGGCCCCCTCCACGGTCGTGGAGGCCGAGCCTCCCCAGCGGACGCCGCTCCCCTCGATCGACGAGCTCCTGCGCGAAGGGCAGGAGCTCGTCGTCCAGGTGACGAAGGACCAGATCGCCCACAAGGGCGTCAGGATCACGACGCACGTCACGCTCCCCGGCCGGACGCTCGTCTACATGCCGACGATCGATCATGTCGGCGTCTCGCGCCGGATCGAGAACGAGGAGGAACGCGTCCGCCTGCGCGACATCCTCACCGCGCTCCGAAAGGGGCCGGGCGGATTCATCGTGAGGACGGCCGGCGAGGGACGAGCCTCCGACGAGTTCGCCGCCGACAAGCGGTACCTCGCCCGGCTCTGGGAGCAGATCCGCAAGCGGGCGGAGCGCTCCGGCGCCCCCGCCCTCCTCCACCGCGACCTCGACCTGACGCTCCGGGCGGCGCGCGACGTCTTCGGCCAGGAGTTCTCCGTCCTCTGGGTCGACGACGACGAGGAGTACCGCCGGATCGTGGAGTTCCTCGACCAGGTGCAGCCGAACCTCGTCGGCAAGGTGAAGCTCTACCGGAAGTCGAGCCCGCTCTTCGAGGAGCTCGGCGTCGAGCAGGAGATCGAGAACGCCCTCAAGTCGAAGGTCTGGCTGAAGTCGGGCGGCTACATCGTCATCAACCAGACCGAGGCGCTCGTCGCGATCGACGTCAACACCGGGAAGTACATCGGGAAGAAGCGGCTCGAGGACACGGTCCTCCGGACGAACATGGAGGCCGTCCAGGAGATCGTGAGGCAGATCCGGCTCCGCGATCTCGGAGGCCTCCTCGTCGTCGACTTCATCGACATGGAGGAGGAGGAGCATCGGCAGGAGCTCGTCACGGCGCTCGAGGCCGAGCTGAAGAAGGACCGATCCAAGAACCGGATGCTGCCGGTCTCCGAGTTCGGCCTCGTCGAGATCACGCGGAAGCGACAGCGCCAGAGCCTCGAGCGGGCGCTCACGATGCCCTGCCCCTACTGCACCGGCTCGGGCCGCATCAAGAGCGTTCCGACGATCCTCCTCGAGATCCGCCGCGAGATCCTGAAGCGAGCCGCCTCGGGGGAGGGCCACGCCATCTTCCTGAGGGTCCACCCGGAGATCTCGCGGGCGCTCTCCTCGGACGAGCGCCACCTGATCGAGGAGCTCACCGAGCACGTCGGAATGCCGATCCACGTCCAGGTCGACGAGCACCTGCACCACGAGGGATACGACGTCGTCGTGGAAGCGTGACGCCCGTCACCCGGTGCCGTCGGGGCACCGGGCGGGAGGGTCCCCGGCCGGGAAACCGGCCTCGCTCTCGGTCGAAATGGCACCGATACGGCTGGCACGCGTCCTGCAACAGGGAGGGTGGCGCACACTCCAGCCTCTCCTCCCAGCCGCCCCGATGGGCGGCTCTTTTTCTTTTCGGCGCTCCCGCTTCCAGCCCGGTCGTTCCGCCCGGCGCCGCTTCGGGGACAGAATGCCCCCGTGGGCCACGCGACCGCCCGCGGCGGATTCCGCGACCTCGTCGACCGCCTGAACCGCCTCCCGCAGGGGGCGCCCCCTTCGGACCTGCTCTACCGGATTCTCGCCCTCCTCTTCACGGAGCACGAGGCCGGGCTCGTCGCCCTCCTCCCCGTGAAGCCGTTCACGGTCGCGACGGCGGCGCGGGCCTGGAAGACGACGGAGGCCGAGGCGCGGAAGACGCTCGACGCGCTCTCGTCCCGGGCGCTCCTGCTCGACGCCGTCCGGCCCGACGGCGAGACGCGATGGGTCCTCCCACCCCCGATGGCCGGCTTCTTCGAGTTCTCCATGATGCGGGTGAGGAGCGACGTCGACCAGAAGGCGCTCGCCGAGCTCTTCTACCAGTACCTGAACGTCGAGGAGGACTTCGTCCGGGAGCTCTTCGCCCGCGGTGAGACCCAGCTCGGCCGGACGTTCGTGAACGAGGACGCCCTCCCCGCCGAGGAGACCCTCGAGGTCCTCGACTGGGAGCGCGCGAGCGAGGTGGCGCGAACGGCCTCCCACGCCGCCGTCGGCGTCTGCTACTGCCGCCACAAGATGTCCCACGTCGGGCGCGCCTGCGTCGCCCCGCTCGAGGTCTGCCTCACCTTCGGAAACACCGCCGACGCCCTCGCGCGCCACGGCTTCGCGCGGCGGATCGACGCCGCGGAGGCGCTCGACGTCCTCGCGAGAGCGCGCGGCCGCGGCCTCGTCCAGTTCGGCGAGAACGTGAGGGAGAAGGTCGCCTTCGTCTGCAACTGCTGCGGCTGCTGCTGCGAGGCGCTCCTTGCGCAGAAGAGGTTCGGGGCGTACCGGCCGGTCCAGACGACCGGCTTCCTCCCCGAGGTCGACGCGGAGCTCTGCAACGGCTGCGGGGCCTGCGCGAAGGCCTGCCCGGTCGACGCGATGGGCCTCCGGCCCGCGGGCGACCCGCGGGTCCCCGCGCGGCGCGTCGCGTCGCTCTCGGCCGAGGCCTGCCTCGGCTGCGGCGTCTGCGTCCCCGCCTGCCCGCGAGGGGGCCTCGCGCTCGTCCGGCGCGAGGCGCGGGTGATCCCGCCGAAGGACACGGTCCAGCGCGTCGTCCGGATGGCGATCGAGCGCGGCAACCTCGCCGACCTGATCTTCGACGACCAGGCCCTCACGAGCCACCGCGTCCTCGGGCGGCTCCTGGGAGCGGTCCTCCGCCTCCCGCCCGTCGAGCGGGCCCTCGCGCGCGAGCAGGTAAGGTCGGTCTGGCTCGAGCGGGCCGCCGAGGCGTGGGAGCGGCGATATGGCGGCTCGGCCGGCGCCTCCGGGTGAGGGCGAGCGCGCCCCGCCTCCTCCCCGCCTTCGCCGCCGCCGGGAGGGCGGATGTCACAGGCGGGCGGTCGACCTCGTCATGACATCGGAAACCGTCATCGACGAAGGAGAAGAACATGGCACCGAGACTGAACCCGTTCGCCGCCGCCCCCGCCCTGATGAAGTCCTGGCTCGCCTTCGGGGAGGGCCTCCGAGGGAGGGGCCTCGAGGAGAGCCTCATGGAGCTCGTGCAGATCCGCGCGTCGCAGGTGAACGGCTGCGCGTTCTGCATCCACATGCACACGACCGACGCCCGGAAGGCGGGCGAGACGGAGGAGCGCATCTACCTCCTCGACGCCTGGCGCGAGTCGCCGCTCTACACCGAGCGGGAGCGCGCGGCCCTCGCCTGGACCGAGGCCCTCACAAGGGTCTCCGAGACCCACGCGCCCGACGACGACTACCGGGCCCTTCAGGCGCACTTCTCCGAGCAGGAGCAGGTCGCGCTCACGCTCCTCGTCGTCGCGATCAACGGCTGGAACCGGATCCAGATCGGCTTCCGCGGAGTCCACCCGGTCGAGGAGCGGAAGGCGGCGTGACGGTGGAAGCCCCCGGCCCGGACGCGGCCGCCTCGTTCGACCCGCTCCGTCCCGACCTGACCCGCGTCGCCTACCGGATGCTGGGCTCGGTCGCGGACGCCGAGGACGTCGTCCAGGAGGCGTTCCTCCGCTGGCTCGACGCCGACCGCGCCGCGGTCCGCGAGCCGGGGGCCTTCCTTCGCCGCGTCGTGACGCGCCTCTGCCTCGACCAGCTCAAGTCCGCGCGGCGCCGCCGGGAGACCTACGTCGGCTCCTGGCTCCCGGAGCCCGTCGTCGAGGAGAGCGAGGTCGAGGACGTCACGCTCCCGCTCCTGATGGCGCTCGAGCGGCTCTCGCCGCTGGAGCGCGCCGCCTTCCTCCTCCACGACGTCTTCGGCGTCGACTTCGAGGAGGTCGCCGCGACGCTCGAGCGCGACCCGGCGGCCTGTCGCCAGCTCGCGAGCCGCGCCCGGGCCCACGTCCGGGCGGCCCGCCCCCGCTTCCCGGTGCCGCCGGAGCGCGGCCTCGAGCTCGCCGCCGCGTTCTTCGAGGCCTCCCGCAGCGGCGACCTGGGGCGGCTTCGGTCGCTCCTCTCGGCCGACGTCACCGTTCACGCCGACGGCGGCGGACGGGTCTCCGCGGTGCTCGAGCCGGTCGTCGGGCTCGAGGCGGTCACGCGGCTCTTCGCCTCGCTCGCGCCCGTCTACGCCGGGAGCATGTCGCGGCTCGTACGCTGGGGCTTCGTGAACGGCCTGCCGGGCTTCGTCACGCTCGAGCAGGGCGACACGCTCCAGACGACGGCGCTCCAGGTCGAGGAGGGACGCATCGTCGCGGTCTACGTCACGCGGAACCCGGACAAGCTCCGGCACCTCGAGCGCCGGGAGCCGGCGTGACCCGGAACCCGGCGCGCGAGCGGCGCCGGCCGGCTACGCGTCGCTCTTCACGCGGGTGATCGACTCGATGACGACCGGCGTCTCCGGGACGTCGCGCATCCCGTTCTTCACCCCCGTCGGCACCGCCTTGATCTTCTCGACGACGTCCATCCCCTCGACCACCTTCCCGAAGACGCAGTAGCCGATTCCTTCGGCCGAGGTGTCGCGGTAGTCGAGCATCCCGTTGTCGGCGACGTTCACGAAGAACTGCGACGTCGCGCTGTTCGGGGAGGAGGTCCGCGCCATCGCGACCGTCCCGACCCGGTTCTTCAGCTTGTTCATCGCCTCGTTCGCGATCGGGTCCCGCGTTTTCTTCCGGTTCATCTCGCGGTCGAGCCCGCCCCCCTGGATCATGAAGCCGTCGATGACGCGGTGGAAGATCGTCCCGGCGTAGAACCCCTCGTCGACGTAGGCGAGGAAGTTCCGGACCGTCCCGGGGGCTTCCTTCTCGTGGAGCTCGATCGTGAAGCTCCCCATCGAGGTCTTCACGGCGACCCGGGGATTCGGGCTCTGGGCGGAGACGGTGAACGCCGCGAGGAGCGGCAGGAGAACGAGCGCGGAGGCGAGCGTCTTCATGGGCCGTTTCTAGCACAGGCCGCGACCGCCTCCGGCGAGGTGCGCCCGGCCGGGCTCATTTCCGGAGGTTCGTGAGCGCGGCCCATCGGCGGTCGACCTCGGGCTTCGGCGGCCCGGGTCGGGCCGGGGGCCGGCCGCCGCCGACACCGCCGCGGTCGTTTCCGCGGCCGGCGGGCGTCGCGCCGCGCGGCGCGTCCGGGCGCGCGGCCGACGCCTCCGCCGGCTCGCCGA
Organism: Acidobacteriota bacterium; assembly: GCA_029567505.1. Classification (GTDB taxonomy): domain Bacteria; phylum Acidobacteriota; class Thermoanaerobaculia; order UBA5066; family UBA5066; genus UBA5066. The sequence goes on from JAKPXO010000270.1 coordinate 35,534, forward strand.
GCCGCATCGTCAGCGAGATCCGCTGCCGGGCGAGGTCGACCGAGAGGACCTTCACCTGCACGCGGTCGCCCGGGTTCACGACCTCGCGCGGGTCCTTCACGAACCGGGCCGAGGAGAGCTGCGAGATGTGGACGAGGCCGTCCTGGTGGACGCCGACGTCGACGAAGGCCCCGAAGTTCGTGACGTTCGTGACGATGCCGGGGCAGATCATCCCGGGCACGAGATCCGCGACCGCGTTCACCCCCTCTCGGAACGCGAACGGCACGAACGTCTCGCGCGGGTCGCGGCCCGGCTTCTCGAGCTCCTTCACGACGTCCTCGAACGTGAACGTCCCGAGCGAATCGCGCAGCTCCTTCGAGCGCCTCATGATCTCCACGCCCGGCCCGAGGAGATCGACGATCTCCTTCCCGACACCCTTCGCGAAGGCGCCGAGCGCCTCGTAGCGCTCCGGGTGAACGGCCGTGGCGTCGAGGGGGTTCGCCCCGCCCGGGATCCGGAGGAAGCCGGCCGCCTGCTCGAACGTCTTCTTCGAGAAGCGCGGCACCTCCAGGAGCTCCTGCCGCGACGTGAAGAGCCCCTTCGTCTCCCTCCGGGCGACGATCGCCTTGCCGAGCGCCGAACCGATCCCCGAGACGTGGGCGAGGAGATGGGGTGAAGCGGTATTCAGGTTCACGCCGACCTGGTTCACGGCCGAGTCGACGACCTGGTCGAGGCGCTTCTTCAGCGCGTGGGGCGAGACGTCGTGCTGGTACTGCCCGACGCCGATCGACTTCGGGTCGACCTTCACGAGCTCGGCGAGCGGGTCCTGCAGGCGCCGGGCGATCGAGATCGCCCCGCGGATCGTCAGGTCGAGGTCGGGGAACTCCTCCCGCGCCGTCTCGCTCGCGCTGTAGACCGACGCCCCCGACTCGTTCACGAGGACGACGGGCACGTCGAGGCCGGCGTCGCGGAGCGTCTCCTTGACGAACGCCTCCGTCTCGCGCCCGCCGGTCCCGTTCCCGACGGCGACGCAGCGGATCGCCTGCGTCTTCACGGCCTCGACGACCGTCCTGCGGGCCTGCTCCATCCCCGACTCGCCGCGCAGGTAGACCACCGTCGAGGCGACGAACCTCCCCGAGGCGTCGACGACGGCGAGCTTGCAGCCGGTCCGGAGTCCCGGGTCGACGCCGAGGACCGCCTTCGGCCCGAACGGCGCGGCGAGGAGGACCTTCCTCACGTTCTCGGCGAAGACGTGGATCGCCGCCTCGTCGGCGACGTCCTTCAGCGCCTTGTGGACCTCCGCCTCGATCGAGAGGAGGACGTGCGCCTTGAGCGACATCCGCGCCGCCTTCTTCAGGAAGGGCTGCGCGGGTGTCGCCGCGCCCGCCCCCGCGGCCCGCTCGAACTCCGCGAGGAGCCTCTCCTCGAAGCCCGGGTGCTTCGGCGCGTCACCGAGCGAGAGCGTCAGCTCCTTCTCGAGCCAGCCGCGCCGCATCGCGAGGTAGCGATGCGACGCCTCGGGCTTCATCAGCGACGAAACGGCCTCCCGGAAGTCGAAGTACATCTCGTACTTGCTCGCGGGCTTCGCCTCTTCCCCCTTCGAGGAGCCGACCCCGCCCCGCTCGAAAGCCTCCCGGCGGACGTGCTGCCGGAGCTCCTCCGTCTCGGAGAGCCGCTCGATGAGGATCTCGACGGCTCCCTGGAGCGCCGCCGGCGCGTCGGCGAAGCCCGCCTCGGCGTTGAGGAACGCCCCGGCCTTCGCGTCGGGCGCCTCCGGCGGCGCGGTCCCGTGACCGACGTCCCAGAGCCAGTCGGCGAGCGGCTGAAGGCCCGCCTCCCGGGCGATCAGGGCCTTCGTCTTCCGCTTCTTCTTGTACGGGAGGTAGAGGTCCTCGAGCGTCGCGAGGTCGAAGGTGGCGAGGAGCCGTTCCTTCAGCTCCGGCGTCAGCTTCCCCTGCGCCTCGATCTCGCCGACGATGAAGGCCTGCCGCTTGACGACCTCGTCCCACGCCTCCTTCGCGTCGAGGACGGCCTGCACGGCGACCTCGTCGAGGCCGCCCGTGGCCTCCTTCCGGTAGCGCGCGATGAAGGGGACTGTCGCGCCCTCGGCCGCGAGGGCGAGGACTGCGGCGGCGGACCGGGGCGGGATGCCGGGATGCTTTTCCTTGAGCCAGCTCTCGAAGTTCACGCCGGATGATCGCAGACGTCGCCCCGGTCCGCTCCCCCTCCGGAGCTCCGGCTTCGGCGGTGTCCGGGCGGCTCCGGTGTCCCGGCTCCGGTGCCAGGCGTGAAATCGTGTATTGTTGAGAACAATACACGATTTCACGCCTGGCACGCATCGGGGGGGGGTAGCACCCACCGGGTGAGCGCCCACCGGGGGGAACCCGCCGGGGGGGCTCCCAACGGGCGACTCCGTCCGGGGCGGCGCCGCCCGGAGGCTCCCGGCGCGTGTCGACCGCGATCGAACGCCGTCAGGGCTCGATCTTCGTCCCGAGGACCTTCAGGAACGCCGCGAGCCAGGCCGGGTGGGCCGGCCAGGCGGGGGCCGTGACGAGGTTCCCGTCGACGTGCGCCGCGTCGACCGGGATCGCCATGTACTTCCCCTCGGCGCGCGTCACGTCGGGGCCGCAGGCCGGGTAGGCGCTGCACTCGCGCCCGCCGAGGACGCCCGCCGCCGCGAGGAGCTGCGCGCCGTGGCAGATCGCGGCGATCGGCTTCCGGGCCGCCGCGAAGTGGCGGACGATCTCGATGACCTTCTCGTCCAGCCGGATGTACTCGGGCGCGCGCCCGCCCGGCACGACGAGGGCGTCGTAGTCGGCCGCCTTCACGTCGCCGAACGTCGCGTTGAGCGTGAACGCGTGCCCCGGCTTCTCCGAGTAGGTCTGGTCCCCCTCGAAGTCGTGGACGGCCGTCTTCACCTTCTCGCCCGCCTTCTTTCCCGGGCAGACGGCGTGGACGGTGTGGCCGACCATCATGAGCGCCTGGAACGGGACCATGACCTCGTAGTCCTCCACGAAGTCGCCGACGAGGAAGAGGATCTTCTTCACGCTCATGGGGCCTCCTTCGGGCTCGGTTCTCGGGCGCGCCGGGCGCCGCGTCCGATCCTACCGCCGGACCGCGAAAGCGGAGCTCACCCCTCGCGCTTCACGATCTCGAGAAGGCGCGCGCCGTAGCGCTCCATCCGCGAGGGGCCGAGGCCGGAGATCGCCGCGAGCTCCGATTCCGTGCGGGGCCTGCGCGCCGCGATGTCGAGGAGCGTCAGGTCGGTGAAGACCCGGAAAGCCGGGACGCGGTGCCTCTTCGCCTCCTCGAGACGGAAGCGGCGGAGGGCGTCGACGAGGGACGGGAGGGCGCCCGGGGCCTCGGGACCTGCGTCGCGGCCGCTCGCTCGCCCGCCGTGCGCGGCCCGCCCCGCGCCCTTCGCCGGCTTCGGGATCGGCGTCCTGCGCGTCGTCGCCGCGGCCTTCGCGCGCCCCTTCCTGGGCGCGCTCGCCGGCGGAACCGCGACGCGTGCGTCGATCGCCGCGCCCGGGCGGCTCCCCTCGCCCGTGAGGTACGCGCGGCGGAAGCGGATGACGCGCCCGTCCTTCTCGAACTCGTCGTCCTCCAGCTTCGCGAGGCCCGCCCTCACGAGCCCGCCGAGGAGCTCCTCGAACGCGCGCCGCTCGACGGCCGGGAACTGCTTGCCGACCTCGGCGTGAAGCTGCCCCGTCGTCTGCCCGTCGCGCTGCCGCAGGCACTCGAGGGCACGCCTCAGCGCGGCGTCCTCCATCGGGCTCGTCCGGCGCGTCTCGGTTGCGACGCCGTCGTTCGGGGCGCAGACGTCGCAGAGGCCGCACGGCGCGCCGTCGTCCTCCTCGTCGCCGAAGTGGCGGACGAGCTGGAGCATCCGGCAGATCGGCCCCTCGGCGAAGCGGCGCATCCGCTCGAGCTGCGTCCTCCGGTGCGCGCGCTGCTCCTCGTAGCCGCGCTGCCAGCCTTCCTTCCCGCGCGAGACGTCCCCCTCGGACGTCACGACCGCGCCGCCGAAGATCCAGAGCTTCTCGAGCGCCTTCTGGAAGACGTCCGCCTCGAGGGAGACGAGCTGCGCGAGCCCCTCCGTCGGAATCGGCTCTTCCTTCAGCGCGCGGAAGACGTCGCCGAGGACGGGCGTCTCCGGGTAGTCGCGGTCGAGGAAGAACTCGTGGGTCCGCAGGTCGCCGTACGAATGGAGGAGGATCGCCCGCGACGGCAGCCCGTCGCGCCCCGCGCGGCCGATCTCCTGGTAGTACCCCTCGACGCTCCCGGGGAGCCCCGTGTGAATGACGGTCCGGACGTTCGGCTTGTCGATCCCCATGCCGAAGGCGATCGTCGCGACGATCACGTCCGCGCGCCCCTCGAGGAACCGGGCCTGCACGTCGTCCCGCTCGCGCGCCGTCATCCCGGCGTGGTAGGCGACGGCGCGGAGCCCCCTGCCGATCTTCTCCGCGAGGGCCGTCGCCTCCTTCCGCGTCGGCGTGTAGACGATCGCCGGGCGTCGCGCCGCGTCGGAGAGGACCTCCTTCACGATCTCGGCGCGCCGGCTCGGGAGCGCCTCGGTCACCTCGACGGCGAGGTTCTTCCTCCGGAAGCCGTGGATGAACCGGCCCGGGCGCGTCAGGCCGAGCTGCGCCGTCACGTCGTCCTGCACGCGCGGCGTCGCCGTGGCCGTGAGCGCGATTACGGGAGCAGGGCGGAGCATCGGCAGGCGCGCCCCGAGGAGCCGGTAGTCGGGCCTGAAGTCGTGCCCCCAGTGCGAGATGCAGTGCGCCTCGTCGACGGCGACGAGGGCCGGCGTCCGCTTCGCGAGCATCTCGGGAAAGCCGGGGACCGAGAGCCGCTCGGGCGCGATGAAGAGGAAGTCGAGCTTCCCGGCGAGGTAGTCGAGGCAAACCTGCCGCGAGGCGGCCCGGTCCCGCCCCGAGTGGATCCTCTCCGCGGCGAGCCCGAGCGCCTTCATCTTCGCGACCTGGTCCTCCATGAGCGCGATGAGCGGCGAGACGACGAGCGTCGTCCCGCCCCGCGCCAGCCCGGGCAGCTGGTAGCAGAGTGACTTCCCCGCCCCCGTCGGCATCACGAGGAGCGCGTCGCGCCCCTCCACGACCGCCCGGCAGACCGCCTCCTGGTACGGGCGGAACGCCTCGTGCCCGAAGACTTCCTCGAGGAGCTCGCCGAGGCGCTCCGCCGGCACGGGGCCCGCAACCCGGGGTTTGCAGGGTCTGGGGTCAGGCGTGAAATCGTGTATCGCTCCGGCAGGACACGATTTCACGCCTGATCCCATCGGGGGTGACCCCGTCTCGGGGCGTGTCCCCGCCTCCGGCATCTCCGGCGCTGCGGGGCTCGGCGCGGCGCGGAAGGTGCCGGCGACGACCTCCTTCACGTAGGCCTCGATCCCGTTCATGAAGGTGGGGAGGGCGCCGTCGCCCTGCTGCATGCGGGCGAGCTCGGCTTCCCACTTCCCGGTCAGGGCGGGGCTCTTCACCGAGTCCGGGACGAGGCCGATGAGCCGGATCCCTTTCTCCGTCACCGAGAAGACCTTGCCGTCGCGCACGGCGTAGCCGCGCGCGATGAGCGTCTCGAGGATCTCAGCCCGCGTGGCAGGCGTACCGAGGCCGTTCTCCTTCATCGCCTCGGCGAGCTCCTTCTCGTCGAGCGTCCGGCCGGCCGTCTCCATCGCCGTCAGGAGGGTGGCGTCGGTGAAGCGCTTCGGCGGGCGGGTCCTCTTCTCGACCGCCGCCGCGTCGACGACCCTCTTCGCCTGCCCCTTCGCGAGGCCCGGCGGAAGCTCCCCCTCCTCGTCGTCCTCGTCCTTCTTCCGGCGCGGCGCGTCGGGCTCGGCGGCCTTCCATCCCTCCGCGACGACCATCGTCCCGGCGGAGCGGAAGCGGTCGACGGGCCTTCCCGCGGGCGCTCCGGTGGCCGCGCCCCGGTCCCCCTCTCCGCCCGTCACCTCCGTCACGACCGTCGTCGTCGCGGCGACGTGATCGTCGTGCCAGGCCGCGAGGAGGCGCCGGACGACGATCTCGTAGAGCGCCTTCTCTTCGCCCTTCAGGCCGCTCGGGACGTTCGGCGTCGGGACGATCGCGTGATGGTCGCTCACCTTCGCGTCGTCGACGACGCGCGCGCCGAGCGGCCGCTCGCCCGTCCCTGGCGCGAAGAGGCGGCCCCAGGAGGGCTCGAGCGCCGCGGCGAGCCGCGGGAGCGTCGCCGCCACGTCGCGCGAGAGATGCCGGCTGTCGGTCCGCGGGTAGGTGATCGCTTTCTTCTCCTCGTAGAGGCGCTGGGCCACGTCCAGGGTCTTCTTCGCGCTCCAGCCGAGGAGCCGGTTCGCGTGGCGCTGCAGCTCGGTCAGGTCGAAGAGGAGCGGCGGCGGCACGCGGCGCGTCTTCGACTCGGCCGACGCGACGGCGGCCGTTCCCTCCCGCACGCGCGCGACGATCTCCTTCGCTTTCGCCCCGTCCTTCGGGAGGCGGCGCCCGCCCTCCTCCTTCACCGTCGGGTCGAACCAGGTCCCGCGGTAGCACCCCGTCTCCCCTTCGAACGTCGCGATGACCTCGAAGTACTCCTCGGGGACGAACGCCCGGATGGCGAGCTCACGCTCGACGAGCATCGCGAGCGTGGGCGTCTGGACCCGTCCCACCGAGAGCGCCTCCCCGTGCGCGAGCGTGAACGCGCGCGAGAAGTTCATCCCGACGAGCCAGTCGGCCCGGCTCCGTCCGCGCGCCGCGTCGGCGAGCCGGTCGTAGTCCCGCGCCGGCTTCAGCCCTGCGAGCCCCGCACGGATCGCCTCCGGCGTCAGCGACGAGATCCAGAGGCGCTTCACCGGCTTCGTGCAGCGCGCCGCCTCGTAGAGCTGGCGGAAGATCAGCTCTCCCTCGCGCCCCGCGTCCGTGGCGCAGACGACCTCCACGACCTCGGGGTCCGACAGGATTCGCCGCACGGCCGCGAACTGCTCCGCGGCGCGGTCGAGGACGACGAGCGGCCACGCCGAGGGGAGCATCGGGAGGCGGTCGCGTCTCCAGGTCTGCCATGCGGGGTCCATCTGTCCCGGCTCGGCGAGGGTGACGAGGTGGCCGACGGCCCAGGTCACGATCCAGCCGTCGCCGACGAGGCAGCCGTCTCCGCGCCGGGTCGCCCCGACGACGGCCGCGAGGTCCCTCCCGACGCTCGGCTTCTCCGCGACGATCGCCACGGTCCGACCGTGTCGTCCGCGGACGTCCCCTCCCGTCGGTCCCGCCTCCCCCTCGCGCCGGGCCCTCGCTCGCTCGACCAACGTGGTCCTCCCTCGACCCCCCACCGGGGCCGCCGGAGGACGATAGAGCATCCGGACGGCGCAACCGCGCGCCCGGGGCCGGGCGCGTCACCGTCCCGTGAGGAAGCCGCCGCCCGTGAGCAGGCGGCCCGCCTCTTCGGCCGGTGCCGGAGGCGCGAAGAAGTAGCCCTGCCCGAGGTCGCAGCCCATCTCGCGCAGAGTCCGCGCCACGGCGGCGTCCTCCACCCCTTCGGCGACGACCCCGAGGTCGAGGCTGTGGGCCAGCTGGACCGTCGAGCGGACGACGGCGAGGTCCTTCCCGCCCGTCGCCATCCCGGCCACGAACGAACGGTCGATCTTCAGGACGTCCACGGGGAGCCGCGTAAGGTAGGCGAGCGAGGAGTACCCCGTTCCGAAGTCGTCGATCGCGAGACGGGCCCCCGAGTCGTGCATCCGCCCGAGCATCTTCAGCGCCGTCTCCGGGTCCGACATCACCGCCGACTCCGTCAGCTCGAACTCCACGAGCCCCGGGTCGACGCCGACCGACCTCACGATCTCCTCCAGCTTCTCCGGGCAGCTCCTGTCGACGAGGTTCCTCGCGGACAGGTTCACGGCCATCGTCAGCTTCGGCAGCTGCCGGTTCCACAGGGAGAGCTGCTCGAGCGCCCGCCGGACGACCCACGAGGTGAGCGCGACCATCCCGTCGGTGGCCTCGGCGAAGGGCACGAACTGGCTCGAGCCGAGGAGCCCGAGCCGGGGGTGCCGCCATCTCACGAGCGCCTCGAACCCCTCGATGAAGTCGTACTGGAGCGCCACCTTCGGCTGGAAGTGGAGGACGAGCTGTCCTTCCCGGATCGCACGCCCGAGGTCGGAGAGGATCGTCAGGCGCTCGGGCGTGTGCTCGTCGAGGTCGGCCTCGTAGCCGGCGACACCTCCGGCGCCCTTCTTCGCGACGTGCAGCGCCACGTCGGCGCAGCGCAGGAGCCCGTGGCTCACCCGCGCGTCGGTGGGAAAGTGCGCGACGCCGGCGCTCGCCCCCACCTCGAGCCCCATCCCCGCGACCCGGAACGGCTCCCCGAGCCAGGCGAGGACCTTCCGCGCGGCATCCTCCCCGTCCTCCCGGCGCTCCGCCGCCGGCACGACGATCGCGAACTCGTCACCCCCGAGACGGAAGACCTCCATGCCGCCGCTGCACCGCTCCGCGAGCCGGGTACCGACCTGGACGAGGAGCTCGTCGCCGAAGTTGTGCCCGAGCGTGTCGTTGATCTCCCGGAACCAGTCGAGGTCGAGGAGGACGAGGGCCGCCCGGCCACCCCCGACGGCTTCCGCGAGAGTCCCGAAGCGCCTGTGGAAGCCGGCGCGGTTCGGGAGACCCGTGAGCGCGTCCCGATAGGCGCGCTCCTCGAGCTCCGTCCGGTATTGCGCGTTCGCGACGGCGAGCGAGACCGCGCGGGCGACCCCCTCGAAGGTCTCGGCCTCCTCCGGCCGCAGGTCCCGGCCCTCCGGATAGAGGACGTTCAGCGTTCCGAGAGACCGCCCCCCGTGCGCGAGCGGGACGCAGAGCCCCGAGGCGACCCGGCGGCGGGCGAGCGCGTCCACGACCGGATGCACCTCGCGCCCCTCGATGCGCACCTCTCCGAGCGAGACGATCCGCCGTTCACGGATGGCCCTCCCGCTGGCGCTCCCCTCCAGCGGGAGGCGGGCGCCGAGGTCGAGCTCCTCCTCCGTGAAGCCGCGTCCCGCCACGAGCCGAAGTGGCCCGTCGGGCCCGTCGAGAAGGTAGATCGCCACGAGCGGGGGCGCGCTCCCTCCGCGCAACGCCTCCGCGGTCTCCACGGCGATCGCCTCCGGGTCGAGGCGCCGCTGGAGACGGAAGGCCAGGTCGTTCACGAGTCGCAGGGCTTCGTTGCGGGCCTCGAGCTCGGCCTTCGCCGCCCGCAGGTCGCTCACGAGCGACGCGACGTCCGCGGGCGCGGCCGCCTCCTGAGCTCCGTCCGTCGATTCGCGAACGTCGGTGGCCGGTTCGTCCATCGCGCCCTCTCCCGCGCGCCGGGCGGGTCTCCCCCACCGCGCGGCCCCGTGTCTGACACGGCTCGCCGTCGACGAATCGATCATATCCCGCAGCGACGGCACCACCGGCCTCCGCAGGGGGGCTCGCGCGGTCCGGAGACGTGGCGGAGAGCGGGACGGGCGGGCGGAGTCCGGGCGCGTCCCCGACCGGAATCGCGCCCGCGCCGGCGTCACTCCTCCAGGTGGAGGTCCACGATCATCGGCGGCTTCAGGGCGCTGATGAGCGGCGTGAAGAGCCCGATGAGGAAGAGGACGAACGCGCCCCCGGAGAGCGCCGCGAGGCCCAGCATCAGGGGGACCTTCGTGAGCCGAACACGGTCGCGCTCGTTGAGGCTCGCCACGATCTCGGAAGCGGCGAGCGGCGCTTCCCCGTCCTTCCGCTTCAGGACGACCTTCTGCGCCTCGATCGCCTTCAGGATCGGCTCGCCCGCGACGTAGACCACGACTCGGCCGGCCGACTCGGCCAGCGGCGGTGCGAACGCCGGATCGACGAAATGGCCGTCGGCCGGGACCTGAGAGAAGTGAAAGACGCCATATCCGGCGCCCGCGCAGACGAGCAGACCGATCAGAATCGCGAACAGGCGAAAGTGGTTCTGTTTCACCGTCTTGCCTCCCCGGGAGTCCGGCTCGGCGGTAGGAGGAAGGCCCGCTCCCCTCCGGAGGCCGCGGCGAGCCGGCGAGTCCGGGAACCGGGGGAGAGGCGGAGGCGTCGGAGGAAGGGGCGGCCGGTTCCGGCGCCGTTCCGATGATAGCCCTTCGCGCCATTCCCGGGCCGCCTCGTCCTTCACGCGACGAGCGAGGTGCCGGTCGCCCGTCGCAGCTCGTCACCCGGGACGGAACGCCGTCTCAGAAACGGAGAGAGACGCCTCCGACTCCGTACGCGAGCCAGGCGAAGCTGTAGACCTCGTCTCCGTCGACGCCTCCCTCGAGCGTCCTCGCGCCGAGGAAGAGGTCCACGCCGGGCGAGACCTTCGCTTCGAGCCGGACGGACGCGTCGACCGCCCTCCCCTGGCTCGCGGCGGCGCCGTCGGCTTCGAGGTCGACGGCGAGGCCCGGCGTGACCTGCCAGCGAACGCCGCCGTAGAGGAGCGGGACGAATCCCGTGTTCGTCTTCGCCTGCGAGACGCCGCCCTGCTCCAGCTCGATCCGGGCGTCACGGACCTTCGCCGTCAGCCCCGCGCGAAAAGAGACCGGCCCCGAGGAGCGGAATCGCCAGACGTACGAGAGGCGCCAGGAATCGAAGACCCAGGTGGCCCGAAGCGGCTCTCCCGCGGCGAAGGTGCTTCCGTCGAAGGCGACCGCGGTCTGCGGTACGAGGGTCGCCTTCGTCCGGAACGGGGCGGCGACGACGCGGAGGGAGCTCCTCTCTCCGAGTTCGGCCCACAGCGTCGCCCGGGCGGTGAAGAAGGGACCGCGATCGGCGTCGTCGATCGAGAGGCGCGTCCCGCCCTCGCCGGGAACGGCGAGGTCGTTCCGGAGCTGCCAGGCGGCTCCCGTCTCGAGGTCGAGGCGGAACCCTTCCGCCAGCGCAGGCCGTCCGGTCAGGGCCCCGAGCGCGAGGAAGAGGAGAGCGAGGAGCGCGGAGCGACGCGTCACGCTCCCACTCCGAGAGCGCGCTCCCGCCGGATTCCTCCGCTCGCCCCCGGGGCTACGGCAGGGGAACGTCCTTCAGCACGAACCGATAGAGGCGGAGCGTGCTCGGAGTCTTCAGGCGGACGCGGAGCCCCCAGTCCGGACCGGGTGCCTCGGAGCGCGCCGAGACCACGACGAGCCCGCCCCTCTCCTCGCGGTCCGTCGCCCAGGCCGTTCCCTCGGGGTCGACGAAGTAGAAGCCCTCGACGCGCCCCAGCGGGTCGGCGACCCTGAGGACGAGCTCGTCCGGGTCCGCAGGCAGAGCCTCCGCCTCCTGCGTTGCCGCGATCGCGATCGTGACGTCGTTCCGGGCGAGCGACGGAGACACGAGGGGTGACCCGGCGAGGGAGCGGAAGCGGGGAACGACGACGGCGGCGTCCGGATCGGCGTCGGGGACGTAGAGCTCGATCGAACCCGAGACCTCGCGGAGCGTCGCCGCAGAGCGGGAGGCGAGCTTCAACGGAACGGAGAGGACGACCGGCGCCGTCGCGTCGTCCCCCCGCGGGGGCTCGTGGGCGGCGTTCGCGGCGCCGGCCGGGACGAGGCTCGCGCCGAGGTCGTCGACGGCGGTCGCGACGACGACGCGCGCCGTCTCGACGTCGCCCCTCTTCGTCCCGACGAGCGCGACCTCCAGCGTCGTCCCGGCCGGGCCCGCCGCCCCGCCCCGGACCCGATCCTCGTGGATGCCGAGGAAGCTCAGCTCGAGCGGTGGCGCGGGAACCGGAGTCGGCCGAGGGAGCGGCGTCGGAGTCGGGCGCGAGACGAGCCGGCGCACCCGCTCGGGCAGGCCGCACCCCGGAGCCGCGAGGAGCGCGACGATCAGGACGAGGAGCGCACCTTCTCCGCCTCGTCTCACGGCAGGGCGACTCCCTTCAGCTCGAACGGGACCGCGACGACCGATCGCCTCGTCAGGAGGCCGAGGACGAGCGTCGCGTCGGCGGGCGGCGGCTCCGCGAGGATCAGCTCGAGAGAGCCTTTCCCCTCCGCGATCGTCACCTGGAGGCTCGAGGCCGAGATCTCGGTTCCGTCGGGGCGAAGGACGCGGACCGTGCGGACCCGTTCGACGTCGGCGGCGCTCCCGCGCAGCGACACGACCGTGGGCGCGTCCGCGACACGCGGCGCGACCCGGAGCGTGACGCCCTCGGATCGCAGGGTGGACGCCGCCAGCGGCGCACCCGGGCGGGCGAGGGCCCGAGGGATCCTCGCTTCGGCCCCGGCGTCCCGCGAGGGGATCCAGAGGTCGATCGTCCCGGAGACGTCGACGAAGGCCGCGCCGCGCGCCGGGCTCCCCAGGACGATCCAGAGGCCCGTCCCGCTCGGACGCACCTCCCATCTGGAGGGCTCGGGCTCCTCGGGGAGGACGTCGCGCCCTGTCGCGTCGGCGGCGGCCGACACGCGAATGCGGAACGCCTTCGCGCTCGCGAGACCGTCGCCCTCGAGCTTCGGCTGGAGAGTGAGCCGCCCTTCGGTCTCGCCCGACGCGGAGCGTTGCCGCGATTCGGCCACCGCTTCGACCACCAGCCGGAATCCCCCGTCGGCGGAGCGCGCGTCCGCGACCGCGGGGGCCAGCGCCACCGCCACGAGAGAAGCCGCGAAGACTGCGTCCTGTCGCTTCATACCGAGCTCGGGCCGAACAGCTCCGGAAGTGTACGTCGAACGCTGCTTCGATCGCGCGGTGCTCGCCGCCCCCCCCGGGAGGCCACCGTCCGGTCCGCCCGACCGAGTCGGACGCCTCCCGAGAATCGAGGAAGGGTGGGGACGCGATCGCGACAGGCTCAGAAGATGGCGGAAGGGTCGCGAACGGGGTCAGGCGCGAGCCGGGTCAGGTCCGTCCTCGTTGAGAGTCAACGATGAACGGACCTGACATGAAAACGCCCCGGTGGGGCTTGAGTTCAGGCGGCGTTCTGCACGGTGACCTCCAGGCCGAGGGCTTCGAGGCGACGAATGAGGCGCCACCGAGTTCCCGGTACGTCTGCCCGGTGGAGAGGATCTTGTAGACGATCACGAGCAGGGTGTGACCGACGGCTATCAGGGCCTTCTTCTTCGGCATGCGGCGGACGAGTCGCTTGTACTGGGCGGCGGGGTAGGTGTTCTTGGTGTGGGATGCGGCCCACGCGGCCTCGCACAGAGCCGCGCGCAGGTAGCGGGTAGCCGGGTTGGTTCGGGGGTTCCTGCGTTTGCCGGCCGACTCGTCATTTCCGGGACACATCCCCGCCCAGCTCGTCACGTGCCGGGTCGTGGGAAAGGCGGCCATGTTCACGCCCATCTCGAGATGATCGTCTGCGCCACGGAGGTCCCGATCCCCGGAATCGCTTCCAGCAGCTGCGGGGCCTTCGCTACGAAAGGGTCGGGGTCTCGCCGGATCTGTTCGTCGAGGCGCTGCTGTACCCGCTCCAGAGCCGCCTCCACCTCGTCGTAGCGCTTCAGCAGCTCGCCGAGCACCCATCGTTGGGTCTCCGTGAGCCGTCCTTCGAGGGCACGCTGCAGACTCGCCCTCTTCTCCGTCAAGCGTCCGCGGGCCAGATCCGCCAGAGCTTCCGTGTTCGTCTCCCCCCGCGAGATCTTCGTCAGCATCTCCCGTCCGGACATCCCCATCGTTCGAGAAGGCACCTGGCCGATCTTCACGTTCCCGCTCTCGGCCAGCTTCTCGATCCGGTTGCTCAGCGCCGTCTGTTCCCGCACCAGGCTCTCCCGATACCGCGTCAGCTCCCGAAGCGCCCGGATCGACGGCGGAGGAATGAAGCTCGGCTTCAGAAGCCCGTGCCTCAGGAGGTCCGCCAGCCGCTCGCAGTCGCGCACGTCCGTCTTCCGACCCCTGACCGCCTTGACGTGACGCGCGTTGGCCAGCATCACCTCCACGGCGTCCTCCAGCACGTTGAACACCGGCTTCCAGTACACACCCGTCGCCTCGATGGCCGCGTGCGTGCACCCCTCGTTCTCCAGCCACGCCCGCAACTCCAGAAGATCCTCCGTCATCGTCCCGAATGTCCGTATCGGCTTGCGCCCCTTCCGGATCACGCACGCCACCACCGTCGCTGCGTGGACGTCCAGCCCGCAGCAGCACTCGTGGATCACTTCCATCCGGCCTCCCTTCTGCTCGCCGGTGGGGACCCTCCTTCGTCCGAATCTGCCATGGGTGCTCTCCCTCACGGGAGGCAACAATCGACGGTACCTGCCGGGTCCCCGGACCACGCTGACCCGCGGGCTCTACCGCACCACTGTCTTGTCGGTCTTCATACCGACCGCGTCCCTGTTCTCGTCCCCCTTTTCATCCTCGAGGGCGAGCCGAGGGATCATGTCCGCTGACCCCATCCTGCCCCTCCTGCTGGCCCCGTCCGGCCGGGAGCCGCATCGGGCCGCCCCGGACGGGGCGGCCCGATGGACTCAGGGCTTCACGTCGACGACCGGGCCGAAGAGCTCGAGCTGCGGGCGGGCCTCCTTCGCGTCGCCCACGACGACGACGGTCTGGCTGCTCGAGAGGAAGTGCTTCCTCCCCGCCGCGCGGACGCCGTCGGCCGTCACGCCGTTCACCTTCGTCACGAACTCGCCGAGCGCCTCGGGCGGCAGGCCGTTGACCCAGTTGCGGGCGAGGGTCGAAGAGACGGCGTCCTGGATCTGGTTGCGGAGGAGGTAGAGCCCCGCCTGGTAGCGCTTCGCGCCGGCGAGCTCGTCGGCGGTCGGCGTCGTCGCGGCCATCCGGTCGAGCTCGTAGAAGACCTCGAGGAGGGCCGCGCTCGTTACCTCGTTTCGGACGTCGGCCTGCACCTGGAGGAGGCTCCCGGCGCGGCGCGTCGCGAAGTCGCCCGAAGGGGAGTAGGTGTAGCCCTTCTCCTCGCGGATGTTCTGCACGAGGCGGCTCCCGAAGGCGTCGGCGTAGATGGTGTTCGCGACGAGGACGTCGTACCAGTCGGGGTCGCTCACCGCGGGGCCGGGGCGCCCCGAGACGATCGTCGACTGGACCGAGCCGGGACGGTCGAGGAGGAGGATCTCTCTCGCGCGCGCCGACGGCGATGGAGGCGTCGACGGGAGGGGCGCTCCCGACGCGGCCCAGCCGCCGAACGCCTTCACGACGGCGGCCTTCGCCGCCGCCTCGTCGAGGTCACCCGCCACGACGAGGAGCGCCCCGTCGGGGCGGAAGCGGCGCGCATGCTCGACGCGGAGGAGCGTCGGCGCGACCTTGCCGATCGTCTCGCGCGTCGGGGAGACGACGTGGTACGGGTGGGCGCCGTAGACGGCCTTCGCGAAGGCCTTGCCCGCGAGGTATTCGGGGTTCGCCTCCTGCGCGTCGAGCTCCTGGAGCGCGTTCTCCTTCGCGAGCTCCACCTCGGCGGGCGAGAAGGCGGGGCTTCGGGTGACGTCGGCCAGGAGGTCGAGGAGTGCCGGGAGGCCCGACGCGAGGGCGCTCCCGCGGAGGTAGAAGGCGTCGGCCGCGGCCGCGACGGAGAGGTCGCCACCGATGGCCTGGAGCTCCTCGGCGATCCCGCGCGCGGATCGCCTCGCCGTTCCCTCCTTCATCGTCGCGGCGAGGAGGCCGGCGACGCCCTCCATCCCGGCCGGGTCGACGGCCGAGCCGCCACGGACCGCGAGGACGGCGGAGACCTTCGGGAAACCAGGGCGCTTCACGAGCCAGACGGTGAGGCCGTTCGGAAGGGTCGACTTCGCGAGCGCGGGGACGGGGAGCGGCTTGTCGGCGCCGTAGGGCGGGAGGTCCTTCGGGAGCGGGGCCGGCTCGCCCGCGCGGGCGGCGGGGGCGACGAACGTGGCGGCGAAGAGGACGGCGCAGGAGGCGGCGAGGACGGCGCGCTTCTTCACGGTGGACCTCCTCACTTCCCCGCCTCGGCGGGCACGGCGGACGCCGGCGCGGGGGAGGCGGGCGCCGGCGGGGCGGGACGGCGGTCGACGACGACGCGGTTCGGAGCCGTGAGCCAGGTCGAGGCGACGCGCGCGACGTCGGCCCGCGTCACGGCGGCGAGCTTCCCCGGAATCGCGTTCACGCTCGCGGCGTCCCCGGTGAAGAGCTGCGTAAGGGAGAGGGCGACGGCCCTGTCCATCGGCATCTCGAGCTGAGCGTAGAGGTCGGAGACCATCATCGTCTTCGTCCGCTCCAGCTCGGCGGCGGTCACCTCGCCGCGGGCGACCTTCGCGATCTCCTCGTCGATCGCCGCGACGACGGCCTTCGCCGTCGTGTCGGGCTTGTAGAGGCCGAAGAGCGTCAGGAGCGTGGGCCCCTCGTAGGTCCACGGGTCGCCGAGCGGCCAGTTCACGCCGCCTTCGACGCCGAGGAGGAGCTCCTTCCCCTTCACGAGGCCCTGGTAGAGGCGCGAGGCCTCGCCGCCCGCGAGGAGGCTGGCAAGGACGGCGGTCGGAACGTCGTCCGGCGTCCCGCGCGAGGGGAGTTTCCACCCCACCGCCACGGCGGGGACGTTCGCGAGCGGGTCGGTCTGCTCGACGAGCCGCTCTTTCGTGTTGGGCTTCTCGTCGACGTCGGGCTTCGCGGGGGTGGCGCGCGCCGGGATCGCCCCGAAGTACTTCTCCACCTTCGCGAAGGCCTCCTCGGCGGAGACGTCGCCGACGATGGCGAGGACGGCGTTGTTCGGGCCGTAGTAGGTCTCGAAGAAGGTCTTCACGTCGGCGGGGGTCGCCGCGTCGAGGTCCGCGAACGAGCCGTAGCCGTCGTGCGCGTTCTCCCACTTCGAGAACGCGGCGGCGGCGACGTCCGTCCAGAAGAAGAGCCCGTAAGGGCGGTTCTTCACGTTGACGCGGATCTCCTCCTTGACGACGTCCTTCTGGTTCTGGAGGTTCTTCTCGGAGAAGTCGAGCATCTTCATCCGGTCGGCCTCGAGCCAGAGGATCGCGTCGAGGGCCGACACCGGGGCGCTCACGATGTAGTTCGTGTAGTCGTACCGGGTAGAGCCGTTGTTGATGCCGCCCCCCGACTCGATGACCCGGTCGTAGGTTCCCTTCGGGGCGTTCGGGGTCCCCTGGAACATCATGTGCTCGAAGAGGTGGGCGAAGCCGGTCCGCCCCTTCGGCTCGAGGCGGAAGCCGATCCGGTAGACGACGCAGAGGCCGAAGGTCGGGGACGATCGGTCCTCCGAGACGACGACCGTCAGGCCGTTGGGCAGCTTCCTCACGGCCGTCGGGATGCGCCAGCCGGCGGCCTTCGGGGCGGCGGCGGCGGGAAGGGCGAAGGCCAGGACCGCCGCGGCGGCCCCGAGAATGCGGAGGCGTCCGGAACGGGATCTCATCGTTCCTCCTTGCTTGGGAAGCCCACGGTAATCCCATACGCGCCCGGCCCCGCTCGGGTTCCAGCGGAGGAACGGGAGGACGGGATGGGGTGTGCGAGAATCCGCCGGCGCGGCGCCGCCGCGCGGTTCTTTGAGCGACTGGCAGCCCTGCGCTTCGGGCTGCCGGCATGAAGAGAGGCGGAGAGAGCACCGGCTCGACGACCCGCCCGCCAGACCGTAGTCCCTGCGGTGGCAACGCCGGCCCGATCCTCCCGGATCGGGAGCCATGCGCGATCGAAGCGTGACCTGCATCGTCGAAAGGACGCTCCTGAACGGATCCGGCACGTCCCAGGAACCGGCATCTCGATGTTGCGACGGAGTTTCGCGGGGGCGCGTCCAGCCACGCCCCGCCGCGGCGCCGTGCGCCCGACAGACCAACCGAGACCATCGAAAGGAGATCCGCATGGCCAGCGAAACCAACTTCCTCCTGACCTCCGAGTCCGTCACAGAGGGGCACCCCGACAAGGTCTGCGACCTGATCGCCGACGCGGTCCTCGACGCGAACATCGGCCCCGACGCGAACGCGCGCGTCGCCTGCGAGGTCCTCTGCAAGAAGGACAAGGTCGTCCTCGCCGGCGAGATCACCTCGAAGGCGGGCCTGAAGAAGGCCGACTACGAGGGCCTCGTCCGCAGCGTCGTTGAGGGGATCGGCTACGTCGACCCGGCCGAGGCCTTCAACGCGAAGGGCGTGAAGGTCCTCAACTTCCTGACCCGCCAATCGAAGGAGATCGGCGGCGCCGTGAAGAAGGCGACGGACGCGAAAAAGAAGGACCAGGGGGCCGGCGACCAGGGGATCATGTTCGGCTACGCGACCACGGAGACGGACGAGCTCCTCCCGCTCCCGATCGTCCTCGCGCACGCCCTCACCCGCGGCCTCTCCGAGGCGCGGCGCAACTTCGTGCCGTGGCTCCGCCCCGACGGCAAGTCGCAGGTGACCGTCCGCTACGAGGGGGGCGTCCCGGTGCAGGTCGAGTCGGTCCTCGTCTCGACGCAGCACGCCGAGGGCGTGACCCGCGAGGAGATCGCCGAGTGGGTCGCGAGGGAGCTCGCGCCGAAGGCCCTCGGGAAGTGGCACCGCGACGGCATCCGCTTCATCGCGAACCCCTCGGGCTCGTTCGTCCTCGGCGGGCCGACGGCCGACGCTGGCGTCACGGGGCGGAAGATCATCGTCGACAGCTACGGCGGCGCGGCCCGGCACGGCGGCGGCGCCTGGAGCGGCAAGGACCCTTCGAAGGTCGACCGGAGCGGCGCCTACTTCTGCCGCTGGGCCGCCCGGCAGGTCGTGAAGGCAGGGCTCGCCCGGCGCGCCGAGATCCAGGTCTCCTACGCGATCGGCGAGGCGAAGCCGATGTCGGTGACGGTCGAAACGTTCGGGACGGGCGACGCGAAGGCCGCGGCGGCTCTCGTCTCCTCGTTCGACTTCCGCCCCGCCGCGATCAGCGAGAGGCTGGACCTCCGGCGACCCTTCTACACGAAGACGACGAACTACGGCCACTTCAAGGCCGGGCTCCCCTGGGAGGCGTGATCACGTCCTGACGTGGCAGGCCGCGGCGCCCCACCCGGGCGCGTCGCGGCCTGCCGAGCCTCCCCCCGGCGGAAGGCCTGCGGAGGAGACGGCCCCGCGGCCCCGGGCGCTACCATGCCCGCATGGCCGTGAAGGACAGGCCCCTGTTCCGACGGATCCTGGAGTTCGACGACCTCCTCCGGCGGCGGCGCGTCGTGAACACGACGACCCTCTCCACGCGCTGGAAGACCTCCACGAAGACCGTCCAGCGCTTCGTCGCCTTCATGCGCGACGAAATGGACGCCCCGATCGTCTTCGACAGGAAGAGCGGCTCGTTCCGCTACTCCGACCCCGCCTGGCACCTCCCCTGGATCCCCGTCGAAGGGCCCGGCCTCTTCGCGATCGGCGTCGCCGCCAAGGTGCTCCAGCTCTACGAGGGGACGCCCGTCGCCGAGGGGCTCCGCGAGGCGTTCGAGCGCCTCTCCGACGTGATGCCGCCGGAGATCCGCGTCAGCCCCGGCGCGTTCGTCGAGCGACTCTACATCCACCCGCAGCCGATCCGCCTCGTCGACCCGGCCGTCTGGAACGCCGTGGCGACGGCGATCCGCGAGAAGACGGTCCTCGCCGTCCGCTACCAGAAGCCCTCCGGCGAGACGAGCGCGCGGCGGCTCGCGCCGTACGGCCTCGTCCTCGCGGCGGGCGACTGGCTCGTCGCCGCACAGGACCGCGACGACGACCCCGGAGTCGTGAAGACGTTCTACGTCTCGCGCATCCGCGGCGCCGAGACGACCCCCGAGCCGTTCTCCGTCCCCCGCGACTTCGACCTGAAGCGCCACTTCGGCGAGACGATCGGGATCTTCGTCGGGAAGGAGCCGTTCCGCTTCCGGGTCCGCTTCGCGAAGGGGATGGCGGCGTGGGTCGCCGAGGTCCGCTGGCACCCCAGGCAGAAGCTGACGCCGCTCCCTTCCGGGGAGATCGAGCTCGAGCTGCCGGCCGGATCGCTCTTCGAGGCGCGCCGATTCGTCCTCTCGTTCGGGAGGGACGCCCTCGCCCTCTCGCCCCCCGAGCTCGTCGCGGCGCTGCGCGGCGAGACGGAGGAGATGGCCGCGGCGTACCGGGGCGCGAAGGGCTGAGGGAGGCGACCCGGGAGGCGCGCGTCCGCGGCGCCCTCCCGGGTCGCGGGACGCCCGCGGATCGACCCGACCGCCGGGCGCCCCGGCAACCTCCAAAGGGGCGCGCCGTACCATCCCGGCATGCCCGACAGGGAGCTCCGGCCGGCCGCGCCCCCCGCCTGGGGCCTCCTCCTCGCGATCGCCGGAGCGAGGCTCGCGCTCCACGCGGCCCTCGCGGACCGCTACGGCTACTTCCGGGACGAGCTCTACTTCCTCGACTGCGGGCGGCACCTAACCTGGGGCTACGTCGACGCGGCCCCGGCGATCGGCCTCTACGCGAAACTCGCGCTCCTCCTCGGCGGCTCGCTCCCGGCCCTCCGGCTCCTCGCCGGGCTCGCCGGAGCCGGCGTCGTCCTCCTCACCGGCCTTCTCGCGTGGCGGCTCGGCGGGAGCCGGGCCGCGCAGGGGCTCGCGGCCGTCGCGGCGCTTGCGACGCCGATCTTCCTCGCGATCGCCTCCCTCTTCTCGATGAACGTCGTCGAGCCTCTCTTCTGGACGGGCTGCGCGATCGTCCTCGTCCGCCTCGCCAACGGCGCCTCCCCGCGCCTCTGGCTCCTCCTCGGCCTCCTCGCCGGGCTCGGCCTGCTCAACAAGCACTCGACGGCGTTCTTCGGCGTCGCGGTCGCGGCGGGGATCCTCCTCTCGCCCGCGCGCCGCGCCCTGGCGACGCCCTGGCCGTGGGCCGGCGCCGGCGTCGCGCTCCTCGTCTTCCTCCCGAACCTCCTCTGGCAGGCGACGAACGGCTTCCCGACGCTCGAGGACCTCCGCAACGTCGCCCGCACCGGGAAGAACGTCGTCCTCGGCCCCGGCGAGTTCGTCCTGACGCAGGTGCTCCAGCAGGGGCCGCACCTCCTGCCCCTCTGGCTCGGCGGCCTCGCGTGGCTCCTCCTCGCGCGAGGAGGCCGCTACCGCGCGCTCGGCGCGGCGTTCGCCGTCTTTTTCGTCCTGATGTTCGCGATGAAGGCGAAGGGGTACTACCTGACTCCGATCTTCCCGATCGTGATCGCGGCAGGAGCCGTCGGCCTCGACGAGGCGCTCGCGCGGTCGCGGCGCCTCGCAGGCCGGGCTTGGCCGCGCCTCGCGGCCACGGCGTGGTGCGTCCTCCTCACGCTCCCCGCGGCGCCGATGGTCCTCCCGCTCCTCGACCCGCCCGTGTTCGTCGACTACACGCGGCGCCTCGGCTTCACGCCGCCGAGGGCCGAGGTCGCGCACGAGGGGCCGCTCCCGCAGATGTTCGGAGACCAGCACGGCTGGCCGGAGCTCGTCACGGAGGTCGCGAGGGTCTGGAATGGCCTGACGCCCGAGGAGCGCGCCCGCGGCGCGATCTTCGCGAACAACTACGGCGAGGCCGGAGCGATCAACCTCCTCGGGCCGGCGCAGGGCCTCCCGCGCGCGATCTCCGCCCACCAGAACCACTTCTTTTGGGGACCCCGCGGCTTCCGCGGCGACGTCCTCGTCGTCCTCCAGGACGACCGCGTGAGCCTCGAGCGGCTCTGCTCGTCCGTAGAGGAGGCCGGCCGACACGCCCACCCGTGGGGGATGGCGGAGGAGAACGGGCCGATCTGGGTCTGCCGCGGCCTGAAGACGCCGCTTCAGGAGCTCTGGCCCCGCCTGAAGCACTGGAACTGAGCACCGGCCGTGCGGCCCGGGAGACCTGCTAAGGTGCGCGACGCGCCAAGCGACCCAGCGAGAGGACTTCCGGCTTCGGATCACGTATGAGCAGCATCCTCGTCACCGGCGGCGCCGGTTTCATCGGTTCCCACACAACGCTCGAGCTCCTTCGGACCGGGCACGACGTCGTCGTCCTCGACAGCCTCGTCAACTCCCGGCGCGAGGCCGTCGACCGCGTCGGCGCCCTGGCCGGGCGCGAGGTCCCGTTCGTCGAGGCCGACGTCCGCGACCGCGCGGCCCTCGACGCGCATTTCGCGCGGCACCCGGTCCGGGCCGTGATCCACTTCGCCGGCCTGAAGGCCGTCGGGGAATCCGTCGAGAAGCCGCTCGCCTACTGGGACGTGAACGTCTGCGGGAGCGTGGCGCTCCTCGACGCGATGAAGCAGGCCGGCGTCAAGACGCTCGTCTTCAGCTCCTCGGCGACGGTCTACGGCGACCCGGCGTCCGTGCCGATCCCCGAGGACGCCCCGGTCGGCACGCCGTCGAACCCGTACGGCCGGACGAAGCTCGTCGTCGAGCAGCTCCTCGCCGATGTCTTCGCGTCGGACCCGGAGTGGAGGATCGCCCGGCTGCGCTACTTCAACCCGGTCGGGGCCGACGCGAGCGGGCGGATCGGAGAGGACCCGCGGGGCCTCCCGAACAACCTCATGCCCTACGTCGCGCAGGTCGCGGTCGGCCGCCGGGAGGCGCTGTCGGTCTTCGGCGACGACTATCCGACGCCGGACGGGACCGGCGTCCGCGACTACATCCACGTCACCGACCTCGCGGTCGGCCACCTCGCCGCCCTCGCGAAGCTCGAGGAAGGGCCCGGCCTTCGGACCTGGAACCTCGGCACGGGCCGAGGCTTCAGCGTCCTCGAGGTCGTCCGGGCGTTCGAGGAGGCCTCGGGCCGGAAGGTCCCGTTCCGGGTGCTCCCGCGCCGGCCCGGCGACATCGCCCGCTGCTGGGCCGACCCGACGAAGGCGAAGCGGGAGCTCGGGTGGAAGGCGACGCGCGGCCTTGCCGAGATGTGCGCCGACGCCTGGCGCTGGCAGTCGGAGAACCCCGACGGCTACGTCGCGTCGGACGAGAAGGACTGAGGAGGAACGGATGATCCTCGTGACGGGCGGGGCCGGCTTCATCGGCGTCAACTTCGTCCTCGGGTGGCTCGCGGAGAACGACGAGCCGGTCGTGAACCTCGACAAGCTCACTTACGCCGGGAACCCCCGGAGCCTCGCCGCGCTCGACGGCGACCCGCGCCACGTCTTCGTGAAGGGGGACATCGGCGACCGCGCGCTCGTCGAGGCGCTCCTCTCCCGTCACCGCCCCCGCGCCGTCGTGAATTTCGCGGCCGAGTCACACGTCGACCGCTCGATCCACGGACCCGAGGAGTTCATCCTCACGAACGTCGTCGGCACGTTCCACCTCCTCGACGCCGTCCGCGGCTACTGGAGCGCGCTTCCCGACGCCGAGAAGGCCGCGTTCCGCTTTCTCCACGTCTCGACCGACGAGGTCTACGGCTCGCTCGGCCCGTCGGACCCGCCCTTCACCGAGGAGAACCCGTACGCCCCGAACAGCCCCTACTCGGCGAGCAAGGCCTCTTCGGACCACCTCGTCCGCGCCTACCACCACACCTACGGCCTGCCGACGCTGACGACGAACTGCTCGAACAACTACGGCCCCTACCAGTTCCCCGAGAAGCTGATCCCCCTGATCCTCCTGAATGCGCTCCGGGGCAAGCCGCTCCCGGTCTACGGCGACGGGATGAACGTCCGCGACTGGCTCTACGTCGGCGACCACTGCTCCGCGATCCGCGCCGTCCTCGCGGGCGGGCGCCCGGGCGAGACCTACAACGTCGGCGGCTGGAACGAGATGCCGAACCTCGTCATCGTGAAGACACTCTGCCGGCTCCTCGACGAGGCCCTCCCCGACCCGGCTGGCCCGCGCGAGCGGCTCGTCACCTTCGTCAAGGACCGCCCGGGCCACGACCGCCGGTACGCCATCGACGCACGGAAGATCGACCGCGAGCTGGGCTGGAAGCCGGCCGAGACGTTCGAGAGCGGCATCCGGAAGACCGTCTCCTGGTACCTCGAGCACCTCCCCTGGGTGGAGGAGGTCGCGAGCGGCGACTACCGTCGCTGGATGGAGGCGAACTACGGAGACCGGGGAGCGGGCGCCGCCGGCGCGTAGGCCGACCTGCGGCCGCGGCCGGAAGCCGCCGAAAACAGAAACGCCGGGACTTGCCCGGCGAGTACCCTCACGTGGAACGAAATGGTGGAGCTGAACAGGATCGAACTGTCGACCTCTTGAATGCCATTCAAGCGCTCTCCCAACTGAGCTACAGCCCCACGTTTTCGAAAGAACGGGGAGGCGCGAGCACCTCCGCGGACCGGGGAAACTACCATCCTCCGCTCGCCCCGGTCAAGCGGTCCGTCGAACCGGGTGGTCCCGTCCGTGAAGCGGGCCACCGCAGCTCCGACTTCCCTATGATCTGCACATGGAGACTCCGCCGCGCGACCCCGAGGCCCTCCGGAGAAGGGGGATCATCCACAAGCTGCTGGGCGGAATGAACCTCCGCTTCCCGGGGCTCTTCGCCCTCCTGGCGGCCGTGTTCTTCGTCGACCTCGTCATTCCCGACTTCATCCCGTTCGTCGACGAGATCATCCTCGCGCTCCTGACGATGCTCTTCGCGCTCTGGAAGGAGCGGAGGCCGACGATCGTCACGAGGGCGACGGACGTGCCGCCGCTCCCGCCGCCCGCGCAGCCGCCGCTGCCGCCCGCCCCGGGCGAAGGGCGCTGATCGGGAAGGCGCCGAGTCGGCGCCTTCCCGATCGCACCCGCCGGCCGAACCGCTCCGACGCCCCCGGGCGCCGACCTATCGCATGGCGCCGAACGTGTCGCAGGCCTTGATGTCGCCCGACTCGAGGCCCTTCCGGAACCAGGCGACCCGCTGCTCGGAGGAGCCGTGCGTGAAGGCGTCGGGCGTGACCCGCTGCCCCGCCGCACGCTGCATCCGGTCGTCGCCGATCGCCGCGGCGGCGTTCAGTCCTTCTTCCACGTCGCCCCGCTCGAGGATCCCGCGCTGCGCCGTCTCGTGGCCCCAGACCCCTGCGAAGCAGTCGGCCTGGAGCTCCATGGCGACGGAGTAGGCGTTCTCGTTCCGCGGGTCGGCGGCCTGACGCTGCCGCACGGCCTGGTCGATGCCGATCAGGTGCTGCACGTGGTGGCCGAGCTCGTGCGCGATGACGTAGGCCTGCGCGAAGTCGCCGGGCGCCCCGAACCTGTCCTTCAGCTCCTGGTAGAAGCCGAGGTCGACGTAGACCTTCTGGTCTCCGGGGCAGTAAAACGGCCCGGTGGACGAGCCCGCGTAGCCGCAGGCCGAGTCGACACCGTCGCGGAAGAGGACGAGCTTGGCCCGCGAGTACTCCCCTCCCACCGTCGGCAGGATCTTCGTCCACGTCGCCTGAGCGTCGTCGAGGACGAACGAGACGAACTCGACGAGCTCCTCCTCGCGCGGGTCGTCGACCGCGCCACCCGCGGGGCCCGCTCCAGCCGAGACGTCGGCGACCGGACCCATGCCGCCCGCGCCGACGAGCGAGAAGAGGTCCTTCTTGAATACGAGGCTCAACACGGCGAGCAGGAGGAAGCCGCCGATGCCGAGCTTCATCCCCGGCCGACCGCCGCCTCCGCCACCGCCTCGCTGGTCCTCGAGGTCCGCGCTCCGTCCGCCGCGGGTCCATTTCATCGTTCCGGCCCTCCTCTCGCCCACAGAGGGGTTTACAGAAGATTAGCGGACAAAGCCTCTGAGGGTCGATAAGATCCCAGACCTCTTGTTGAACACCCTGCTTTCTCGCGAACCGCGCGCATTTCAGCTCCAAGGGAGATCTGCATGAATAGTCCGGCTCGGAGAGTCGCCCTCACATCGATCGTCGTCGTCGCCCTCGCCGTCGTTTTAGGCGTCGCTGCTCACCCGGCAGCGGCGCAGTGCGTCAGCCTGACGACGGCAGGCGCGGCTCACTCTCAGAATTTCGACACTCTATCCAACACCGCGGGGAGCACCACCAACAACCTGTCGATCCCGGGGTGGTACCTGACGGAGTCGGGGGGCGGCGCCCGTGACAACGAGCAGTACGCCGTCGACAATGGAGGGAGCAACACCGGCGACACGTTCAGCTACGGCGCCGCCGGGGCGACGGATCGAGCCCTGGGCGGGCTCCAGAGCGGCACCCTCGTCCCCCTTTTCGGGGCCTGCTTCACGAACAACACGGGTGCGGCCATCACGAGCCTCGACATCGGATACACGGGCGAGGAGTGGCGGCTCGGGACGGCCGCACGAACGGACCAGCTGGATTTCCAGTACAGCCTCGACGCGACCAGCCTGACGACGGGGACCTGGACGGACGTCAACGCCCTCGATTTCCTCACACCCATGACGACGACCACGGGTGCGAAGGACGGGAACGCCGCCGCCAACCGGACGGCCCTGTCCTCGTCGATCGCGTCCTTGTCGATCGCCAACGGAGCCACCTTCTGGGTTCGCTGGAGCGATCTGAACGCCAGCGGCGCTGACGACGGGCTCGCCGTCGACGATTTCTCGCTCACACCGCAGGGCTCGGGTCCCACGGTCCCGGCTCTTTCGATCAACGATGTCACCCTGGCTGAGGGGAACTCCGGGACCACGACGTTCACGTTCACCGTGAGCCTGTCGGTCCCCGCCCCTGCCGGCGGCGTCACGTTCGACATCGCGACCGTCGACAACACGGCCACGACGGCGGACAACGACTACACCGCGAATGCCCTCACCGGCCAGACCATCCCGGAGGGCAGCACGGGCCCCTACACTTTCAACGTCACCGTCAACGGCGACGCGACTCCAGAGTCGAACGAGACGTTCTTCGTGAACGTCACGAACGTCGTGGGCGCAAACGTCGGTGACGGCCAGGGCCAGGGGACGATCACGAACGACGACACCCCGACCTACGAGATCTTCGCGATCCAGGGCTCGGGCGCAGCCTCCCCGTACGCCACACAGGTCGTCACGACGGTCGACAACATCGTCACGGCCGTCGGATCTCAGGGCTTCTTCATCCAGACGCCGGACGCCCGCGTTGACGCCGACATCGATACCTCGAACGGCATCTACGTCTACACCGGCAGCGCCCCGACCGTCGCCGTGGGCGACCAGGTCGACGTCACCGGGACCGTCACGGAGTATTTCGACTTCACCGAGTTCTCCCCCGTCACGTCGGTCACCGTCGATTCCAGCGGCAACCCGCTGCCCGCCGCGGTCGAGCTCGACTCGACGCTCCCGCCCACCGATCCCGCTTCGGCGTTCTACACGATCGGCTTCGAGCGGCTGGAGGGGATGCTCGTCCACGTCGCCAACGGCATCACGTCCGGCGGAAACCAGCGGTTCGCGAGCGACCTCAGCGCCGAGCTCTACGGCGTCGGCAGCCCCAACCGCCCGTTCCGCGGCCCCGGCATCGAGTACCCCGGTCTCCCCGGCCTGCCGGTCTGGGACGGCAACCCCGAGATCTTCGAGATCGACCCCGACCGCCTCGGCGCGGTCTCCGACCCGGACTTCATCCCGGCCGGCTCGACCTACAGCGCCACGGGCGTGATGGCCTACGAGTTCAGCAACTGGGAGCTCTGGCCGACCGCCTTCGCCGTCACGCCGGCCACCCTGCCGCGCCCGGTCCGCGCCCGCAACGGCGGTGAGTTCACCGTCGGCACGTACAACCTCCTCCAGCTCGACCAGTCCGACTCCGACTACGCGGCCCGGCTCGCGAAGCACTCCGGCTACATCCGCACGGTCCTCGGCGCGCCGGACGTCCTCGGCGTCCAGGAGTGCCTGAGCATCACCGAGCTGAACGCCCTGGCGGCGCAGATCCACACCGACGACCCCAGCCTGACCTACACCGCGTATCTCGCCGAGGGCCACGACGTCGGCGGTATCGACGTCGGCTTCCTCGTGCGCGACACCGTGACGAACGCCGTCGTGACCCAGCTCGGGTACGACGCCGTCCTCTCCCTGGACGGCTCGCCCCTGCACGACCGGCCGCCGCTCCTCCTCGAGGCCACGTACGCCGAGAACGGCGCGCCCTTCGCGTTCACGGTGATGGTCAACCACACCCGTTCCCTCATCGGGGTCGACGATCCCGGGGCGGAAGGCATCCGCGTTCGCACCAAGCGGCTCGAGCAGGCGCAGTGGATCGCCCAGTGGATCCAGGACTACCAGACCGCGCCCGCGACCCAGACGCGGCCGTTCGTCATGGTCGGCGACCTGAACGCCTACGAGTTCTCGGACGGCTTCGTGGACGTCGTGGGCCAGATGGCCGGTGACGTCGTCGCGGCCGAGAACATGCTCTACGGCCCCGATCTCGTCAATCCGAACCTGACCAAGCAGGCGCTCAACGTGGCGGCGAACGACCGCTATTCCTACCTCCACCTCGGCTCGGCGCAGGTCCTCGACCACGCCCTGACGACGCAGGCCACCGACACCTGGGTCCGCGGATTCGCTTACGGGCGCGGCAACTCCGACGCCCCGATCGAGTTCATCAACGACCCCGCCACGATCCTGCGCGCCTCCGACCATGACGGCGCCGTGATCTTCCTCATGAGCGACGCGAACGCCGACGGGATTCCCGACGACTCGCAGAGCGCCGACCTCTCCATCACGAAGCTCGCGTCCCCCGAGCCGGTCCTGACGGGCGGGGCGCTGACCTACACCCTGACCGTGAGCAACGCCGGTCCCGCCGCGGCCGGCCCGACCACGGTCATCGACACGCTGCCCGCGGGCGTCTCGTTCGTCTCCGCTTCCGGCACCGGCTGGAGCTGCGTCGAGAGCACGGGCATCGTCGAGTGCGACGTGGCCGTCATGCCCGTCGGCACCGCGGCCGACATCACCGTCGCCGTGACCGTCACCGCGACCTCCGGCACACTGACGAACACCGCCGAGGTGTCGTCTCTCATCGCCGACCCGAACACGGCGAACAACACGGACACGGCGATCTCGGCGATCGCCGCTCAGGCCGACCTCGGCCTGACGATGAGCGCCGATCCCGCTGCCACCGGGCCCGGAGGGTCGTTCGTCCACTCGGCGACCGTCACGAACCTCGGCCCGTCCAACGCGTCCGGCGTCGTCCTGACCCTCACGCTCCCCGCCGGTGCCGTCGTCGGGACGGTCACCCCGGGCGCCTGCGTCCCGGTCGCTGACGTCGTCACCTGCACGGTCGGCCCGCTGCCCGCGGCCGGCACCTTCGTCGCGACCGTCGAGATGACGGCCGCCGCCACAGGCACCTACGCGACGGCGGGCGCCGTCGCCGGAGCCGAGCCCGACCCGGTCTCCGCGAACGACACCGCCACGACGTCGACGGCGATCGGCCAGATCCTCGCGACCCCGAGCCCGGTGAACATGCGGGTCCCGATCTTCACGGCGGGCGGCGCGATGACGCTGGACCTCCTGAACGACAGCCCGATCCCGGTCGGCTTCATGCTCCTGGAGCGGGCAGCCGAAGCCGTGTGGATGCGCATCCCGATCGACGGCCCGACGTGGAACGTCCCGGCGTCGGACTCCTTTGCCCGGACGGCCCGTGCCGTCCCGCAGCACGCGCGGCCCGACCTGCCGACTTCCCCGCTGGCGCCCGTCGCGACGCTCAGCTTCCCCACCGGCCTCGTCTACCCGTGGGGCATCGGCTTCAACACGATGGCCAATGACATGTGGATCCACGACATCGCCGACGCTGGCGGGGACGGCTTCAACCACCGCTTCCTCACCGACGGCACCGACACCGGCGACGCCATCGACACCTCCTCCTGGATCGGCGACTGGGCCGCCGACCTGGCCTACGACCCCTGGAACGACAAGGTCTGGCAGGTCAACGTCGGCAACGGCAACTGCGTCCACGAAATGGACCCGCTCACGAAGACCTCCACCGGCACCTCGATCTGCCCCGCCTTCCCCGTCTCCCAGCGCGGCCTGGCCTTCGACCCCGTCTCCGATACGTTCTTCGCCGGCTCCTGGAACGACGGCGCCATCCATCGCTTCGATCGCGACGGCGTCATCCTCGAGACCGTCAACGCCGGCCTCGACGTCTCCGGCCTCGCCTACAACCCCGGCAGCGGCCACCTCTTCGTCCTCGCAAACACCGATGCCGCCGCCGACCTCTTCGTCCTCGACGTGAACGACGGCTACACCGTCGTCGGCTCCTTCAAGGTCTCCGGCATGGGCGAGTACGACCAGGCCGGTCTCGACGCCGACTGCGCCGGCAACCTCTACGCCGTCAACCAGGGCACCGGCGAGGTCCTCGTCGTCCCGTCCGGCGAGACCGGCTTCTGCTCCTTCTCCACTGTCCCCTGGCTCGACGAGACGCCCAAGAGCGGCACGATCGCCGCGGGTGCGACCCAGCCCGTCACCCTCGACTTCACCACCGCGCTTCAGAGGCCGGGCTTCCGTCAGGCCTCGCTCCGCGTCGCCGGCACCGCTCCGTTCGCGCCGGTCGAGGTCCCGGTCAACTACACGATCGCCTTCCTCGACGTTCCGGACACCAACTGGGCCGATCGGCACATCCACGCG
The DNA here is from genome assembly GCA_029567505.1 of Acidobacteriota bacterium. Taxonomy (GTDB): domain Bacteria; phylum Acidobacteriota; class Thermoanaerobaculia; order UBA5066; family UBA5066; genus UBA5066. Next base: position 65,673 of record JAKPXO010000270.1, read on the forward strand.
CTCGCCGGCGCGGGAATCACGCGCGGCTGCGGCTCGGGGAACTACTGTCCCGACAGCACCCTGGATCGAGCCCAGATGGCCGTCCTGATGGTTCGTTCGATGTACGGGCCGCTCTACGTCCCGCCGCCCGCGACCGGCCTCTTCGCCGACGTGGTGGTCTCGGATACCGACACGACGGCGGACTACATCGAGCAGCTCTACCGCGATGGCGTCGTCAACGGCTGTTCGGCCTCGCCTCTTCTCTACTGCCCCAACGACCTCGTGAACCGGGCGGCGATGGCCAAGTACCTCGTCAACAGCCTCGGGATTCCGCTCGAGCCCGAGACGGGCTACTTCACCGACCTGTCCGGGACGATCTTCTCCGCGTTCGCCCCTTACGCCGAAGCGCTGTTCAGGGAGGGAGTGACCCTGGGCTGCGGCGACCACATCTTCTGTCCCGCGGACACCGTCACGCGCGACCAGCTCGCCGTCTTCCTCGTAAGGGGGCTCGGGCTTCCGATGGCCCCCCTTCCCTGACACCATAGGCTCGCGATCCGGGGCGGGATCCCGCCTCGGATCCCCGTTCTCACCGAGGGCCGGGCGCTTCGGCGCCCGGCCCTTTTCATCGGTGCGCGGCCGGCTCGCCCCGCAACGGCGACCACCCGAACCACCGGAAGCGGAACCGCTGGTGCGGTGGCGTGGAAGGGGGGCAGCGGCATGCTGCCGCCCCCCGCTCCGGAGCCCACCGCGTCAGAACGCGACGTCGACGCCGACGACGAACCGCCGCCCCGGCGACGGGTAGCCCGCGACCTCGGCGTAGTCCCGGCCGAGAAGGTTCGTCGCGCGAACGAACGGAGAGAGGCCCCAGGCGACGGGCGGGAGCGTGAGGGCGCCGTCGAGGCGGAAGTAGGCGGGGCTCGTGACGCGCAGGTAGGTCGTCGCGTCGACGTCGTCCCGCTCGCCGATCCAGAGCCCGGTCACCTCGGCGCTCGCGCCGCGGCCGAGGTCCTCGCCGACGGTCAGCGAAGCGCGCTGCTTCGGCCGTCGGAGGAGCGGAAGACCGGTGTCGCGGTCCTCCGTGTCGAGCCGGGTCCAGGCGGCGCGTGCCCAGGCCGTCTTCGTCAGCGGCATGAAGAGCCGGGCCTCGACGCCGGTCATCCGCGCCCGGCCGACGTTGACGTTCTTCTGGAACGCGAAGTCGTACCGGATCAGGTCCTTCACGTCGCTCCGGAAGACGGTCGCCTCGAGGGAGGCGCCACCGCCGAGGCTCCACTCCGCCCCCGCCTCGTACGAGACGGAGCGCTCCGGCTCGAGCGCCGGGTTCCCGGAGAACGGGTAGTAGAGCTCGCCCGTCGCGGGGGCTCGGAACGCCGAGCCCGCCGCGGCGCGGAGCCGGAACGCGGAGGAGGCCTTCCAGGAGAGGGCGACGCGCGGGTTCGTCGACGCGCCGAAGGCGTCGTGCTCGTCCCTGCGGACGCCGGCCGTGACGACGAAGCGGTCCCGGGCGAGGGAGAGGCGGTCCTCGGCGAAGACCGACCAGGTGCGCGTCGTCAGGCCGTCGAGCTGGACCCCGTACACGTCCTCGTTGTCCACCTTCGTCCGTTCGAGGTCGGCGCCGATGGAGATCCGGTTCGCGGAGCGCTCGTGGGAGAGGACGAGTCGTCCCCCGGTGCGCCGGGCGCGCGTCTCGGAGAACGTGAAGCCCCAGGGCTCGTCCGGGTCGGAGAACGTCGGCTCGTCGGTCGCGAAGGTTCCGGCCGCCTCGAGCGTCGTCCGCGCGCCGAGAGCGAGCGAGAGCGGAACGGAGATGAGCGTCGTGTCGGCCGTCGTGGCGCGCCGCGGCGTCGTCGTCGCCCCCTCGAAGGGGATGCCCGTTCGCGAGGTCTCGCGCCGGACGGTGACGCCGGTCCGGACGCCCTCCGAGAGCCGCAGGTCGAGCGCGGCGGAAAGGTCGGTCCCGGCGAAGAACTCGTTCGGAAGGTCGCCGCCGGCGGTGGTCCGCCGGTAGCCGGCGGTCACGCCGATCGTGCCGCGCCGCCAGGCGGCGTTGACGCCCCCCTCGCGTGTCGAGGCGTTCCCGAGGCCGAAGTGCGCCCGGCCGGAGAGGCCCTCCGCGTCGGCCTTCCGGGTGAAGAGCTGGATGACCCCCCCGATCGCCTCCGAGCCGTAGAGCGCCGAGAAGGGGCCGCGGACGACCTCGACGCGCTCCAGGTTCGCGGTGCCCAGGGAGGAGAGGTCGACGCCCCCGAAGTACGGGCTGTTCAGCTTGACGCCGTCGACGAGAACGAGCGCCGAGTTGGAGTTCGCCCCGCGCAGGAAGAGCGACGTGACGCCGCCCGGCCCTCCGCTCTGCGCGACGTCGACGCCGGGGACGCTCCGCAGGAGGTCGGCGACCGTCGTCGCGCGGGAGCGCTCGATGTCGGTCCGGTCGAGGACCGTCGTCGCGACGCCGAGCGAGGAGGCGTCGGCGGGTGTCGCCTCGGCGGTGACGACGACCTCGGTCGAGACGGGAGCCGGGCCCGACCGAGGCGCCTGGCCGAGGGCGGACGTAGACAGGGCGAGAGGGAGGAGGAGGACGAGAGGGATGCGGTTCAAGAGGCCTCCGTTCGGCTGCGGCCTGCCGTCCCATCGGAAGGGGCGGGAGGCGCGCGCGGAGGCGTCTCCCGCGACCTCTCGAGCCCCGGAGACGGCGCGGCGGGTTGCGATGGGCCTCGGGCAGGTCTCCTGGCTCCCGGATCGTCCGCGGAAGGACCCCTTCCCGGAGGCGAAACCCGCGTCGCGGATCGCTCGCCCCCAGTGGGATTTCGTCCTTCGCGTCCCCGGTCACAGTGGCGGGGGCCGCGCGGGAATCTCACCCGCTTCCCTCTCTCGCCCCCCGGAGGACGGGGGACCCGAGATCCGTTGAAAGAACCGGTCGCGGAGGATAGCACCCGGGGCGCGACGCGCGCCGGCCCGCGGGACCGCCCGGCGTCAGCGTCCGGCGAACGCCCCGAGCCGCTCCCCGACCCGGACCGGGCCGTGCGGGCGGCTCCAGTCGAAAGCAGAGGCCCGCGCACCCCCGACGAGGAGGACGACCGTCGAGCCGAGCTCGAACGTCCCGAGATCGTCTCCCGAGGCGCACGGAAGCCCATCGACGGCAAGGCGGTCGCGGCGTCCGAGCGTCCGGCCCCCGAGCCAGCGCGCGTCGACGACGACGCCCCCGACGTGGGTCGCGGCGACCATCACGGCCGCGACGTCGAGGCCTTCGTCCTCGCCCGTCCCTTCGGCGATCCAGTACGCGCGCCGGTTCCTCACGTAGAGGCCCGGAGTGAACGCGGTCGAAGCTTCGTTCACCGGCCAGAGCTCCCCCTCGACACGCCCGACGGCGAGGACGCGCCCCGGGCACGGAACGTGGATCCGGTGGTAGTCGCGCGGCGAGAGATAGAGCGTCGCGTACGCCCCGCCCTCGAAGCGCGCCGCGAGCGGATCGGAGGCGAGGAGCTCGTCGAGGCGGTACGGAAGCCCCTTCGCCTGGATGAGCGTGCCCTGCTCGACCCGCCCGGAGGCGATGAGGGCGCCGTCGACCGGCGAGTTGACGCCGCCCGGGACCGCCGGCTCCTGGAGGCGGAGGCCCGCCTTCAGCCGGCGCGTGAAGAAATCGAGGAACGAGGCGTACTCGGCGAGCGGTCTCTCCGCCTCGCCGAGGTCGACGCGGTAGGAGGCGACGAAGCGCCCGAGGAGTGGCGCGCGCAGCGCACGCGGCAGTCGCGTCCTCGCCAGCAGCCCGACCGCGGCCGAGCCCGCCTTCTTCGGATAGAGGCCGAGGAGCCGCAGGGAGAGGGGCGGGGCTGCGTCGGACATGAGCCGATTATGATAGGGGTCTTCCCGCGTCCGGATTGACCGCCCCGAGGAGGAGAGCGCGATGAGCACTGCAACCGAGACCCTGGCCGGCAAGCCCCTGTCCTCCAACCCCCACCTCCTCGCCTGGGTCGAGGAGTGCGCAAGGCTCTGCAAGCCCGATAAGGTCGTCTGGTGCGACGGCAGCGAGGAGGAGAAGGAGCGTCTGACGGCCCTCGCCGTCTCGACGAACGTCCTGATCCCGCTCAACCAGGAGAAGCTCCCCGGCTGCTACCTCCACCGCTCCGACCCGGCCGACGTCGCGCGCGTCGAGCACCTCACCTTCATCTGCACGAAGACGAAGGAGGAGGCGGGGCCGAACAACAACTGGATGGCGCCGGACGAGGCCTACCGGAAGCTCGGCACGCTCTACGACGGCTCCATGAAGGGCCGGACGATGTACGTCGTCCCGTACGTCATGGGGCCGATCGGCTCGCCGCAGGCCAAGGTGGGCGTCGAGCTGACCGACAGCGTCTACGTCGTCCTGAACATGCGGATCATGACGCGCATGGGGACGCGCGCCCTCCGAATGCTCGGCGACTCGGCCGACTTCAACCGCGGCCTCCACTCGATGCTCGACCTGAACCCCGAGCGGCGGTTCATCTGCCACTTCCCCGAGGACAACACGATCTGGTCGATCGGCTCGGGCTACGGCGGGAACGTCCTCCTCGGCAAGAAGTGCCTCGCGCTCCGGATCGGCTCCTACCTCGGCCGCCAGGAAGGCTGGATGGCCGAGCACATGCTCATCATGGGGGTCGAGGAGCCGAGCGGCGAAACGACGTACGTCGCCGCGGCCTTCCCCTCCGCCTGCGGCAAGACGAACTTCTCGATGCTCATCCCGCCGTCGAGCTTCAACGGCTGGAAGGTCTGGACCGTCGGCGACGACATCTGCTGGATGCGCCCCGGGCCGGACGGCCGGCTCTGGGCGATCAACCCCGAGGCGGGCTACTTCGGCGTCGCGCCGGGCACGAACTACGCGACGAACCCGAACGCGATGGAGTCGATCAAGCGCGACACGCTCTACACGAACGTCGCGATGACGCCGGACGGAGACGTCTGGTGGGAGGGGAAGGACAGCACCCCGCCGGAGGAGCTGACGGACTGGCGCGGCCGGCCCTGGCAGCGCGGCTCGTCGGAGAAGGCAGCCCACCCGAACAGCCGCTTCACCGCCCCGGCCGCGAACAACCCGGCGCTCTCACCGCGCGTGAACGACCGGAACGGCGTGCCGATCTCCGCGATCATCTTCGGCGGCCGCCGCTCGACGACGGTGCCGCTCGTCCTCCAGTCGTTCAACTGGACGCACGGCGTCTACCTCGGCGCGACGATGGGCTCGGAGACGACGGCCGCCGCCGTCGGGAAGGAAGGGGTCGTCCGCCGCGACCCGATGGCGATGCTCCCCTTCTGCGGCTACGACATGGGGCGCTACTTCGAGCACTGGCTGAACATGGAGGGGAGGGTCGGAGTCCTCCCGAAGATCTTCATGGTGAACTGGTTCCGCAAGGGACCCGACGGCTCGTTCCTCTGGCCCGGCTTCGGCGAGAACATGCGCATCCTGAAGTGGATCATCGACCGCGCCCGCGGCCGCGCCGGCGCCTCCGAGAGCGCGATCGGCTGGGTGCCGAAGTGGGCCGACCTGCCTCTCAAGGACCTCGCCGTCCCGATGGAGGACGTCGAGGACGCCCAGACGATCGACTACGAGGAGTGGAAGAAGGAGCTCGCCGACCAGGACACCTTCTTCGAGCAGTTCTCCGCGACGATGCCGAAGGAGATCGTCTACGAGCGCGAGATCATCCGCTCGCGGCTGAACCGCGTGACGGCGAAGTAGGAGCCGAGGGGACCAGAGAGACCCAGAGACCCAGACGCCCAGGGACCGAAGGACGTGCCCGGTCATCTCGCCATTACGCTCGAACCGCGGGCGGGAGGGGTGTCCCACGGCGGCTCCTGCGCGCGCGCGACCCGCAGCGGCTCCGCTGCGCGAGCCGTCGGCGCGGCCGCGAACTCCTCGCTTCGCTCGTCAAACAGCGCGGCCGCTTCCTCCGCCGGCCTGCTCGCGGAACCGCGCGGGTACCCCGCACGTGCTCGGACGCCGCTCGCGGGACACTCCTCCCGCCCGCTCACGTCTCCCGTCAGGCACAGCGGAAGGGTTCACAGAGACCCCGATGGATGCTTCCCAACCGAGGCGAACCCCGTTCTGCTCGAGCCCTGAGGTTCGGGAGACTGTTCTGAGTCTGAGGGGAGCGCCATTCGGAACGCAGCCCGGAAGATCCGACGGAGGCCCGAGTTGTCCTAGCCTGGTCTCCCACGAGACGTTCGAGCTGCCCCGGCCGCGGGAGGGGCGGGGCGTCTCGCGAGCCGCCCCCGAGCACGGCCGGGGACCCGCTCGAGCTCGCGAGGACCGGGCGGGGGTGAAGCCCGCGCGCGTGTTTGACGAGCGCAGCGAGGAGTTCGCGCGGGCGCCCCGCCCGGCCGCAGCGAGATCGTCAGCGGGTCGGCCGCGCGCAGCAGGCGGCCGCGAGATGACCCGTTCCGGACGCGGCCCCCTGCGGAATCGACGGGACGTGGACGCTGGTGTCTCCCGGTCTCTCGGTCTGCCGGTGCTTCGGAGCCCTGCCCGCCTCGGCTCCCCCGGTCAGCCGCGCTTCTTCCACTCCTCCGTCGCGTCGACGAGGGCGGAGACGATGCCGGGCTCGTCGGCGGAGTGACCGGAGGCGGGGACGATCGCGAGGCGGGAGCCGGGCCAGGCCCTATGGAGGTCCCACGCGGAGACGGCCGGGCAAACCATGTCGTAGCGCCCCTGGACGATGACGCAGGGGAGGTGCTTCACCTTCTCGACGTCGCGTAGGAGCTGCTCGTCGTCCGAGAGGAAGGCGCCGTTCACGAAGTAGTGCGCCTCGATCCGGGCGAGGGCAATCTCTGCGGGGACGTCCTCCTCGGCCACCGAGTAGGAATGGGCGACGAGGTACGAACCGAGCTCCTCCCAGCGGTTCCAGGCGAGCGCCGCCTGGCGGCGGACGGCGGGGTCCTCCGCATTCAGGCGGCGGTGGTAGGCCGCGAGGACGTCGCAGCGTTCGGATTCGTCGAGGGGCGCGAGGAAGTCCGCCCAGCCGTCGGGGAAGACACGCTGCGCGCCGCCGCCGAACGTCCAGAGGACCTCGGAGCGGCGGGAGAGGAAGATCCCGCGGAGGATCAGCCCCGTGCAGCGCTCCGGGTGCGTCTCGGCGTAGGCGAGCCCGAGCGTGGAACCCCAGGAGCCGCCGAAGACGAGCCACTTCTCGATGCCGAGACGTTCGCGGATCCGCTCCGCGTCGGCAACGAGGTCCCAGGTCGTGTTCTCCCGCAGCTCGCCGAGCGGCGTGGAGCGGCCGGAGCCGCGCTGGTCGAAGAGGATCACCCGGTAGGCCGCCGGATCGAAGAACCGGCGGTGGAGCGGCGAGAGCCCCGCTCCCGGGCCGCCGTGGAAGAAGATGACGGGCACGCCGTCCGGGTTGCCGCTCTGCTCGACGTGGAGCTCGTGCAGGTCGGAGACGCGGAGGCGGAAGGAGTCGAACGGCTCGATGGGGGGAAACAGGTCAGGCACGGCGAGACTATACGGCGGACCGGGGAAATGGTTCGGTGACGTCGTTGCAGCCCCCGGACGGCCCCGGCCTTTCGTAAACTCCGTCGCCATGCCGACGGCCACAGCCAGGAAATCGTCCGCCCGCTCCGCCAAGAAGGGCCCCCGCACGCCCGACCGCTTCGCGGAGGCGGAGGAGCTCTACGGGATCGACGCGTGGGGGAAGGGTTTCTTCTCCATCTCCGACGACGGACACCTCCTCGTCCACCCGACACGCGAGGGGCACCGCTTCGCCGACCTCAAGGACGTCGTCGACGAAGTCGGGGGCCGTGGGATCACCCCGCCGATGATCATCCGCTTCCCGCAGATCCTGGCCTCGTCGGTGCGGGAGCTGAACGAGGCGTTCGGGAAGGCGATCAAGGAGTTCGAGTACGACGGCGACTACCGCGGCGTCTTCCCGATCAAGGTGAACCAGAAGAAGGTCGTCGTCCACGAGATCATCGAGGCCGGACGGAAGTACGGCTATGGCCTCGAGGCCGGCAGCAAGCCCGAGCTGATCGCCGCCCTCTCTCAGGACCTCGGCCCCGAGTGCCTCATCACCACGAACGGCTACAAGGACGAGGCGTTCATCCGGCTCGCCCTCGACGGCGTGAAGATGGGCCGGAACGTCATCCTCACCCTCGAGAAGGTCTCGGAGCTCGAGAGGATCCTCGAGGTCGCGAAGAAGCGCGGCGTCAAGCCGCTCGTCGGGATGCGCGCGAAGCTCTACGCCCGCGGCTCCGGCAAGTGGGCCAAGTCGGGGGGCGAAGCGGCGAAGTTCGGGCTGACCACGACGGAGATGCTCGCGGCGATCGAGATCCTCAAGTCGAAGCGGATGCTCGACTCCCTCGTCATGCTCCACTTCCACATCGGCTCGCAGATCACCGACATCCGGAAGATCAAGGACGCGATCCGCGAGGCGGGGCGCGTCTACGCGAAGCTGAGCCGCTCCGGCGTCGAGGTCCGCTACCTGAACCTCGGCGGCGGGCTCGGCGTCGACTACGACGGCTCGAAGACCTCGTTCGACTCCTCGATGAACTACACCGTCCAGGAGTACGCGAACGACGTCGTCTACAACATCAAGACGATCTGCGAGGACGAGAAGGTCCCGGTACCGACTCTCGTGACGGAGTCGGGCCGGGCCGTGACGGCCTACCACTCCGTCCTCGTCTCGAACGTCCTCGACGTGGCCGACAAGATCGAGCAGGACAAGACGGTTACGCTGAACGGCGACGAGAACCACGTCGTCCGCGAGCTGTGGGACGTCTTCAAGGGCGTGACGGCGAAGAACGTCCGCGAGAGCTACCACGACGCCCTCCAGTACAAGGAGGAGCTCTTCACGCTCTTCAACCTCGGCTACGTCTCGCTCGAGGACCGCTCCAAGGGCGAGATCCTCTTCTGGGACGTCTGCGACAAGATCCGCCGCCACCTGAAGGGCCTGCGGGAGATCCCGGAGGAGTTCGAGGACCTCGAGCGCGAGCTCTCCGACAAGTACGTCGTCAACTTCTCCGTCTTCCAGTCGGTCCCCGACTCGTGGGCGATCGACCAGCTCTTCCCGATCCTCCCGATCCACCGGCTCCGCGAGAAGCCGGGCGAGATCGCGACGCTCGCCGACATCACCTGCGACTCGGACGGGAAGATCGAGAGGTTCATCGACCTGCGCGACATCAAGGAGTTCCTCCCGCTCCACTCCTGGAAGCGCTCGCAGCCCTACTACCTCGCGTTCTGCCTCGTCGGCGCCTACCAGGACGTCCTCGGCGACCTCCACAACCTCTTCGGGGAGGCGCACGAGGTCCTCGTCGCGGTCGACGACGAGAACCGAACGCGGATCCTCGACCTCCTGCCGGGCGAGACGTGCGAGCGGGTCCTCTCGTACATGAACTACGATCGCTCCGAGATCCTCGAAGGGATCTGGAAGCAGCTGCGAAAGGCCGTGGACAAGGACCGCGTCCGCGAGGCCGAGGCGAAGTCGATCGCGAAGGACTTCGAGGTCGCCCTCTCGCACTACACGTACCTCGAGGAATAGCCGGACGCCGCTGGCGGGGCGGGTCGCGGCGGCGTACGCTTCCGGCGTGGAGACCCTGACCCCGCCCTACCTGCTGCTGGCCGCGCCGGTCCTCTCGGACCCGAACTTCGAGAGGGCCGTCGTCCTGATGGGGCACCACACCGAGGAGGGCGCGGTCGGCTGGGTCGTGAACCGCCTCGTGGAGGGCGGGGCGAAGGCGCTCCTCCCGGACGAGGTCGCCCGAACGATCCACCCCGACACGCCCCTTCGGATCGGCGGGCCGGTCGCGACGCCCGGCCTCATCGTCGTCCACCGCGAGCCGGTCCACGGCATCGAGTCGATCGCCATGGCTCCCGGCCTCGTCGTGTCGGCGACACCCGAGGTCCTTCCCCACGTCTTCGGCTTCGCGCCCGGCGACTCTCCGGTCGACGGACTGCTCGTCTTCGGCTATGCCGGATGGGGTCCCGGGCAGCTGGAGCACGAGATGGAGGAGGGCTCCTGGCTCGTCCTCCCCTACGACCCCGACTTCGCATTTCCAGCCGACGTCGCCGGGCTCTGGGAGAGGTCGCTCGCCCGCCTCGGCGTCACGCCCGGGCGCGTCTCGACCCCGCCCGGCGGCGTGAACTGAAGTGGATCGGGGAGGGTCGCCACGACCCTCCCCGCGCCGCCTTCGGCGGCTCCCCTCCCAAGGGGGGGTCAGGTCTACCATCTACACTCTACTCGGTCGCGGAACGCTGGCCGGTGCTCCCGGAAGGCGCCGGGCCGGTCGCGTCCGTAGAACGAACGGAATGCGAACGCGGGTCGGCATCCTGACGGCTGCGCTCCTCGCGGGGGGCGGCGTCTTTCCGCGAGCAACCGCCGCGCCGCCCCTGATCGCTGGCCCGGAGGCATCCGGCTTCGTCGCGCTCGAGAGGGTCCTCGCCCCTGCAGTCGATCCGCAGGGTCGTCCATGGCGCGTCGAAGTCGTCCCGGAGACCGCGGACGGTCCCGGAGGCGAAGGGATCGTGACCGCGGCCGCGCGGCCCGACGGGACCTGGCGGCACGCGAAGGTCCCGTCGCTCGTCGCCGCCCGGCTGCGCGTCTCGACGGAGGAGGGCGACGTCTGGTGGGTCTCTCCCGAGCCGTTCTCGACGGCGGAGGCGGAGCGGTCGGGCCGGATCGACCTCGCGGTCGTCTCCGTCCGGGGAGTCGCACGGGTCGGCAAGCAGCCGCTTCCCGGCCTCGTGACGTTCACGGACGACGCCGGCCTGCGCGTCAGGTTCGTGTCCGGAGTCGACGGCGACTTCTCGGGGGCCCTTCCCCGAGCCGGAAGCTGGTCCGTTCGCGTGAGGAGCTCCAGGGTCGCGCTCGACCGCACGACGACAGCGGAGGTCGGAGAGCCCTCCGCGCGACGGGGCGAGGCGCCCCCTCCCGCCTTCGTCGACGTCCGCTTCCCCGATCGGGCCATCCGCGGGGAGGTCATCGACGCCGAAGGGAATGCCGTCGAGCGGTTCAAGCTCTCGATCGGGGAGGCGGGAACGTCGACCGACTGGATCGAGGAGTTCGACGACGGCGTCTTCCGCTACGAGCGGATCGCGACGGGGACGGCCTACCGGGTCACCGCGATCGTGCCTCGCCGGACGAGCGCGACATACCTCGTGCGGGTCCCCGAGGACGACGATCCCGAGTACGTTCGAGCCGTGATCGGGCAGAGGAGGGAGCTTCGAGGCCACGTCGTGTCGACGACGGGCCGTCCCGTCCCGGGGGGCCGGGGAACCGTGTCCACCGTCCCGAGCGGCGGCCTGGACTACTCGTGGTTCTCGTCGCGCGGGGACCGTGCGGAGTTCTCGGCACACGTCTCGTCCCCGACGGATTTCGCCTGCCTCTTCCTGTCCTCTCCCGGCCACGCGGCGCACCTCTCGAGGCAGGAGCTGACGACCGACGACCACGAGATCGTCGTCACGCCAATAGGGGGGACGCTCGTCCTCTCCGCCCCGACCGAGCCGCTCCGGATACCGGCGCTCTTCCGGGGAGGCTGCGCGCTCCGCCTCTCCCGGCTCTCGGAGATGCGGGGTGCAATCGTCGACGACCGTGGCGGAAGGATCGAGGTCGTCACGCCCCCCGTCGAGCCGGGCCCCTGGTCGCTCTGCCTCGTGACGCGCGGAGAGCTCGAGGCGTACAAGGGGGGCGACCCGGAGTTTCCCGGCTGCGTCCACGGCGTCCTGGACGCCGGAGAGAGCCTCGAACTCGAGCTCCCGGGCGCCGGCCCCCCGGGCTCCTCCTAGACGTAGTCCTTCGCCCAGCCGCGTGCGTCCCGGTTCGCGAGGACGTGGAAGCGGCGGAGCTTCTTCAGGGAGAGGGAGGCGAGGGAGCCGAGCGGGAGGTAGACGATCCGCTTGCCGAGGCGGGAGGCGAAGCTCTTGAGGAGCGGGCGCGGGGGGCTCGGGGCGGCGTAGACGACGCGCGGCTCGCGGGCGTAGTCGAGCGCCGCGAGGAGGAGCACCTCCGCGGCGGTGAAAGGGCCGCGGTAGTCCGGGTCGCGCCAGACGTCGTAGAGGCGGCCGGGCGGCATCGTCATCAGGAACGCCCCGTAGGTGCACTCGGAGATCCCGGGGCCGACGAGCTTCTCGCCGAGCGGCGTGGCGTAGAAGGCCATGTCGCTCTCCTGGCCGTGCTCGCCGAGCCAGGTCGTCTTCCAGGGGTACTTCTCCGCCTCCTCGTCGAAGACGACGACGACGGAGCCGGCGCCGCCGCGGACGCGCGCCTCCTCGTAGACCCAGAGGCGCCCCTCGTGGTGGCGGCGGAGCGTCTCGCGGACGTCGACGCCGTCGAGGAGGCTCGTCGTGAACGGGGCGACCCGGCGCGAGTCCTCGGTGAGGAGACGGATGGCGCGGCGGCGGAGGCGGTTGCCGAAGCGCTCGACGGCGACGTCCTCGGGCGGGTAGGAGCAGATGCCGTCGCCGAACTTCAGCTTCCTCCAGTCGCCCGGCTTCGGTTCCTTCGGGCGACGGCGGAGCGGCAGGTCGCGCAGGCGCCTCTCCTTCCCCGGGAAGCGGCGGCGGAAGCGGACCGGCTTGCCGTCGAGGTGGAGGTCCTCTCCCGTGAGCGTGACGACCGGGAGGCTCGCGGTGACGTCGGGCCAGGGCCACGTGGCTCCCAGATCGAAGACCTCGAAGGCGTAGTCGTCGTCGACGACGCCGCGCGCGGCGACGACGAGCTCGTAAAAGCCCGGCGTGAGGACCCCCTCGAGGAGCGAGAGGTTCCTCGAGAACTGCCGGAGGGCCCGGAACGCCGTCCGCGGCACCTCCTCGTCGCGGCTCTTCCGGTAGCGCCCGGCCGCCTCGCGGAGGAGCCGGTCGACGACGCGGAGGGTGTCGGTGCCGGCGTCGAAGAGGAAGGCGTTGCCGGAGGAGCGCGCCCGCTCGAAGGCCGCGGCGACGAACGGGATCTCGCTCATCACCTCGCGGCTCGACTCGGAAGAGAGCGCGGCGAGGCGGACCCCCTCGCGCCGCACGCGGCCGAACGGTTCGACGAGGGGCTCCTCGAGCGCACGGAGGATCCCGCGGACGTGCGCGACGCCCCCCACCCAGAGGACTCGCTCGCCCGCGTCCGCGAGGCGGCGGAGGCGGACGGCCATCGCCCGCTCGCGGAGGAGGTCGGCCTCGTCGTGAGGCGGCGGGAAGGCGTCGAGGAGCGCGGAGAGGAACGGCGCCGGCCCGGTGCGCGTCATCGCGTAGGGGTCGGGGAGCGCCTCCCGGCGGAGCGGGTACCCCCCGTCGTCGCGGTCGACGAGGTGAAGCGCGGCGCCGTTCTCGAGGGCGAGGCGCGCGGCCTCGGCCATCGGCTCGTGCGGCTCGACGAGGAGGTAGACGGTCTCCTCGCCGTCGGGCCAGAGCGCGACGGTGAGGAGCGGGAGACGCAGGACGGCCCTCCGGAAGGCGTCGGCGATCGTCGAGGGGAGCTCGATCGCGACGGCGGTCGGGCGAAGGGCGAAGAAGGCGCGACGGACGAGGACCGCGCACTCGACCGACTGGTGGAGAGTCGGGAGGAGGAAGAGCCCGTCTCCCGCGCGGACGACGCCCGTCTCGGGGTCGGGCGCCGGGTACGGGACGCTCTCGCTCACGAGGCCCGAGTCCTCGGGCGACGAGGCCGGGGGCCGCGTCCCTTCATGCTGCCACCCGGTCAGACCCGATGGGGGCCGCGCGGCTCGGGCGCGCCCTCGCGCGGGACGGGAGCGTGGACGACCGCCTCCTCGCCGAGGACGAACCGGACCGCCTCGAGGAGCCGATCGACGGGTTCGCCGCCCCCCTGCGAGAGGCGCTTCAGCGCGTAGCGCGCGACGTTGATTCCGTCCCTCACGCTGAACGGCTCGTCGGCCTCGTGGGCGCTCCGGAGGAAGCGCGTCACCCAGCGGAGGAGCGCCTCGGGCGCGAACGGGAGGTTCCCCGCCAGGATCGCGAGCTCCTCCTCCTCGTCGGGGAAGTCGACGAGGATCGTCGGCGTCAGCCGCGAGTTGACGTAGTCCGGCAGCTCGAACGTCGAGGCGTCGTCGTTCATCGTCGTCACGAAGCGGAAGTCGGGGTGCGCCCGGATCTTCACCCCCGCGACGATCGACTCCACGGTGCGGCGCGCGTCGAGGAGCGGCGCGAGCGAAGCCCACGACTTCTCGCTCATCCGGTTCCCCTCGTCGAGGATCGCGACGCCCCCCTTCAGCATCGCCGTGACGACGCCGGAGGCGACGTAGCGGATCTTCCCCTCGCCCGCGACGACGGGGGTGACGAGGAGGTCCTCGGGGCGGGTGTCCATCGTCGCCTGGAAGACCCAGGCCGGCCGCCCGAGGCGCTTGGCGGCGGCGTACGCGAGCGTCGTCTTGCCGACGCCCGGCTTGCCGACGAGGCGCGGGTGGAGCGGGAGGTCCCCCTCCTCGACGACGAGCCAGGCGGCGAGGAGCTGGTCGAGAAGGTCGCGCCGCCCCTTCCACTCCAGCGGGAACTCGTCCGGGTGCGCGAGCGCGATCTCGACGCCTTCGATGAGGACCTTTTCCATGGGCGGATTCTAGGGGCGCGGCCCGGTTCCGCGACTCCGGCGCAATCCGCCCGAGCGCGCCGCTCCGTAGTTTGCGGCGAAGGGCGCCCGAGGCGCCCGTACCGGAGAAGAACAATGAAGAAGACCATCGCCGCCTCCGCCGCTGCCCTTCTGCTCGCCGTCGCCATGGCCGCCCCGGTTCGGGCAGACCACCACCGGGGCAAGGACATCGTCGACACCGCCGTCGCCGCCGGCAGCTTCAACACGCTCGCCACGGCCCTGAAGGCCGCCGACCTCGTCGAGACGCTCAAGGGGAAGGGCCCCTTCACGGTCTTCGCGCCGACCGACGACGCGTTCAAGAAGCTCCCCGCCGGAACGCTCGAGAAGCTCCTCGCCGACAAGGCCCAGCTGACGAAGGTCCTCACCTATCACGTCGTCGCCGGGAGGGTGATGGCGGCCGACGTCGTCAAGCTCTCCGAGGCGAAGACCGTCGAGGGCTCCCCGGTGAGGATCGCCGTGAAGGACGGCAAGGTGAAGCTGAACGACGCGAACGTCGTGAAGACGGACGTCGGCGCCTCGAACGGCGTCATCCACGTCCTCGACACGGTCATCCTGCCACCCGCGAAGTAGCCGCAGGCATCGCCGGAAGTCCGCCCCACGCTGAGAGGGGAGGCCGCGCAATGGCGCGCCCTCCCCTCTTTCCGATTCACGCCACGACGGGAAACGGACTTGACCCCTCACCAACCCCTCACCACGGGGAGCGAAGGCCGCCCTTCAGGCCTTCAGGAGTTCCTCGAGCGTCTCCGGATGAAACCCGACGAGGAGCCTCCTCCCGACCCGGACCATCGGGGCCCGGAAGTTGCCGGTCGGGCCCTTCAGCGCCTCGAGGGCGAGACCCTTCGCGGTCGCGGTCTGCGCCTTGCGCCCCTTCGCGATCACGACCTCGTCGACCGAGGCGAGGAGCGCCCGGACGTCCGCGTCGCTCATGGGTGCCGCCTTCGCCGAGCGCTCCTCGGCGACCTTCGTCTGCGTCCTTTCGAGCACCTCACGGGTGCGTCCGCAGCTCGTTCACCCGGGCCGCTGATAGTAGAAGCCGACCTTGGCCATGGCGTCTCCTCCTTCCCCTCCCTCAGGGCTGCAGAGCGTACTCGCGGACGATACGCGCGGTCCTCTCGACCCCCTCCAGGTACGACGGGAGGTGGATCCTCTCGTTCTTGCTGTGGATCGTCACGGCGTCCAGCAGGTTCACCGCGAACGGCGAGACCCCGAAGCTGCGGATTCCCCGGGCCCGGAGGTAGGCGAGGTTCGTATAGCTCCCCGTCAGGACGTACGGCCCGACGTCGGCGTGCTCGTCGGGGTCGAGCGCGAGGACCGTGTGGAGCGTCTCCCACGCGCGACCGCGGCGCGGCGCCGGGACGCTGTCGGGGGTGACGTGCCGAAGGGTAAGGCGCACGCCGAGCGGCGCCGCCCATCGCACCATGTCCTCCCAGCGGGCACGCGCGGAGCTGCCCGGCAGCAGCGTCGCGACGACGTCCATCGTGACCTCTTTCCCCGAGGGGGCCGGCTCGACCTTTCCGAAGTAGTACATGTCGCGAAAGAGCGCCCGGTAGACCTCCGGAATCCCTTCGCCCAGCTTCCCCGACGCGACGGCCGACCGGGCGTCGTCCATGTGGTGTCCCCAGATGTCGGATCGCGAGGGACCGACGAAGGCGAGGAAGTCCTGCACTTCGTCGAGGACCCGGAACCGCTCCTCGGACATCTTCCGCTCGAGGAGATCCCGCAGCGCCTTCAGGGCGGGTTCGTCCCTGGCGTGCGCGGTCGCGATGACGTTCGCCTTCTGGAGGACCTCGATGCCGAACCGGGCGATCCGGTCCCCGCTGACCTCGTTCACGCCCCCCTCGTTGAAGGCGTCGGTGACGCCGGCGAGGAGGTCGGAACGGTTCTCGAGGACCCATCCGATCCCGATCTCCGGCGTGTAGGTCTCCTCGCCCGGCTCGGCGACGAAGACGAGATCCCGCTCCGGGACGATCCCATCCCGGCGGAGCGACGCGATTGCGAGGAAATCGGCGATCCCCTGCCCCTTCATGTCGAGCGTCCCGCGCCCGCAGAGGTACTGCACGAGGTCGCCGCCACCGTCGGCGGCGGCGAACGGAGGAGTGTCCCAGGCCGAAAGGTCCCCGACCGGGAAGACGTCCATGTGGTGCAGGAGAAGCAGGGCCTCCCCGCGACTCCGCCCCGCGAGCCGGGCCACGACGATCGGGCGCTCGGGGTCGTCGCCCACGATCTCGAACGGAATCCCCTCGCAGCCGAGCTTCTCGGCCCAGAAGCGTGCCGTCTCGACCGTGCGACCCGGCGGGTTCTGCGAGTCGATCCGCACGTACTCGCGGAGGAGGCGGGTCGCCTCCCGCTGCCGCATCTCGGGGAGGTCGGGCGCCCGGTGCTCGACCGGTGGCGTGCGGGAACGGAGGACGCTCGGGATCGCGAGAACGACCGTCACGACGAGGGCGGCGCCCCCGTAGAGGGCAAGACGGCGACGGGTGTTCCGGGAGAGACTCAAACGACGTCTCCGCCGCGCGACGGCGACCTCCTCCGGACGAAAGTGAGACCGAGCAGAGCGACGGCCGACATGACGGCCGCGATGATCAGCCATCTCCCGGAGGGCTGCAAACGGACGACGTGCCGCCCGGGCGGCACGGATAGGCCGGTGAAGCCGACATTGGCGTCGTCCACGCTGACGGGGCGGCCGTCGAGCGTCGCGCGCCGCGCGGCGACGAGGGGCCGGGCCACGAAGAGGTAGGCGGGCTCCGGCCCGTCGACCGCCACTTCGATCTCGAGACGCGCGGGTCTGTCCGAGACGCGGAGGATGCGGCCCCTGGAGGGGACGAGCTCCACCCCGGGGGCCGAGAGGACGGCCAGGTCGACCGGGGCGCGTTCGCGCAGGAAGCGGGACGAGGCCGCCAGAGCGTCCGGTTCGCGCACGACGCGCCGCACGAAGCGGAACGGAGAGACCGGATTCGCGATGCGCCGCAGACCGGCGACCGGAAGGCCGCCCGGTCCCCTGTCGGGGACGACGACGGCCTCGGCACCGGCGGAGCGGGCGAGCGCGATCGCGAGGGGACTGCCGAGAGGAGCGTCCTCCACGAGATTCGCCCACTCGAGCTGGGCGCGCGGCAGCGCGGCGTCGTAGTCCATTTCGAAGACGGAGGCCACGCCGAAGCGCGTGTAGCTCCAGGCGAGCGCCCACGCCGCCGTCGCGCGACCGCCCGCGGCCGGGGTGGGGAGGACGGCGCCGGGAACGCGCTTCGTCCCGGGGATCGGGAGGATCCGCGGCGGCGTGTCGACCCGGGCGACCGGAAGCGCCGTCAGAACCGCGGGCGCCTCGTCCAGCATCCGCGCCTCGGAGGTCGGCAGGAGCCGAGGGGTGATCGCGGACCGGTCGAGCGCGAGGAACAGCCCGAGGAGGCCGAAGACGGGCAGACGCCGCGCCGGGACGGCCTTCTCCAGGACGCCCGCTCCGAGCGCGACGAGCCAGGCGACGCCGAACGCGAAGAGGACGAGCCACTTCTCCGGGTACCGGATGGCGGTCGCGAACGGGAGGAGGCTCGAGATCCACTCGGCGACGGGCGTCGCCGGACCGAGCGCGAGCAGGACTCCGAGCGCGGCGATCGTCGTCGCCCGAAGGCGGGCGCCGCGACCCAGGAGAAGGCCGAGAAGCGCGAGGGTCCACGCGACCCGGCCCGGGGTCAGGGACGGGAAGTACGGGTAGTCGGGAATCCCGGGGGCGGCGCTCGTCCTCGTCCAATCGGCGACGACGCCGTCCGCGAGGAGCTCCGCGAGCCGGATCGGCGGCAGCGAACCCTCTTCCGCGAAGCCCGGAAGCAGCGCCCCCCGGACGCCCCGGATGCTTTCGGCGCCCGTCACGAGGTAGGTCGCGACCACCGGCGCCGCGAGGAGCGTGCCGAGGAGACCGCCGGCAACCCAGAGCAGGAGCGTCTTCCCTCTCTCGAGCGGGCCCGAAGACGGGCCCCGCCCGGCGAGGAGGACGAGGGCGAGGAGCGACGCGGCGAGAAGCGGCTCTGGAACCGACGCGACGAGGAGGAACGCGGTCGCGGCGGCGAGAAGGACGAGGCTCCGTCCGTCTCGCCGCGAGCGAACCCGAAGGAGCGCGGCCGCGAGCCACGGCAGCGCGGCGTACGCCGAGGAGGTGCTCAGGAAGCTCGCCGCCGAGGCCGTGATCCCGGCCGCGCCCCAGGCGAGGCCACCGAGCGCCGAGGAGAGCGGCAGGAGACCCGAGAGCCGGAGAAAGACGGCGAAGCCGGCGGACCCCGTCAGGACCCTCAGGAGCATCCAGGCTTTCGCGGCCGCCGCCGTCGGGAGGAGGACGAAAAGGAGGTTCCCGGGGTCGAAGGCCGCGACGCCCGGCCAGGCGAGGAGCGGGAGACCGCCCTGGCGAAAGCGGTCGATCCAGGGCATCTCCCCGGCGCGAACGGCCTCGGCCAGGTGCGTCTTCAGAGGGTAGAAGTACGGGATCAGGTCGCGACCCGAAGGGACGCCGGGGCCGAGGAGAACGCGGTACGGCACGAGGAGGAGGACGAGGGCGACGAAGAGGGCGACCGCGAAGGGGCGCTTCTCGCAGATCTCGCGCACGCTCGTCATGCGCGCCTCCCACCGTAGGCCATCGCCGCGGCGACGCCGAAGGAGAGGAGCGTCACGGCGAGGCCGGCGAGGATCCGGCCGTTCCGGTAGGCGAGAACGACCTCGTGCTCTCCGGACGGGACGGGAACGGCCGTTAGGAACCCGTCGGCGCGGAGGCTCGCGACCTCCCGCCCGTCGACGAACGCCGTCCAGGATGGATCGCTGGAGCGCGCGACGACGAGGAGCCCGCCCGGCGGCGCGACACGGACCCGGAGACGTCGATGGCGGCTCGATCGCGCGACGAGCGTCGTCTCGCCGGCTCCGAAGGCGACCTCCTCGTCGAGCCCGGTGACGAACGTCTCCTCGAGAGGGTCGAAGGAGGACGGGACGACGAGCGTCGCGGGAGCCGGTCGGGCGCGCCTCACGAAGTGATGCTCGGGCCGCGCGCCGTCCAGCGTCACGATCCGGGCGCTCCCGAATCGCGCCGTCACCCGAACGCCCGGGGGATCCGGCCCCGGCGCGTCGGTCCGGGCCGCCGTTACGCCGACCGACCGGAGAAGCCGGACCTTCTCCTCTCCCCACGGCAGCCGCGCGAGCGCGGCCGACGCCGCCACCGCCTCGGGCGTCGACATCCGGTCGATGTCGTTGTCTCCGCCGTAACGCAGCCCCCACGCGGCGCCGGTGATCGGGCGGAGCGGGTCGAGGCCGTCGCGCTCGCGCGCGAGCGCCGTCGCCCGCGCGACGTCGTCCGCTCCGTCGACGAAGAAGCGCCCCTCGCCGGCAGCTTCCTTCGCCGCGGCCACCTCGGCGGGAGCGGCGACCCAGAAGCCCGCCGGGCCGGCCGGCGCCGAGCCGGCCACCCGGCGTCCCGCGTCGAGGAGAAAGAGCCCCGCGGCGATCGCGGCCGCAACCCGGGGGGAGAGTCGGCCCGACCTCACGAGCGCCGGCAGGAGCGCGAGGAGAACGGCCGTCGCGAGCGCGGCGAGGAGCAGCGGCCCGAGAAGGCTCCCGACCCGTTCCCCCCTCACGCCGTCGCCGGCGAGCGACAGGGCCCGGAGCAGGCCCGCGAGCCGATCGGGAGCCGCGAGCGCGAGCGCCGCGGCGGGGAAGAGCACGCCGGCGAGCATGACCGAGGCCCCGGTGAACCGGCGTGCGGCCCGCCGGTCGTCACGCAGCCGGTCGACGCCGATCGCCGCCGCGCCGACCAGGCCGAGCGTGGCGAGAAGCCACCACTTCTCGGGATACCGGAAGACCGGCAGCGCAGCGAGGATAGCCCCGACTGGCGGGAGAAACCTCCCGAAGGAGAGGCAGGCGGCGAGGCCCGCGAGACCGAGCGCCGCACGGCCGCGCGGGTCCCCGGCGGCGGCGGCGACGAGGGCGAGCGGCAGGAGGCCGAGTGCGAGGTCGTGGAAGTAGGGGTTCCCGGCGTCGAACGTCGCCGCGCCCCAATAGTCCGCGTCGTCCTCGGCGCGTGGATCGCCCGTCAGCCGCGGCTCCAGCAGCGTCAGGAGCCGTGCCGGGCGAACCGACCAGAAGAGCGCCCCCTCCTCCGCCCGCATCTGCGTCCCCCGCGCCGACCGGGCGAGCTCGCCGGCCGTCGGAAGAAGCTGGACGGCGGCAATGCCGGCGGAGAGGAGCCCCGCCGCCGCCAGGGCCACGAGTCGGCGGCCCGCGCGCCGCGAGAAGCCCCCTCGGGCGTCGAGGAGGGCGCCGAGCGCGGCGAGCGTCGCGGCGCCGGCCGCGCCGATCGCCGCGACGACAGGCTCTCCGCCCAGAAGCGCGAGCCCGAGCGCGACTCCGACCGTCGCGACCCTCCGCCGCGCGCCCCGGCGGTCGTCGGGATCGAGGGTCCCGACGGCTGCGAGCGCCAGCGGGATCGGGGCGAGCGAGGCCACGGTCGTGAAGAGGAGCGGGACCGTCTGGAAGACGCCCGAGAAGAGGAGGACGAGGCCGCCGGCCAGGCCGGCGGGACGGGAAAGCCCCAGGGCGCGGAGCGCCGCGTACGAAAGGAGAACGACGAGGAGGACGTGGAGGAGAAAGAGGCCCGTCGTGCCGACAAGAGGGACGAGCCACGTCCCGGGCCAGAACGCCGCGGCGTTGGGATTCGCCGCCAGAGCGCGTCCGGCGCCGGAGGCGTCGTTCCAGAGCGGCAGCTCTCCCGCGGCGAGGAGGCGCGACGTCACCTCCCGGAGCGGAACGAAGAAGAAGACGGCGTCCCTGCCGACGACGCTCCCCCCGAGCAGGTACTCGTGGTACCGGAGCGCCACCGCCCCGGCGAGCGCCGCGGGCGCGGCGAAGGGCTCGAGCCGGGCGAGGCGCCCCGGCGTCACGCCTTCCGCGCCAGGACGAGGAGCGACATCCCGAACGAAGGCTCCCGCTTCTCCTCGAGCTTGAGGAGCGGCAGGAGCCACCGGAAGGCGCGAAGCTGCCCCTTCGGAAGGACCTTCCGCTTCAGGACCCGCGAGTTGAGCCACCAGCCGAGGACGCCGGGGCGGTTCAGGAACCTCGCCGTCTCCACCTCGAAGCCCGCCCCCGAGACGAGCTTCACGAGCTCGTCCCTCTCGTAGCGGCGGAAGTGGTGGAGGTGGACGTCGAGCGTTCCGTACAGCGCCTTCAGCGACGGCACGAGGAGGACGAGGCGGCCCCCCTTCGGCAGCACCGACGCGAAGTCGCGCAGCGTGGTCGCGTCGTCCTCGATGTGCTCGAGGACGTTCAGGCAGACGATCGAGTCGAGCCTCTCGGCGACGAGCTCCGCCCTGTCGGCGTCGGAGAGCGGGAAGCGGTACGACGCGACGCGGACGTTCGAGCGGTTCCCGAACCTCGCGGTCAGCTCGCGGACGTAGTGGACCTCGACGTCCGAGGCGACGACCCGCTCCCTCTCGACGAAGAAGCGCGTCTGGTTCCCGACGCCGGAGCCCACCTCGAGGACCCGCTGGCCGAGCGCGGCGTCGAAGCGGTCGTGGAGCCAGGCGTTGTAGGGGGCGAGCCGCTCCATCCGCCGCAGGGTCATCGTCCCCACGTCGCCGCGCGGCGCCTCCCAGCGCGCGAACTTCAGGATCACCCACACGGCCTGGAGGGCGTCCTTGAAGCCGATCTTCTTCCCCTCCTCGTACGTCCGGCCGTGGTAGGAGATCGGCACCTCGTAGACCCGGGCCCTCATCCGCGCCACCTTGCAGGTGATCTCCGGCTCGATGCCGAAGCGCTTCGACTGCAGGTCGAGCCGGTCGACGACCGAGCGCGTCATCGCCTTGTAGCAGGTCTCCATGTCCGTCAGGTTCATGTTCGTGAACATGTTGGACATGAGGGTGAGCATCCGGTTGCCGACCGTGTGCCAGAAGTAGAGGACCCGGTGGCCGCCCGGGTGGCCGAGGAATCGCGAGCCGTAGACGACGTCCGCCTCTCCGTCGAGGATGGGGCGGAGGAGGACGGAGTACTCGCGAGGGTCGTACTCCAGGTCGGCGTCCTGGATGACGACGAGGTCGCCCGTGGACGCCCGCATGCCGGTCCAGACGGCGGCCCCCTTGCCGAGGTTGCGGGGCTGGAAGACGGCGCGGACCCCGTCCTTCCCGTCCAGCTCGCGGAGGATGTCGCGCGTGCCGTCGGTCGACCCGTCGTCGACGATCACAAGCTCCTTCTCGATCCCGCCGAGGTCGACCGCGAGGACGCGGCCGACGATCTCCCGGAGCGTCTTCCGCTCGTTGTAGGCGGGCATGATGATCGAGAGCTTCATGGCGGCGCGCCTTCTCCCCCCGGAATGCGGTACAGGAGGATCGAGTATCCCACGCGCCCCACGGGCTCGCCCCGCGCGGCCAGCGTCCGCCGGAGCCGGTCGTAGCCCGCGGCCCGGGCCGCGTCCCCGCGCAGCGCCATCAGCTCCGGCCCCGCGGCGAGGAGGTACGCGGAGACCGCATAGAGGCCGGGCGTGAGCGGCGTCGACGCGGCGTCGAAGAGGCGAGCGCCCGGGAGGTGATGGGGCGGGAAGGCCCCGCCGAAGTAGGCGACCGTCAGGCCATCCGCCTCGCCGCGCCGCTCGAGCTCGCGCGCGAGACGGACGAGGTCCTGTCCCCAGTCGAGGTTCGAATCGTTCAGCCAGAGGGAGCCCTTCGCCGGCCCTCCCGCCAGCCAGTTGAAGAAGGAGAGCTCGTGGGGATGGACGGCGAGGGTCTCCGCCGCCTGGAGGAGCCCGAGGGCCGCGAGCGCCGCCGCTGCGGCGCCGCGCGGCAGGCCCCTCACGATTGCCACCGCCGCCCCGACCGCGAGGAACGGGACCGCCGGGAGGACGTGGCGGACCCCGATGTTGTAGCTGCTCGACACGCTCGAAAGGAAGACGTACGCGGGGGGAAGCAGGGCGACGAGCGCCCCCCATCCGGCACGGACACGCCGTGCAGCGAGGAGCGCCGCCGAAAGGACGAGCGCGCCGAGGAATCCGAGCGACGACTTCATCGCGAAGGCGACCGGGAAGTACGACGGGAAACCGTCGACCGACAGCTCGCCGCAGAGGACGTTGATCCCTCCCCCGCGCCGATTCTGCTCGGCGATCCCGACGAGGCCCGCGACGTAGTGGCCCGCCGGCGGACAGAGGCGCGAGAGGCCGGCCACCCTCTCCACCGTCGCCGGGGCCGCGAGGCGACCCGACAGGAACAGGCGGACCGAGCGCTCGGACTCGGCGGCGGGCATGCTCCGCATCGACACGGCGTAGACGCCGAGGAGGACCGGGAGGGCGACCGCGCCCGCGAGGGCGACGCCGGCGAGCGAGGCGACGGAGAGGCGCCCCGCGCTTCTCCGGTCCGCGAGCATCCGCGCGAGGGCCAGGACGAGGAGGATCGGGGCCAGGAAGACCGCCGTGAACTTCGCGGCGAGCGAGAGGCCGAGGAGGACGCCCGTCGCGCCCCACCTCGGCCACGACGGACGGCGCAGGGCGGCGTCCGCCGCGAGGACGGTGGCGAGGAAGCCGAGCGCGGCGCCGACGTCGGTATGCAGGAGCCCCGCGTGCGCGACGAGCGTCGGCTCGAACGCGAGGAGGAGCGCAGCGCCGAGGCCCGCGAGCGCCCCCGCGGCCCGCCCCGCGGCCGCGGCGGCCACGAGGACGAGCGCCGCGAAGAGGAGCGGGAACGGGAGGCGGGCGGCGGCGAGGAGCCGCTCCGGCGGGATCGCGTTCTCGTAGAGGAAGCGCTGCGGCGTCTCCGCCGTCCGGTACTGGAACGGCTCCGGCAGGCGGGGCGGCCGGGCCCCGGCGAGTCCCGCGCAGGCGCCGGCGACGAGCTTCAGGAGCGGCGGGTGCTCGAGGTTCGCCCAGTAGGTCCCCGACAGGGCGTACTCGGCGCCGGCGAGCGCGTGGAACGGCTCGTCCATCGTGGCGCTGTCGAGTCGCTGGTGGTCGACGACGAGGAGCGCCCCGAGGAGGGCGAGGAGGACGGCCCCCGCCGCGGCGGCCCGACGTCCCGGACGCAACATGGCGCGCGAAGTGTAAGACTCGGCGGGTGAGCCCCGCCCGGACCGGCCGGAACGAGCTCGTCCTCCTCGCGACGGTGTTCACCGTCGCTCTCGGCGTGCGGCTCCTCTCCGTCGCCGCCGCGACGGAGGGCGGGCTCCGCCTCGGCTCTCCCGACGCGTACGCCCACCTGCGCCGCGCGACCGCGATCACGCGCTCGTTCCCGGCCGTCACCGTACGGGACCCGTGGCTGAACCACCCCGACGGAGGCGTCTTCATCTGGCCGCCCGCGTTCGACCTCCTCGGCGGGGGGATCTCCCGGCTCGCTTTCGGCGCCGACGCGACGCGGGACGAGGTGGCTCGCGTCCTGGCCGTCCTCCCGCCCCTCCTCGGCGCGCTCCACGTCGTCCCGCTCTTCTTTCTCGCTCGTCGCGTCCTCTCGAGGCGCCGCGCGCTCCTCGCCGCGTGCGCGTACTCCGTCCTGCCGGTCGCGGCGGTCTGGAGCCAGTTCGGGCACGCCGACCAGCACGTCGCCGAGACCCTCCTCCTTCTTCTTCTCCTCCTCGCCCTCGCGAGGACGCGGGTCGCCGGAGAGCGTCGAGCTTCGTTCGGTCGCGCGTTCGCCGCCGGGGCGGCCCTCGCCGCGATGGTCCTGACGTGGCAGGGGGCGGTGTTCGCCGGGGTCCTCTCGTTCGCGTGGGCCGCCTTCGCGCTGCGCCCGTCGGTCGCGGTCACGTTCGCCGTCTCCTCCGCCGGCCTCACCGCCCTCGGGACGCTGCCGTACGCCAGCGGCCTCGAGCTGCCGTTCACGTTCGTTTCCTTCGGGTGGTTCCAGCCCGCCCTCCTCCTCGCCGGAGCGTCGGCCGTCGCCGCGATCGCGGCGGCGCGATCTCGCGGGATCGCGCGTCGCGCGTGCGCGGGACTCGGCTTCCTCCTCCTCGCGGCCACCGCCCCGGTCGCGCCCGACCTCGCGCGAGGCCTCTTCGGCGGTGCCCGCTACGTCGTGAGTCACACGGCCGGCGTCGCCCGCGACGAGATGGCGCGCGGCGGCTATCTCTCCTACCCGAAGGACTGGATCGGCCTCATCGCCGAGTCGCGCCCGCTCCTTCGCCCGCCGTTCCTCGCGACGCTCCGAAACGCCGTGGAGGAGTCCTCCCCGGGGATCGTCCTCCTCCCCGTCGCCGTGGCTCTCTGGGTCCGGCGACGCCCGGATCGCAGGCTCCTGGGCCTCTTCGGCGCCGTGCTCCTCCTGATGACGCTCTCGCAGCAACGAAACGGCTACTACCTCGCCCCGTTCGCTGCGCTCGCGCTCGCCGAAGCGCTGGCCCGTTTCGCTCCTCGCGGGGTGATGCGGCCGCGGCCGGCCGCGGTCGCCGCGGCCTCGCTTCTCGTCGTCCTCCCCGGGCTGCCCCACTACGGCCGGATCGTGACCTACGCCGGCGCGCCCGGGACCGACCTCGTCGAGACGCTCGAGCGCCTCGGGAGCCTCTACCCTCCCCCGTTCGACGCGGCGGGCCATACGGTCCCCGAGCCGGGCTCCGCGGCGGGGGTCTTCTGCCCGTGGTCGGCGGGGCACTTCGTGACGGCCCTCTCCGGCTACCCGGCGGCCGCCGACCCGTTCGGCTACGGCTTTCGGCGGCAGGCCCGTCTCTACACCACCCCTGACGACGCCGAGGCCGCGCGGATTCTCCGCGAGGCGCGATGCGCGTGGCTCTTCACGACCGACCTGCGGGCCGTCCTCCCGGCCTACGCCGCCGCCGCCGGCCGTCCCCCGACGCCCCTCGCCGCGACGTTCGCCGTCCGCGTCCACGAGTCGGCCTCGCCCCGGCCGCTCCCGTTCCTCGAGCTCGCGATCGACTCGAGGACCGCCTATCGAGCCCCGGACGGGCGCGTCGTCCCGCGCTTCCGCGTTTTCCGGGTCAGAACGGCCACGGAGGCGGCGGAAGGGTCTTCTCGAGCGCCTGACGCTCCCTGAGGCGCGCCGGTACCGGCACGCCCGGGGGCATCGCCCGCGCGGTCGCCCCGTCCCTCCCGAAGTAGACCTCTTCGACGTAGCCGCGCTGGACGACGAGCGGGGGCGCGAGCGGGAAGAGGCGAGGGAGAGCGAGGCCCGCACCGGTCCAGACGAGCGCTCCGAGGAGGAACGGCCCCATCCGCCGCGCGCCGACGGCCGCGTACGCCGCGACCAGGACGAGCGCGAACGGGACGACGATCGCGAGAGGCCGCGCGACAAGGTGGAGGAGGTTCGGCGCGACGAGCCCCTCGGCGAGGAGCGGCGCCGAGAAGCTCCCCCACGGGAGCGGGAATCCGGGCGGCACGAACGGGAAGACGAGCGTCGTGAGCGCGACGGCCGCCGTGGACGCGCCGGCGAGGGCCGTGGCGAGAGGGCCCCAGCGGACGAACGCGAGGGGCAGGAGGAGGAACGGCAGTGCCGGGACGAGATAGCGCGCCCCGACGGTGAAGCCACCGTGCCAGTCGGGGAACCCGGAGTAGACGAGGAGGAGCGTGACCGGGACGGCGACGAGCATCCCTCCGGCACGCGGGCCGAGCCGGCGGAGCATCAAGGGAGTCGATGCGGCCGCCGCGAGAAGTACCGGGGAGAGAACGACGAGCCCCTTCGAGGGGTCGAAGAGCAGCCGGAGGACGTTTGCAGCCGAGGGCCACCCGACCCCCCAGGCGCCGTGCTCCCGAAGCGAACGGAACGCCTCGAATCGCTCGTAGCTCACCGGCAGCTCGAAGGGTCCGCCGAACGCGACAATGTTGAAACCGAAGAAGAGCGCCGCGGCCGGGAGGGCTCCGAGACAGATCCGGACCGTCCGCGCGACAGGGCGCCGCCAGGCCGCCGTGAGGGCTAGAAGTGCAACCGGGACGAGTGCCGGGTAGTCCGAGAGAACGGCCAGCCCGAGGAATGCACCGGACGCCACGTCGCGCCTCGGGCTCTCCTTCTGGTCGGACGGGAAGAGGAGGGCCCACGCACCGAACAGGGCGAGCGCGACGAGGGCGTGGGCGAACAGGAGGAGGCCGTAGGCGAGGAGGGGTGACCCGAAGAGGAGCACGAGTAGCGCGAGGGTCCGCGCGCCGGGCTCGGCTCCGAGGACGCGCGCGGCGCGTGCGAAGAGCAGAGCGAGGAGGAGGACGGGAAGCGTCGCAGCGCTCCAACGCATCGCCGTAACGACGATCCGCATCGAGGACGGTTCGGGCGGTCCCGCGAAGGGTCGCGCCGCGGTATAGCCCGGAAGCGCCGCGAGCGTCGTCCCCGGCGCCTTGTTCGGGTAGAGACGCCCGTTCCTCTCCGCGACGTCCTCGAATCGAGGCCCGAGGAGGGCCGCGATGTCGGGCGCGATCGCAAGACTCCGCCGGTCGACGAGCGAAGCGCTCGCGGCCCACCGCGAGAGCTCGTTCGGCGAGACGAAGTGGGGGAAGACCGGCACGACGAGGAACGCGAGGAGGGCGAAGAGCCCCGTCACCTTCCACGCCCCCGGCCCTGGCGCCGCAGTCGTCATAATCTTCGGATCATGCGCCATGGGAAGCGGGTCGCGGTCGTCATGCCGGCCTACAACGCGGAGAAGACCCTCGAGCGGACCTTCGAGGAGGTCCCGAAGGAGTGGGTCGACGACATCTTCCTCGTCGACGACGCCTCCCGGGACGGGACCGTCGCCCTCGCGCGGACGATCCCCGGCCTGACCGTCGTCGTCCACTCCGAGAACCGGGGCTACGGCGGGAACCAGAAGACCTGCTACGCGACCGCGCTCTCGCACGGGGCCGACGTCGTCGTCATGGTCCACCCCGACCACCAGTACGACGCCTCGGTGCTCCACGACCTCATCGACCCGATCGCGGACGGATCCGTCGACGCGATGTTCGGGAGCCGGATGCTCGGAGGCCGCCCGATCGAGGGGGGCATGCCGAAGTGGAAGTACCTCGCGAACGTCTTCCTGACGGCGATCGAGAACGCCACGTTCTACCTCTACCTGACGGAGTACCACTCGGGCCTTCGCGCCTACTCGCGGCGGTACCTCGAGGCGGTGAACCTCGCCTCCTTCTCCGACGACTTCGTCTTCGACACCGAGATCATCGCGGCGGGGATCTGGAAGGGGATGCGGATCCGGGAGATCCCGATCGTGACCCGCTACTTCGACGAGGCCTCGCAGATCAGCTTCGTGAGGTCGTGCGTCTACGGCTTCTCGATCCTCGGCGTGATGGTCCGCTACAAGCTCCACAAGTGGGGCTGGCGGAACGACCCGATCTTCAAGTGAGGCGACTCCTGCCGGCGGCCGTCGCCGCGATCGTCCTCCTCGCCGTCGGGCTCGCGAACCTCGACCTCCTTTCCGGCCGCGCGACGCCCTCGTTCCGGGACCTCGCGACGACGCAGCGCCCCGCCCGCGCGCTCGCCGCCTCGCTCGGCGACGCGGCCCTGAACCCGCATGCCTCGTTCGGCCAGACCTGGCGCGGCAACCCGAACCTCGTCCTCGCCTACCCGTTCCCCGTCGCCCCCCGGTGGCTCGGCGTCCACCTCCTGCTCCACGCGGCGCTCGGCGGGTTCGGCTTTCTCCTCTTCCTCCGCCTCCTCGGCCGCTCCCCCGAGGCGGCGCTCGCGGGGGCGCTCGCCTTCTCCTTCTCCGGCTTCGCCCTCTCGTGCACCGCGTTCCTCAACTCTGCGACGACGCTCGCCTGGGTCCCGTGGCTCCTTGCCTCGGTCGCCGCGGCCCGGCTCGACGGGCGTCGCGCGCTCCGACTCGCGCTCCTCGGCTCGGCCGCCTCGGGGGCCCTCCTCGCGCACGCCGGTGAGCCCGCCCTCGGGCTGGTCGGGATCCTCCTCGCCCTCGCCGTCGCTCTCTTCGGACCCGGCGGGACGCGCCTGCGCGCGCTCGGCGCCCTCCTCGGCGGAGGCGCCCTCGCCTTCCTCGCCTCGGCCCCCTACCTCTTCGACGTCCTCCGCGCGACGGAGGCCTCCGCCCGACGCCTCCGCGGCTTCTCGTGGACGGAGTTCTCGGCGGTCGGCTTCCACCCGCTCCGGCTCCTCGAGACCCCGTTCCCGTTCCTCTTCGGCGACCCGTCGCGGGTCCTCTCGGGCGCCTACTGGGGCTTCGCCGCTTCGCAGGGGAACCCGCCCTACCTCGCCTCGCTCTCGTTCGGCGTCCTCCCGCTCGCCCTCGCGGGGGCGTTCGCGCTCTGCCCGCGCCGGAGGGAGGGCCGCTTCTGGCTCGGGGCCGCCGGCCTCGCGCTCTTCGTTTCGGTCCTCCCCTGGGTCCCGGGAGCGCGTGCGGCGTACGAGGCGCTCCCGTTCCTTCACGCCGTCCGTTACCCGGTCAAGGCGCTCCTCGTCGCGACGATCGCCGTCGCGGTCCTCGCCTCGCTCGCGGTCGAGAGGCTCCTCCTCGAGGAGGCGCTCCCCGCTGGCGCTCCCGCGCCGGCCTCGTCCTCCTCGTCCTCGCCGGCCTGCTCGGCCTCGCCGCGGTCGCCGCGCGCCTGG
>JAKPXO010000274.1 GCA_029567505.1 Acidobacteriota bacterium
GGCGGCGTCGGCGGGGACGGCTCCTTCGGGCTCGGCCTCGTCCCCGCCGATTGGCGCGGCGCCTGCCGCGCCCGCGGCCGCTTCGGGCGCGACGCCGTCCTCGCTCGCGACGTCCGGCGTTTCCTCGGTGTCGGCGTCGGCCTCCTCGTCCACCGCCTCCTCCGCGCCGTCGTCGCCCTCTTCCTCCTCGCCCGCCGCCGGCTTCACCTTCGCCTTCAGCTTCTCGACGAGGCCCGCGAGGGCGGCGTCGGAGAGAGCGGCGAGGCGCGAGAGCGGGAGGGCGGGCTGGTCGCCGAGGTCGAGGAAGAGCACCGGGTCGCCCGGGGCGGCGCGGCGGAGCTCGTAGTCGAGGAGCCCCTCGTAGAGGATGCCGATGAACTCGGTGGAGAGGCTCTCGAAGTCGACGGGGAGCGTCGTCGTCACGGTCCGCGTCCCCTGCCTCAGCGTCGCCTTCGTCCGGGTGAGGAGGTCGAGGAGGCGGGCGACGTCGGCGTCGGTCATGACGCCGTGGAGGGCGGGGTCGAAGACGGCGCTCTCGAGAAGGGCGACGGCGCGCGACTGCGGGTCGGGCGAGTCCGCGTCGCCCGGCTCGAAGAGGCGGCCGCCGTAGCGGGGGACGGGGAGCGCCTCGTGGTGCGAGCCGGCGTGGAGGAGGCGGAAGAGGGCGAGGACGCGCGGCCAGCCTTCGGCCTGCTGGCGCAGGCGCTCGCGGCCGCCGCCGCTCCCCTGCCGCTCGAGGCTCTCGCGCAGGCCCGCGAGCGAGTACGAGCCGTGGAAGACGGGGTTCTCGCGCGGGAGGAGGTCCGGGCGCGCCTCGGCGAAGAGGAGGACGACGAGGCGCATGACGACGCGGACGGCGGCGCGGTAGACGGCCTCGTGCGGAAGGCCCTGGCCGCGCTCCTCGAGCGCCGAGAGGGCAGGCGCGTGGCTCGCGACGAGGAGCTCGACGGCGCGGCGAACGCGCTCGCCGAGCGTCGACGAGAGGTCGGCCTGCCCCTTCCGCGCGTCGAGGACGAGGCGGAGGAGGGGCGCCGGCTCGCCCGGTTTCGGCGGGACGAGGAGCTGCGGGGAGAGGAGGCGGCGAAGCGCCTCGACCTGCGGGCCGGGCGCCCCTTCCGGGAAGAAGAGGGCGAGGTCCCACTCGCAGAAGGCGTCGTGGTCGGCGCCCGCGTAGGCGAGGCGGAGCTGCGACGGGGAGGCGAGGAGGGCGAGCCGCTCGCCGCGCGCGCGGAGCCACTCGAGGAGGCGGGCCGGGGCGCGCTTGCCGCGGCCGACGCCGAGGCGCGCCTCGTCGGAGAAGAAGACGGGAAGGCGCGCGCCGTTCCCTCCGAGCCAGAGGCGCCGGGGGCGAATCGCCTCGCCGGTGACGGAGCGGACGGTGAGCGAGGCGTCGACGTCGGCGCCGCGGAGCCAGTGGCCCGCGGGGGCGGCCGGCGCGGAGGCGGGGCGGGGCGCCGAGCGGGCCGCGTCGCGCAGGCCGGCCACCTCCTCGAGGAGGAGCGTCAGGAGGTCGGACTGCGCGGCCGTCCGCGCCGAGGCGGGGAGGTCGTCCGAGGAGGCGCGGACGACGGCGCGGCGGAGCCTTTCGGCGGAGGCGGAGGGGAACGGGGCGAGCGGCGCGGCGTCGAGACGCGCCACCTGCGCGGGCGAGAGAAGGAGACCGCCGTGGCGGAGCGAGGCCCACCAGGAGGCGTCAGACATCGGCGCCTCCGGCCCGTCGCGCGCCGGGTCGCCGCGCTACAAGAGCTTCTGGAGCTCGTCGACCGAGAGGCGACAGTCCCTGAGAATCTGGAGCAGAAGGCCCGGGCCGAGAGTCTCGCCCGCGTGGACCGGGATGACGGTCGTCCGGCCGTCGGGATGCCGCAGGAACGAGTGGCTTCCCCGGACGCGAACGGTCTCGAAGCCCGCCCGATGGAGCGCCCCGACCAGGTCGCGGCCCGTCGGCCTCGGCAGCCGCGTCACGAAGCGAGCCGAACCCGCTGAATGCCGACGAACTCGAGGGGCGGAGAGGACTCGTCCTGCACCTCGAGGCAGAGCCGGATCGCCTCGACGATTCGCTCGTGCAGCTCGTCGAGGGACCGCGCCTGCGTGTGGCAGCCGCGCAGCGACGGGACGGAGCCGACGTACCAGCCTTCGGCATCGCGCTCGATGACGACGTCGAACTCGCGGGCTCGCGGAAGCTCTCCCACGCCGTCATCTTACCTCCCCGACTCTCAGCTCGAGCGCGACCGGGAAGACGCGAACGCCGCCGCGAAGGGCGAAGCGGCGCGGCACGATCTCGCGGAGGACGCGGTCCCTCTCGCGGGCGAGCTGGTCGCGCAGCTCGTGGTAGTGGAGCGTGCGGCGGCGAAGCTCCTCCTCCCGCGCGGCGATCGAGCGTTCGAGCTCGTCGAGGCGGGCGGAGGCGGCGAAGAGGAGCCCCTGCCGCGCCTCCTCGCGGAGGCGCGCGAGCTCCTTCTCGAGCCGCGCGACGCTCTGCTGCTCGATGAGGGCCGAGAGCTCGCCCTGCCGGCTGACGAAGCGCTTCCGCTCCTCCTCCAGCTCTACCGCGCCGCGCCGCGAGACCTCCGCCGAGAGGTCGCGCTCCAGCGCCTCGGCGTGCGCCCGG
This sequence comes from Acidobacteriota bacterium, assembly GCA_029567505.1. GTDB lineage: Bacteria > Acidobacteriota > Thermoanaerobaculia > UBA5066 > UBA5066 > UBA5066. The sequence goes on from JAKPXO010000274.1 coordinate 2,609, forward strand.
AGGCCGAACTTCAAGCCGTCGAGAAGCGGGCCGGCGAGGTCGCGCGCCGCGGCGACGTCGGCCGGCGTGGGGACGTTGGCTCCGGCGCGCCACTCGCGGGCCGGGCAGTGCGGGAGAAGCGGGCCGAGGCGCCCCT
>JAKPXO010000280.1 GCA_029567505.1 Acidobacteriota bacterium
CGCGTCCGCAAGGGTTGTCTGGACTCGGCCCTGTCGCTGCTCGAACGTATGGAGAACGGGGCCTATCAGCCGGTCGCCAAGGGTACCGACGCGGACACGATGACTCGCGCCCTCTTCACGAAGGATGCGCCGAAGAAGGGCATGTCGCGTCCGGAGCACTGGGGCATTCTGCAGGTCCTGTGGGCGCCGCAGGGCATGCTGGAGGTGGGCGAGCTGTCCGGGAATCTGCTCGACGACATCAGGACGTCGATCACAGCGCAGGTGGTGGACGACCGCGCTCGGGCCGTGGAGGAGCTGCTCGGGAGGCGCAGCGAGACCTGGTTCACTCCCACGGGCAAGGAGAAGAGCGCCGGTCCGCTGGCGACTCTTCGGAAGGAGATCGAGGATGCCGAGGGCAGGCTCGAGGCCCTGAGGATGGAGCGCGGGGAGGCCGAGGCGTCGTCGAGGCGCGTCAGGGCGCTCTCCGAGAGGGAGGAGGAGCTTCGTGGCGAGGTGGCGCGCATGGAGGAGGACAGAAAGAGACTCGAGGAGCGCGCCGTCGAGTATGGGAAGGTCCGCGTCGAGCACGACCGCCGCGCCGCCGACGCGAAGGTCGCCGAGTCCGAGTACGTCCGGCTGAGGGAGACGGTCGAGCGGATCGACGAGGCTGACAGGGAGATGGCCTCGGTCGCGAAGAGGATTGAGGAGCGCCGATCCGCGCTGCCGAGCCTTGAGGCCGCGCGTGAGGAGAGCGCGAAGTCGCTGGCAACAGCCATCGCGGAGCTCGAGGCCGCCCGCGCCGAGGTGGAGGCCACGGAGGCGAGCGCCGAGCTGGCCCGTGCCGCCCGCAGGGTCGTCGAGCTGAGGGGGCTCCTGCGCTCGCTCGTCGAGAGGGACTCGTCAGCGAATAAGACACGAAATAGCCTCGCCGGGCACGAGCAGGAGCGGAGCGCCCTGGCCTGTCCCTCCCTCGCGGATATGAAAAAGATACGCAAGGCCTTCGCCGACTTTGACAGGGCCGACGCTGAGCTGAACGCGTCCAGGGTCGGCATCGAAATCCATCCGTCGAGGAGCCGGAAGATGGTCGTCGAGGCGGGAGAAGAGACCCGCTCTCACGATCTGGAGGCCGGCAGGCCCGTCATAGTCCAGGGCTACGCCGACATCCGGCTCGATATCGAGGGCTTCGGCGTCCTGCGCGCATACAGCGTCGCGGGGACGCCGCGCGAGGCCGAGGAGGCGAAGAGCAAGGCGAGGCAGCAGATTGAGAAGCTGTCGGCCCCGTTCGGCACGAGCGACAGGACGGACCTCGAGGAGCTGCACGAGCGCGGCTTCTCCCTGGACACCCACATCGAGCTGGAGAGAGCGGAGCTGAATGCCCTCCTGGGCAAGGATACGATCGAAACCCTGTCCGGGCGGATCAGGCAGGTGGAGACGGAGCTTTCCGCTCTGCTCGAGGCCCGTCCCGCGTGGAGGGAGGCCGACCCGGACCCGGAGGCGCTGGCCGAGACGGCCGAGGAGGCGGGCAGAAAGGCCGCGGAGCGCCTGAGAGCGGCGGAGACGGGTCGCGAC
>JAKPXO010000283.1 GCA_029567505.1 Acidobacteriota bacterium
GAAGGTCTCCGTCGCCGACCTGATGGCCGCCAAGCGGGACCACTTTGACGGCACCGACCTCGACATGCGGCGCGACGCCGGCGCCGGGCCGTTCGGCCTCCCCTATCGCTGGCGGCCGCTCACGTTCGAGCACGAGGGGAAGACCTACCTCAACGAGCGGGCGACCGCGACGCAGCAGACCGGCTTCTCCTTCATCGCCCAGATGCGGCGGTGGCTCCCGTCCCCGATCGGCGGCATCCTCTGGTTCGGCGTCGACGATGCCGCGACGAGCGTCTACATGCCGATCTCCTGCGGGATCACGCGCGTCCCCGCGAGCCTCGCCGTCGGCAACGGCGACCTCCTGGACTTCTCCGACACCTCGGCCTTCTGGACGTTCAACAAGGTCGCGAACTTCGCCTACCTTCGTTACGACCGGATGAGCGCCGACGTTCGGCGCGTCCAGCAGGAGCTCGAGGCGAAGCTCCTCGGGCAGGTCGCCGCGATCGACGCGGCGGCCCTCGCGCTCCACGAGAAGGACCCCGCCCGCGCCCGGGAATTCCTCACGGACCGCGCCTCGGCCGTCGCCGCGGAGACGGTCGGCCGCTGGGAGGAGCTCTTCCGCTACCTCCTCGTCAAGTACCTCGACGGCAACGTCAAGAAGGAGCGCGACGGGCGCTTCGAGCGGAACGAGTGGGGCTTCCCGAAGCCGCCCGACCACCCGGGCTACCCGGAGTCCTGGAAGCGCCGCGTCGTGGAGGACGCCGGGGAGAGGCTCCTCCACCCGAAGTGACCGCCCTCGGGAGGGACCGAGCGCGACCTCTCCCCACCTTCGGGCGCCGGACGCCCCGCCCGACTCCAGCCGTCGACTCAGGATGGTCGGGACGAGGCCGATCGGTAAGCGAGATGGGGTTCCGGGCCAGCCGGCCGCCTCACCGTTCGATCCACGTTACGCGGACCTCACCCGCCTTCTCCACCGCACGGACCTCGGGGTCGCCCGTCACGAGCAACACGTCCTTCTCGCGGGCGGCCTGCACGGCGAAGGCGTCGGCCAGGGCGATCGGGAAACGTGCCTTCAGGCGCGCCGCCTCGAGCACGCGGGGCCGCGTCGCGTCGACGACGGAGACGGGGACCTCGCCCCGAAGCGCCCCCTTCCAGAAGCCGTCCGCAGCGTCGCGGCCCAGTGTCCGTTCGAGGCGGTAGTAGACCTCCGCGAGGTTGACCGCCGACACCCAGCACCGGGTGCTCCGCGAAGCCGCGGACCTCGCCAGGTGCTCCTCGACGATCGCGGCGCCCGCCTCCCCCTGGAGCCACGAGAGGAGCGCGAACGAGTCGAGGCAGACGCTCACCGCTTCGCCTCTCTCGCGTGCTCCTTTCGATGCTCCTCGAGCGCACCCGAGCCGGCGAGGGAGCCGCCCCAGGATCGCCAGCCGGGCCGGCCCGTCCGGACCCGGACCCGCGTGAGGACGAGTCCGTCGGCCTTCGCCGTCACCTCCAGCCGTTCGCCCTCGCGGAGCCCGAGCTCCCTCCGGAGGTCGAGCGGGATGACGATCTGGCCCTTCGACGAGACGGTCACGGTCGGCATGACGGTTCCTCAGCCGTCATCTTACTCCAAGGGTAAGACCGACCGGCACTCCGGCGCGGGAACCTCCGTTCGCCGTCCCGGTGACGATCGTCGAGACGCCTCGTGCGATCCTTCCCCTCCGGCATGCCGAAGAAGCGCGCCTCCCGCCTCCCCGACCCCGAGGACGTCCTCGCGGGGCGGGTCCGCGTCCGCGTGGAGGAGCTCTTCGACCTCGTCCACGACGTCAACCCGACGGGCGAGGAGAGCCCGCGCGAGAGGGAGCGCTACGCGCTGAAGTCGCGCCTCCAGGGGCTCCTCCTGATCCGGTACGGCGAGGAGGTCGAGGTCGTCCCCGACCCCGCCAGCCCCGACCTCGTGAGCCTGCGCCATCGCTCGGGGCTCCGGGACGCCTGCCACGCCCTCGTCTCGCAGCTCCCGGTCGAAGCGCGCGCCCTCGTGCGGCGGCGGCTCGACGCGGGCGAAGGCGGTCCGGAGAGCAACGGCCCCGCCGCGCCCGGCCCGTCCGCGGGACCCAGCGGCCTTCCCGCCGGAGGGCGCAACGCCGCCGGGAACGACGACCCGGACGACGCCGGGACGCTCGAAGCCCGCGGTCTCGCCGCGCTCGAGGGGTACGACTACGAGGAGGCGCAGCGCCTCCTCACGGCCGCCGTCGAGCGCCGCGCGAGCCCCGCCGCCGCCCTCGCCC
>JAKPXO010000329.1 GCA_029567505.1 Acidobacteriota bacterium
CCTGGCGCCGGGCGGCGCGGAGCGGCTCGCGCGTGACGGCCGGGTCGAGCCCGCGCAGGAGGGGCTGGGAGAGCGTGAGCGAATGGAAGGAATCCCAGCCCTCCTCCCCCTCGAGGCGGCTCGCCTCGGCGTACCCGGAAAAGCGCGGCCCGAACGGGAGCTGCTCGCTGACGCTCACGCCGTAGCGGCTCACCGCCGCGCCGTCACCGCTCCGGAACGACGGGAGCAGGTAGGGGGTGACCTGGGGGAGGTAGCGCGAGCGGGCGGCGGAGAGGTTCGCCGCGGCGAGCGCGGACCGGTCGACCGCGTCGAGGAGCTCGGGGTTGCCGGTCAGCGCGAGCTCGACGGCCCGTTCCACGGAGAGCGGCTCGGACGCCGGCGGCGCGGCGAGGAGGGCCGCGAGGAGGAGCGGAGCGATCACTCGAGCCTCAGCGTCGCGGCCGGGTCGAGAGCGGCGGCCTCGTTCGCGGGACGGATGCCGGCCGCGATGCCGAACGCGGCCGAGCCGCCCGCGAGGAGGAGGAGCGTGCCCGGGGCGAAGTGGGGCGTCCACCCGGCGCGCGAGAGGAGCGTGACGGAGAGGAGAACGCCGAGGAGGATGCCGAGGAGGCCCCCCCCGAAGCCGAGGAGGAGCCCCTCGGCGAGGAACTGGAGGCGGACGTCCTCGCGCCGGGCGCCGGCGGCGCGCCGCAGGCCGATCTCGAGCGAGCGCGCCCGCACCGACGCGCGGAGGAGGTTCGTGACGCCGAACGCGGCGGAGGCCGCCGTCAGGACCGAGACGAGGAGGACGACCCGGTCGAACGAGCGGTGGGCGGCGCGGTACTGCTCGATCGCCTGCGTCGGCGTCGTGACGGCCGCGCCCGTGGGGACGAGCGGGGCCAGGAGGCGCGTGGCGCGCGCCGCCTCCCCCGGGTCGGAGAAGCGGAGGGCGAGGAGGTCGACCGGCATCTCCCCTTCCGGGGCGCTCGCGGCGTCTGGCTCGGCCCCGAGCGGGACGAGGAGCCCCGAGTCCCACTCGACACCGGCGAGCTCGCCGCCGCTCCCGGCGACGGAGGCGGAGGGCTCGAGGACGCCGACGACCTCGTACGTCTCGCCGCCGGCCGTCAGCCGCGTGCCGACCGGGTCGCCGTGGCGGGCGAGGCCCGCGGCGAGCCGCGCGCCGAGGAGGGCGGTGCGCGAGCGGGAGCGGGCATCGTGCGGGCCGAGGAGGCGGCCGCGGGCCCGCCGGAGCTCGAAGAGCTGGAGCGCCTCGGGGCCGACGCCGTAGACCGTCGCTGGCAGCTCGAGGGTCCCTCCGTGGACGGCCGCGGGGACGATGCGGACGCCGGTAGCCTCGCGCAGGCCGGGGAAGCGGGCCCGGGCGGCGGAAAGGCCGGCCGTGGTGAGCGGCGTCGGCGCGCCGCGCTCGGCGCGGACGAAGACGTTCGACGGTCCGGCGGCCTCGACGGTGCGCAGGAGCTCGCGGCGCCCGCCCTGGACGATCGAGACGAGCGCGACGAGGACCGCCGCTCCGGCGGCGACGCAGAGCAGCCCGGCCCGCGTCCGCTGCGGGTCGAGCCGGAGCGCCTCGACCGCGGCCTCGGCGGCGCGTCCCCAGGCCTCCTCGCCCGGGGGCGGGGGAGGGGGCAGGGACGCCGCGGCGGCTGACGTACACTCAGTCATCGGGTTCAAGGGCGAGCAATGAGGAAGCAGCTCGGAAAGTATCTCATCGAGGCCGAGCTCGGCCGGGGCGGAATGGGCGTCGTCTACCGGGCCCACCAGCCGTCCCTCGAGCGGACCGTCGCGATCAAGCTCCTGTCGTCGGACCTGATCGGCGACCCGGACGGCGTCCGCCGCTTCCGCCTCGAGGCGAAGTCGGTCGCGAAGCTGAACCACCCGAACATCGTCCAGGTCTACGACATCGAGGAGGAGGAGAACCTCATCTACCTCGTGATGGAGTTCGTCGACGGCGAGAGTCTCGACAGCCTCATCTCGAAGGAGGTCCTCACCGAGTCGCGCTGCCTGAAGATCGTCGCGGAGATCGCCGACGCCCTCCACTACGCCCACGAGAAAGGGATCGTCCACCGCGACGTCAAGCCCGCGAACGTCCTGATGACCTCGGAAGGGCGGGTCAAGGTCGCCGACTTCGGCCTCGCCTACCTGATCGACCGCGAGGGGGGGACGACCCGCACCGGCTTCCTCGTCGGCTCGCCGAACTACATGTCGCCGGAGCAGGCGATGGGTCAGAAGGTCGACCGCCGGAGCGACGTCTACGCGCTCGGAGTCGTCCTCTTCCGGATGCTCACGGGGCGCGTCCCGTTCGTCGCCGAGTCGAGCCACGCCGTCCTGTTCATGCAGGTGCAGCAGGAGCCGCCCGACCCGCGCGACATGAACAAGGGGATCTCCCTCGTGACGCGCGGCCTGGTCCTGAAGGCGCTCAACAAGAAGCCCGAAGCGCGCTTCCAGACGATGGCGGAGCTGCGCGACGCGGCGCTCCGCCAGGCCGCCGCCCTCTCGGCCGGCATGGCGGGCGAGCTCTCCCTGGACGAGGGGACGGTCGCCCTCGACACCTCGGAGGCCCGGGCGTCCGCCGAGCGGGCGCACGTCGAGGCGCACGGCATCTCGATGCCTCCCGTCGCCCCGGAGCGGACGAAGGCGACGGCGCAGATCGCGGCGCCGGTCCCCCCGGCGGTCGCCGCCGAGCCTGCGGCGCCGGCCCCTCCGAGCGTCGTGCGGCGCGGGCCTCCTCGCCCGCCGGCGCGCCCCGCGGCCCCGGTGCGCTCCCCGATCCTCCCGATCGCCGTCGCGGTCGCCGGCCTCCTCTTCCTCGGCCTCGGCGGGACGCTGCTCTACAAGAGCGGGCTGATTCCCGGCCTGGGGCGGCCCGTCCCGACGCCTCCGCTCCCGCTGCCGACCGCCGTCCCGACGCCCGGTCTCCCGCTCCCGACGCCGACGGCGGTCTTTCCGCCGGCGACGCCGTTCCCCCAGCCGACCGTCGTCCCGACGGAGGCCCCGCCGCTGCCGACGCCCCGCGTCGAGCCGACGAAGCCGATCGTCGTGCGGGTCCCGACGCCGCGCCCGACGGCCCGCATCGTCGTGGAGCGGCCGGCTTCGACGCCGGCCGCGGGCGGAGGCCTCTGCGTCCAGATGGGGCCGACGAGCTTCGCGCAAGGGAAGACCAGCGGGTTCGCCCCGGGGTTCGACGTCGGCAGCGGACCGCAGGCCCGGGCCGCGAAGCCCGACCTGGGCCGCTTCTACATCGAGTTCGAGGTCCGGCCGAGCCGCCCGCAGCAGGGACAGCTCGTCACGATCGAGGCCTACTTCTCGAACGAGGCGGAGCGCGACGTCGCGCTCGACCACGTCGAGGAGAACGTCGGGATGAGCGTCACGAACTTCCGCCCGGTCACCTCCCCGCCGCCGCCGGCGAAGGTCCGCGTCGGACGGAAGGAGCCGGTCTGGGCGTTCCAGGGGCCCCTCGGCGCCTCGTTCCTCAAGACGATCAAGGTGACGGACGGCACCGGCGACTCCTGGTCGCGCACCCTCGAGATCAATCCCTGCCCGTGATCCGGCGCACCGACCCGGCGCGACGGGTCGGCGGTATAGTCCCTACCAACTGAAAGAACCGATTCGCACCGGATACACCCGCCGGGGGTCCGTTTCTTCGCGCGTCGGGACGACGCGCCGGACGGGTCGCCCGCCGAACCGAGGAGGTCCGCCCGTGAAGCAGAAGGCCGCGCTCCCCGAGCTCCCGCTGCCGCTCCGACAGGCGTTCGTGATCGTCCTGGCCGCGACGCTCGCGACCGGAGCCTTCGCCGCGCCGGCGCCGGAGACCGACCCGGTCGTGAAGAGGGCCGCGCCCGGGGAGAGCCCGCGGCTCTCGATCGCCCACGACCCGCTGAAGTGCCTCTCCACGGAGGCGAGGCCGCTCGTCGACGCCCGCGTCCTGCCGGGCAAGGAGCTGGACCAGGGCTTCGTCTACTTCCGCGCCTCGGGGACCGAGGACTACTACTACGTCCTGATGAAGGCGCGGGCGGCCGAAGACCTCGTCGGCGAGCTGCCGCGCCCGCTGCCCGGCATCCCCGGGATCGACTACTACCTCCAGGCGCTCGACCTCGCGAGTCTGCCGAAGACGACGCCCGCCTACGCGCCTCCCGTGACGGACAAGACGGTCTGCCGGGACGAGCGGACGGCGACCGCGGTCGTCACGAGCGCCTCGCCGCGCGAGGGGCTCACCGTGGGGCTGACCCGCGCGGGCCAGGAGCCGGTTCCGCCGGGCTTCAACAAGGACGACATCGCGAAGGTCATCCTCGTGACCGGCGCGGTCGTGTCGCTCTCGAGCGCCCTCTCCTCGGGGACCGGCGCGGCGGCCGGGGCGGCCGCGGCGAAGGCGGGCGGCCTTTCCGCCGGAACGGTCTTCGGGATCGGCGCCGGAGTCGTCGCGGCCGGCGTGGCCGTCGCGGCGTCGCAGAGCAGCGACGACGAGAACGCCGCGCCGACGATCGGCTCCGTGAGCGTGACGCCGCTCTACGGCTCCGTCCCGCTTCAGGTGACCGCGACCGCGACCGCCTCCGATCCCGACAACGACCCGCTCACCTACAGCTGGAACTTCGGCGCCGGCTCGGCCAGCGGCTCGACCGCGAGCTTCACGTTCCAGTCGGCCGGGACGTTCGCGGTCTCGCTCACCGTGACGGACGGGAAGGGCGGCTCGGCGACGAACGCCACCGTCGCCACGATCCGCGTCGACGCGCAGGGGACTCCGCAGTACCTGACCGGCCTCGCGAGCTGGTCGGGCGACGCGGACCTCGACGTCCGCCTCGCGGGCCCCGGCGGCGTCGACGTGGCGACGCAGCAGGGCGGACGCAGGCTGCCGGCCGCCTGCGGCGCCGGGAACCGGACCGAGAGCGTCGTCTACGAGGGGAACCGGCTCCCGTTCGGGACCTACACGCTCTACGTGAAGCACGCCGCGACCTGCGCGGGAGGCCCGTCGACGGCGCGATTCAGCTACTCGGTCCAGGCGACCTCGGGGAGCAAGTGCGCCGGTCTCCTCGACGTCGCTCCCGGCGCGGAGGTCCAGGCCTGCACGTTCACGTTCCCCTGACGAGGATCTGGGCGCGGGAGGCGGGGTACGATCCGGACATGGCCCCGTCTCCCGCAAACGTCCTCGTCATCGGCGAGGAGCTCGCCGTCTCCTGGTCGGACGGCACCGAGACCTACCTCCCGCTGAAGGCGCTCCGGCGCCTCTGCCCGTGCGCCGGCTGCGCCGGCGAGCGCGACCTCTTCGGGCGCCTCGCGAAGCCCCCTCAGAAGCCCTACACGGCCGCCTCGTTCGAGGTGACCGCGACGAGTCCCGTCGGCGGCTACGCGCTGCAGCTGTTCTGGAAGGACGGGCATAGCGACGGGCTCTTTCCATGGAAAGTCCTCAAGGAGTGGGGAGACAGGCTGCCCGAGCTCCCGCCGCTCGAGGTGAAGACGCTCCTGCCGACGCTCTGACGGAGCGCCTGGCGCGCGGGACGGTCCGGGGAGAGAAGGGAACGCGATGACGGTCGAAGAGCTCAAGGCGCTGCTCGACGCGGGCGCCGTGCCGTTCGTCCTGGACGTGCGCGAGCCGCTCGAGCTCCAGACGTCGCCCTTCCCTTTCCCGGTCCACCACGTCCCGATGCGCGAGATCCCGCAGCGCCTCGACGAGGTGCCGCGCGACGCGACCGTCGTCGTCGCCTGCCGGAGCGGCCAGCGGAGCGCCACGGTGGTCCAGTTCCTCCGGAAGAGCGGCATCGGCGGGGCGGTGAACCTCGAGGGCGGGATCCTCGCCTGGTCGAGCCGGATCGACCCGAGCGTTCCCAGGTACTGAGCCGAACCGACCATTTTGGGTCATAATTGTCGAACTCGCGAAACGCGAGCTCGGAAAAGGAGGTCCCATGACCGTGGACGCCGATCGGCTTCGCCAGGTCGTCGAGTCGCTCCTGAAGGGTGACAAGTCGCTGAACGAGAAGGACGTCAAGGCGGCCGCCGGAAAGCAGCTGAAGGTCGCGCCGGAGGAGATCGGCGCGGGATCGATCCGCGAGGTCCGGCGGAAGCTCGGTATCGACCGTCCCGCGGCGCTCGCCTGGGCGCGGGCGCAGCTCGTCAAGGCCCCGACGACGGAAGCGCGGGTCGTGATCGAGGCGGTCGCGGAGAAGTTCGGCATCCGTCTCGGCCCGCCCGACGTGACCCGGCTGCGCCCGAAGGAGGCCCGGCGTCCCCGGAAGAACGGCCGGAAGAAGGCGGGACGGGCGAAGGTCCTGAAGCCCGAGGTCGTCGACGCCGCGCCGAAGAAGGGGCGGGGGAAGGCGGCTGACGCGGAGCCGGTCGTCGTGGCCGGACCCGTCAAGGGAGAGGTCTCCGTGACGTTCCAGGGCCGCGGGACACCGGAGGACCTCGCCCGGTTCTTCCTTTCCCTCTCGAAGAAAGCGCGCTGAGACGGTCGGCGGTTGACCGCCGCCCGACCGGCCCTCATAATGCCCGCCCCTCCAGGTTGGGGGGTCGTCCAATGGTAGGACTGCAGACTCTGGATCTGCCTATCGGGGTTCGAATCCCTGCCCCCCAGCCAACCTGACGAAACACGCCGCCTACGGGCGGCGTTTTCGTTTCAGCCGGCGCGGACGAGCCGGCGCCCGGTGAGGAATCCCTCGGCGAGGGAGAGGGCGAGGGCCGCGCCCGCGACGTCGGCCAGGAGGTCGGCCGCCTCCACCGCCCGCCCCGGAACGAACCACTGGTGCGCCTCGTCGCTGGCAGCCCAGAGGGCGGCCGCGAGAAGGAGCCCGCCGAGCCGGCGGCGGCGCGACCATCCCTCGCCCTCCCGAGCGGCCCGCCAGGCGAGGAGCGCGAGGAGGAAGAACCAGCCCCCGTGGGCCAGCTTGTCCGAGCCCGGGAACGGGGAGAGGGCGTCCGGGAGCCGGCTTCGCGACGAGAGCCAGAGCTGGACGCCCGCCATCAGGGCGACCGGAAGCCAGAGAAGGAGCCTCCGGCCGTGCGGGGCCTTCGACACGGCGTCCCCCGAGGAGACTTGCCGCCCGGTCGACCCGACAGGGGCGGACCCGCCTATGCCGTCCGCCCCTTCTTCTCGATCTTCGCCCACGTGTCTCGCAGGCCGACGGCGCGGTTGAAGACGGGCTTGCCGGGGGTGCCGTCGGGATCGACCGAGAAGTAGCCGAGCCGCTCGAACTGGAAGAACGCGCCGGGCGCCGCGCCGACGAGCGCCGGCTCGACGAAGCCCTGCCGCACCTCGAGCGAGGCCGGGTTCAGGTTCGTCAGCCAGTCCTGCCCCTCGGGGGCGTCGTTCGGGTCCTCCTTCGTGAAGAGGCGGTCGTAGAGGCGAACCTCCGCCGGGACGGCGTGGGCCGCCGAGACCCAGTGAATCGTCCCCTTCACTTTCCGCGCGGCGCCCGCTTCGCCGCTCTTCGAGGTCGGGTCGTACGTGCAGAGCAGCTCGACGACGTTGCCCGAGGCGTCCTTGACGACCTCCTCGCACTTCACGATATAGCCCCAGCGCAGGCGCACCTCGCTGCCGGGAAAGAGGCGGTGGTACTTCGGGGGCGGCACCTCGCGGAAGTCGTCCCGCTCGATGAAGAGCTCGCGTGAGAACGCGACCTTCCGCGTCCCGGCGGACGGGTCCTCGGGGTTGTTCACCGCCTCGAGCTCCTCGACCTTCCCCTCGGGCCAGTTCGTCAGGACGACCTTCACCGGGTCGATCACCGCCATGCCGCGCGGGGCGCGGCGGTTGAGGTCCTCGCGAAGGCAGTGCTCGAGGAGCGCGACGTCGACGACGCTGTCGCGCTTGGCGAGGCCGATCCTCTCGGCGAAGTCGCGGATCGCCTCGGGCGTGAAGCCGCGGCGGCGCAGGCCCGCGATCGTCGGCATCCGCGGGTCGTCCCAGCCGCGGACGTGTCCGCCCGTGACGAGGTGGAGGAGGCGGCGCTTGGAGAGGAGCGTGTAGGTCAGGTTCAGGCGCGCGAACTCGATCTGGCGGGGGCGGCTCCCGAGGCCGAGCGCGAGGAGGCACCAGTCGTAGAGCGGGCGGTGGTCCTCGAACTCGAGCGTGCAGAGCGAGTGGGTGATCCCCTCGATCCAGTCCGAGAGGGCGTGGGCGTAGTCGTACATCGGGTAGATGCACCACGCGTCGCCCGTCCGGTGGTGGTGCGCCTTGCGGATCCGGTAGAGCGCCGGGTCGCGCAGGTTGATGTTCGGCGAGGCCATGTCGATCTTCGCCCGGAGCGTCCGCGAGCCGTCGGCGAACTCGCCCGCGCGCATCCGGCGGAAGAGGTCCAGGCTCTCCTCGGGGGAGCGGTCGCGGTACGGGCTGTTCCTCCCCGGCTCGGTCAGCGTCCCGCGCGTGGCGCGGACCTCGTCGGCCGAAAGGTCGCAGACGAACGCCTTCCCGCGCCGGATCAGCTCCTCGGCGAAGTCGTAAAGCCTCCCGAAGTAGTCCGAGGCGTAGTACTTCCCGGCCCATGAGAAGCCGAGCCAGCGGACGTCGGCCTCGATGGCGTCGACGTACTCGACGTCCTCCTTCAGCGGGTTCGTATCGTCGTAGCGGAGGTTGCAGGTGCCGCCGTACTCCCTCGCGACGCCGAAGTTGAGGCAGATCGACTTGGCGTGGCCGATGTGGAGGTAGCCGTTCGGCTCGGGCGGGAAGCGGGTCGTGATCTTCGCGTGCTTTCCCGTCGCGAGGTCGTCCTCGACGATCTCGCGGATGAAGTCCTTGCCGGCGGTCTCGGGGGCGGGGGTCGTCGTCTCTTCCATCGGGCGCCTCAGCTCGGGGTGGGCTCGGGCTCGATCCGCGCCGCGAGCGCGAGGACGCGCCGGCGGGTCGTTTCGAGGCCGAGGACCTCGATCATCTCGAAGAGGGGAGGGGAGGCGAGGGTGCCGGTCAGCGCGAGGCGGACCGGCTGGGCGAGGTCGCCGAGCTTCACCCCCGCCTCGGCGGCGAGGGCGCGCGCGGCCTCCTCGATCCCGGCGTGGGTCAGCGGGCTCACGGCCGCGATCCGCGCGAGGAACGTCCGGAGGAGGGGCGCGTTCGCCGGTTTGCCGAACTTCTTCAGCCCCGCGGCGTCCCAGTCCGCCGGGTCCGCGACCCACGAGGAGAGCCCCTGCGCGAGCTCGACGAGCGTCTTCGCGCGCGGCTTCTGAAGAGGGATCGCGCGGAGGAGCGTCTCGTCGGGGCAGGAGCCCGGCACGCCGAACGGCTTCACGAGCTCGGCGAGGCGCGCGTCGGGGACGTCCTGCAGGTACTGGCCGTTCAGCCAGGCGAGCTTCTCGTGGTCGAAGCGCGAGGGCGACGGGCCGATCCGCTCGAGCGAGAAGAGCGCGGCCATCTCGTCCATCGTCATCCGCTCGCGGTCCTCGCCGGGCGACCAGCCGAGGAGGGCGAGGAAGTTGACGAGCGCCTCGGGGAGGAGCCCCTGCGCGCGGAACTCCTCGGCGCCGGCCGCGCCGTGCCGCTTGCTCAGCTTCTTGCCGTCGGGGCCGAGGATCATCCCGAGGTGCGCGAACCTCGGCGGCTCGGCCCCGAGGGCGCGGAAGAGGGCGACGTGCTTCGGCGTGTTCGCGAGGTGGTCGACGCCGCGGATGACGTGCGTGATCCCCATCGCGACGTCGTCGACGCAGACCGAGAAGTGGTAGAGCGGGTGGCCGTCCGACCTCATCAGGATGAAGTCGTCGAGGACGCCGGCCGGGAACTCGGCCCGCCCCTGGACGACGTCGTCGACGACGATCGGCTCGTCGGGCATCTTCAGGCGGATGACGAACGGCTCGCCGGAGGCGGCGCGCCGGTCCGACTCGGCCTTCGGGATCTCGCGACCCGCGCCCGAGTAGCGGAACGTCTCCCCCTGCGCCTCGGCCGCCTTCCGGGCCGCCTCGAGCTCCTCGGGCGTCTCGAACGCGCGGTAGGCCTTCCCCTCGGAGAGGAGCCGCTCCGCCGCCTGCCGGTAGAGGTCGTAGCGCTCGCTTTGTCGGAACGGCCCCTCGTCCCACGTCATCCCGAGCCAGGTCATCGCCTCCAGGATCTGGTCGACGAGCTCGGGCTTGTTCCGGTCGACGTCGGTGTCCTCGATCCGAAGGATGAACGTCCCGCCGTGGCGGCGGGCGAAGAGCCAGTTGTAGAGGGCGGTGCGGGCCCCGCCGACGTGGAGGGAGCCGGTCGGGGAGGGGGCGAAACGGACGCGCGGGGCCGGGTTCATCGGTCGGGGATGATAACTGCGCCGCTCCCGCCGACCCGTATCATCGCCGGTCGTGAGCGCTCCGGACCTTCCGCGTCGCGAGGCGCTCCTCGCCGACTCCGCCCTCGTCCTCGTGACGGCGATCTGGGGCTCCACGTTCGTCGTCAACGAGCTCGTCCTGAAGGAGACGCCGCCGCTCCTCTTCCTCGCCCTTCGCTACGGGCTCGCCGCGGCGGTCCTCGTCCTCCTCGCGCGCGGCCGTCCGCGGACTCCCGGAGTCCTCCGGGACGGCGCGCTCATCGGGCTCCTCCTCGCCGTCGGCATCGGCTGCCAGCTCGTCGGGCAGCTCTTCACGACGGCCTCGAAGGCCGCCTTCATCACCGGCCTCTCCGTGCCGCTGACGCCGGTCGCCGCCTGGCTCTTCCACCGGCAGGTGCCGAGCGGGACGAACCTCGCGGGGCTCGTCCTGGCCGCGGGGGGCTTCGGGCTGATGTCGTGGCCGAAGGACGCGTCCGGCCTCGATCCCGGCGACCTCCTCGTCTTCTTCACGGCGCTCGTCTACGCCGTGATCATCGTGGAGCTCGGAGTCGCCTCGCCGAAGCACGACGTCCGGGTCTACTCGGCCGCCCAGATCGTCTTCGCGTTCCTCGGGGTCCTTGCGGGCCGGCTCCTCCTGACCCCGTTCCTCGACCGCCCGGAGGCCTTCTTCGCGGCCGAGGCGCGGCCGCTCGCATTCACGCCTCAGCTCCTCCTCGCCGTCCTCTGGATGGGTCTCGTCGCGTCGGTCGTCACCTCGCTCGTCCAGACCTGGGCGCAGGCCCGGATGCCGGCCGTCCACGCGGCCGTCATCTTCGCCCTCGAGCCGGTCTTCACGGCCCTCTTCGCGGCGGTCGCGCTCGGCGAGCGGCTCTCGGCGCGCGAGGCGTGGGGGGGCGGTCTCGTCCTCCTCGGGATCGTCGTCTCGGAGCTGCGCCTTCGGAAATAGCGGGACGGGAGCAGGGCGGGCTGGCCCGGTTGGCCCGGCCCGGCTAGCATCCGTCCGCAAGGAGCCGATCATGCGCAGACTCGCCACGCTCGCGGCCGCCGTCCTCCTCGTGGCGGCGCCGCTCGCCGTCGCCGAGGAGCCGAAGCCCCTCGCCGCCGGGGACGCCGCCCCGGCCTTCTCGCTCCCGGGGTCGGACGGGAAGACGCACGCCCTCGCCGACTACGTCGGGAAGAAGGCCGTCGTCCTCGCCTGGTTCCCGAAGGTCTTCACCGGAGGGTGAACGCTGGAGTGCAAGTCGCTCCGTGAGAGCGGCGAGGAGCTCCGGTCGTTCGACGTCGCCTACTTCGCGGCCAGCGTCGACCCGCTGGAGCAGATCACGAAGTTCGCGAAGTCCCTCGACGCCGACTACGCGATGCTCGCGGACGCCGAGGGATCGGTCGCGAAGGCGTACGGCGTCCTCCACCCGGAGAAGGGCTACCCGCGCCGGTGGACGTTCTACATCGGCAAGGACGGGAAGCTCCTCCACGTGGACCGCGAGGTGAAGGCGGGGACCGCGGGACCCGACATGGCGAAGCGGCTCGCCGAGCTGGGAGTCGCGAAGACCGGGAAGTGAGCCGGGCGACGGAGCGGGCCGCTGGACGGCGGCCCGCTCCGGTCCGCGCTCACTCGAGGACGAACGTCAGCGTGTAGGCGTAGCCGGCCCGCCCGACGACGAGGACGAGCCCCGACCGGCCCCAGCCCCGCTCGACGGCGCGCGCGACGTCGTCGAGCGTCGAGACACGCTTCCCGTTCACGGCGAGGAGCGAGTCCCCTCTCTCGAGCCCCTTCCGGTCGGCCGGAGACTCGCGGGCCACGGACGTGAGGAAGAGCCCTCCGCGGGCCTGGGCGACCGAGATCCCGATCTCCCGCCGGAGCACCTCGAGGCCGAGATCCTCCGGGGCGCGGGCGACCGCGAGCGAGAGCTTGCGAAGCTCGCCGGAGCGGCGCATCTCGACGGAGACCGACTGGCCGGGCGGGACCGAGGCGAGCAGCGTGTCGAAGTCCTCGCGCGACTCGACGGGCCGCCCGTTCAGCGAGACGACGACGTCGCCGGGCTCGAGGCCGGCCTCCTCTGCGGGGGAGGCGGGGTAGACGGAGCGGACGCGCATCCCGAGGCCGCGCGAGCTCGGCCGCCCGCGCTCCGGCGTCACCGTCGTCCCGCGGATGCCGACCCAGACTGGCTTCACCTCGCCGAAGCGGAGGAGGTCGTCGACGATCCGGCGCACCCGTTCCACCGGGATCGCGAAGCCGATCGTGTTTGCGCCGCCGACGATCGCCGTGTTGATGCCGATCAGCTCTCCGAGGACATTGCAGAGCGCGCCGCCCGAGTTCCCCGGGTTGATCGCCGCGTCGGTCTGGATGAAGTCGGTGTACGTCCGCGTCTCGCCGCGCACGGTCCGCTGGAGCGCGGAGACGATCCCGGTCGTCACGGTGTTCGAGAGGCCGAACGGGTTCCCGACGGCGATCGCCGTCTCGCCGATCATCAGGTCGCCCGTCGCCCCGAGGCGGACCGGCTTCAGCCCCTTCCCGTCGACCTTCAGCACCGCGAGGTCGTTGTCGGCGTCCGCGCCGAGCACCTCCGCCTCGAGCTCGCGCCCGTCGGAGGTCGTGACGAAGATCCGCGAGGCGCCCGAGATGACGTGGTCGTTCGTGACGACGATCCCGGACGCGTCGAGGACGACGCCGGAGCCGAGCGACTCGGAGCGGCGGCCGCGGTCGCCGGGAACGCCGAAGTACTCCTGGAACGGGGTCGCCCGCCGCTGGACGAGGCGCTCGGCCGAGATGTTCACGACGGAAGGACCGATCTGCTCGACCGCCCTCACGATCGAGCTCCTTCGGGGATCGTCCTCGGCGCGGCGGACCTCGGAGCCTCCCCGCTGGGCGAGGGCTGTCGAGGCGGAAAGAAGGAGAGCGGCGGCGGCAAGCGTGTGTCTTGACATTCTGAGATTCGGCCTCAAAATAATGTTAGTAAAGTAGAACGGAGATTTCAAGATTCTTAACCTCAGGCAGAGAAAGGCGATCGAGGCGATGGTCGAGATCGGTTCGGACCCGGGTCGGGACCGGAGCGCCGCCGAAATGGCAGGCCTCCTCGCGCTCTCGCGAGAATCGGTCCACCAGCTTCTCGCGCCGTACGTCCGCGTGGGGCTCCTCGTCGCGGTCCGGGGCCGTGCCGGCGGGTACAGTGCCGGGGAGGGGCTTCTCGGCTCTCCGCTTTCGGCCGTCCTTGCTCCGTTCGGCGCCCCGTCCGGTCGCGGCCGGGCCGCGGCTGGGAAGGGCCTTTCACGGCTGGTCGAGGCGGTCGAGTCCGAAGCCGTCGCGGCGCGCCTCGCCGTCTACGAGCGGTGGACCGTCGGCGACCTCGTCGCCCGGCACCGCGCCGATCGCCACGTCATCGACTGGGAGATTTGACGCCGGGGAACCCGGAGTCCAGGAGGCCGCCATGCGGATCGCGTCCGACGTCACGAAGCTCATCGGCAACACCCCCCTCGTCCGGCTGAACCGGATGGCGAAGGACGTCGCGCCCGGCGCGGTCGTCGCCGCGAAGCTGGAGTACTTCAATCCGGCGAATTCGGTGAAGGACCGGATCGGCGTCGCGATGATCGAGGCCCTGGAGAGGGCGGGAAGGATCACCCCGGGGCGGACCGTCCTCGTCGAGCCGACGTCGGGGAACACGGGGATCGCGCTCGCCTTCGTGGCCGCCGCGAAGGGGTATCGGCTGGTCGTCGCGATGCCCGAGTCGGTCTCCCTCGAGCGCCGGAAGGTTCTCCGGCTCCTCGGCGCGGAGCTGATCCTGACGCCCGCCGCGGAGGGGATGAAGGGGGCGATCGCCCGCGCGAACGAGCGCCTCGCCGAGCTCGGCGAGAACGGCGTGATGCCGCAGCAGTTCGAGAACGCGGCGAATCCCGCGATCCACGAGGCGACGACCGCGGTCGAGCTCTGGAACGACACGGACGGGGCGATGGACGTCTTCGTCGCCGGCGTCGGCACCGGCGGGACGATGACGGGCGTCGGCCGGTACTGGAAGCCGAAGAAGCCGTCCCTCCGCCTCGTCGCGGTCGAGCCGGTCCACTCGCCGGTCCTCTCGGGCGGCGCGCCCGGGCCGCACAAGATCCAGGGGATCGGCGCCGGCTTCGTGCCGACGAACCTCGACACCGCGCTCGTCGACGAGGTCGTGCAGGTGACGAACGACCAGGCCTTCGAGTACGCGCGGCACCTCGCGCGCGAAGAGGGGATCCTGGGCGGGATCTCCTCCGGCGCGGCCGCTTTCGCGGCGCTCGAGGTCGCGAAGCGCCCGGAGAACGCGGGGAAGCTCGTCGTCTTCGTCGTCCCGTCGACCTCCGAGCGCTACATCTCGACCGACCTCTTCAAGGAGGACGAGCCGGGGCCCGCGGGCGGGGCGGCCTGAGCCGCCCGGCTCACTTCACGTCGATCGCGGGCGGGCTGCCGGCGCGGATCCGGATGCTCTTCGGCCGGGCCTCCTCCCGCTTCGGCAGCTCGACGACGAGGAGGCCGTTCACGAAGGTCGCCGTGATCGACTCCTCGTCCACGTTCGCCGGAAGCCGGAAGGAGCGCGAGAAGCGGCCGTAGCTCCGCTCCACGCAGTGGTAGCGGGCCTCGTCGACCTCCTTCTCGAAGCGCCGCTCCCCCTCGAGCGTCAGGACCCCGTCCTCGAAGCGGAGCTGGACCTGGTCTTCCGCGAAGCCGGGGAGCTCGGCGGTCAGGACGATCCGGTCCCTCTTCTCGAGGACGTCGACCGGCGGCGTCCACGTCGCCGAGAGCCCCTCGTCCTCGCGGCGCGAGGCGCTCGAGAAGGTGTCGTCGAAGATCCGGTTCATCCGCTCCTGGAGCGTCGCGAGCTCCCGGAAAGGGTCGTAGCGGCGAACGGCGGCCATGGTCTCCCTCCTGCTCTGCTGCGTCAGGCCGCGGGCGCGGCCGGGCTCCCGATGGAGAAGGCGACGCCCTCGCCCGGGGCTCCGGCGTCGAGCGTCACGGTGGAGCCGGACGGGACGCCGCCCGCGAGGATGCGGAGCGCGAGCGGGTCCTGGACGAGCTTCTGGATGTTCCGCTTCAGCGGACGGGCGCCGTAGAGCGGGTCGAAGGCCCGCTCGGCGAGGAGACGGCGCGCGCCCTCGGTCCACTCCAGCCTCACGCCGCGCGGGGCGACGAGCGCGGCGACGCGCGCGAGCTGGAGGTCGACGATCTTCCCGATCTCCGCGAGCGTGAGGCGGCGGAAGACGATGACGTCGTCGATCCGGTTCAGGAACTCGGGCCGGAATCGGTGCCGGAGCTCGCCCTCGATCCCCCTCCGCATCTCCTCCTCGTCGACCCCCTGGAGCTCCTGGATGAGCTGCGACCCGACGTTCGACGTCATGACGACGACGACGTTCCGGAAGTCGACGACCCGCCCCTTGCCGTCGGTCAGACGGCCGTCGTCGAGGACCTGCAGGAGCGTCGACCAAACGTCGGGGTGGGCCTTCTCGATCTCGTCGAAGAGGACGACCGAGTAGGGCCTGCGGCGGACCGCCTCGGTCAGCTGGCCCCCCTCGTCGTGCCCGATGTAGCCGGGAGGGGCGCCGATCATCCTCGAGACGGTGTGCTTCTCCTGGTACTCCGACATGTCGAGCCGGACCATCGCGCCCTCGTCGTCGAAGAGGAACTCGGCGAGGGCGCGGGCGAGCTCGGTCTTCCCGACGCCCGTCGGCCCGAGGAAGAGGAAGGAGCCGATCGGCTTCTTCGGGTCGTTCATCCCGGCGCGAGCGCGGCGGACGGCGGCCGACACGGCGGTGACCGCCTCGTCCTGCCCGACGACCCGGAGCCGGAGCCGCTCCTCCATCGCGAGGAGCTTCTGCGTCTCCCCCTCGACCATCTTCGAGACGGGAATTCCGGTCCAACGCGAGACGACGGCCGCGACGTCCTCCTCCTCGACCTTCTCGCGGAGGAAACCGCCGTCCTCCTGCAGCTCCTCGAGCTTCGCCGTGGCGACGGCGAGGTCGCGGTCGAGCTGGTTCAGGACCCCGTAGCGAAGCTCGGCCGCGCGGCTCAGGTCGCCCTGGCGCTCGGCCCGCTCGGCGTCGGCCTTCGCGTCCTCGGTCTTCTTCTTGAGGTCGCGGATCGCGCCGATGGCGTCCTTCTCGTTCTTCCAGACCGCCTTCATCGAGAGCGACCTCTCGCGCAGCTCCGCGAGAGCCTTCTCGAGCGCCGAAAGGCGCTCGCGCGCCGGCGCGGAGTCGTCCTTCTCGAGCGCCTTCCTCTCGATCTCGGCCTGGAGGATCTTCCGCTCCACCTCGTCGATCTCGGTCGGGAGCGAGTCGATCTCCATCTTCAGTCGCGAGGCCGCCTCGTCGATCAGGTCGATCGCCTTGTCGGGGAGGAAGCGGTCGGCGATGTAGCGGTTCGAGAGGACGGCCGCCGCGACGATCGCCGCGTCGGTGATCTTCACGCCGTGGTGGACCTCGTAGCGCTCCTGCAGGCCGCGGAGGATCGAGATCGTGTCCTCGACCGAGGGCTCGCCGACGACGACGGGCTGGAAGCGCCTCTCGAGGGCGGGGTCCTTCTCGACGTGCTTGCGGTACTCGCCGAGCGTCGTCGCGCCGATGGCGCGCAGCTCGCCGCGGGCGAGGGCCGGCTTGAGCATGTTCCCGGCGTCCATCGCCCCTTCGGCGGCGCCCGCGCCGACGAGAGTGTGGAGCTCGTCGATGAAGAGGATGACCTTCCCCTCCGACTCCTCGACCTCCTTGATGACGGCCTTCAGGCGCTCCTCGAACTCGCCGCGAAACTTCGCCCCGGCGACCATCGCGCCGAGGTCGAGCGCGACGACCTGCTTGTCCTTCAGGCTCTCCGGCACGTCGCCCGAGGCGACGCGGCGGGCGAGCCCCTCGACGACGGCCGTCTTCCCGACGCCCGGGTCGCCGATGAGGACCGGGTTGTTCTTCGTCCGGCGCGTCAGGACCTGCATGACGCGGCGGATCTCGTCGTCGCGTCCGATGACGGGGTCGAGCTTGCCGCGCCGGGCGAGCTCGGTCAGGTCGCGGGCGTAGCGCTTCAGCGCCTGGTACTTCTCCTCGGCGTTCGGGTCGTCGACACGTGCGCTCCCGCGAACCTCCTTCAGGGCGGAAAGGACGGCCGCCTCGGTGACACCGTGCCGCCTCAGGATCTCGGCCGCCTTCGACGCCCCGTCGCGGAGGAGCGCGAGGAGGAGGTGCTCGAGGGCGACGTACTCGTCGCGGAACTCGCGCGCCGTCGCCTCGGCGCGGTCGAGGATCCTGACGAGGGCCGGGGAGAAGCGGGTCTCGGCCCCGGACCCCTGGACCTTCGGCAGCCGGGCGACGAGGGCACCGAGCTCGCCGGCGAGGAGCGCCGGCGGAGCCCCGATCCGGGTGAGGAGAGGGGTCCCTACCGAGGGCTCCGCCGCGAGCGCCGCGGCGAGGTGCTCTGGCGTCACCTCGGGATTCCCGGCGGATCGGGCGTCCCGGGCGATTACCTGGAGAAGCTCCTGGACCTTCAGTGTGAGGCGGTCGGGGTTCATCGGAACGTCCTCCGGTCCGAGAATGTAGTATCTGCGTGTGTTATTGTCAAGAATCTATCTACAGCACAGATGAAGATTTCTGCGCTCCGCAGCTGATTCACCCGTTCGGGTGATGCGGTGCGGCGGGTGCGCGAGCTACCTTCCCAGTCGCATGATCCTGGTCCGAAACCGGAACGGCACGCTCTACTTCCTCGCTCGAGACGGAGACGACGCCCTCGTCTCCCTGCGGCGCTCCTATCCGGGGCGCCCTCTCGCGATCCTGACGAAGGGGGACGGGCTCGCGATCGTGCGCGTCGGGGATCCCCTTCCGTACGGTGAGGGCGGGACCGAAGAGCGGCTCGAGATCGTGAACGTCGTCCTTCCCCCCGCCCCGGAAGCCTTTTCTTTTCGCGCCTGACCGGACCGTCTCCGCCCGAGCGGACGCACCGGCGCCGGCGCCCGGCCATCCGCGGGCGCCGGCAAGCTCCGGAAGGTCCGGGGTCAGACCGGCGGACGGGCCGGAGGACCCTATCATCGGGTCGTGAGCGTTCGGGGCGAGGTCAGCCACAAGGCCGGCGCCGAGGGCGCGAGGCGCCGCCTCGAGCTCTCCTATCTTGGCACCCATTTCGAGGGGTGGCAGGCCCAGGACGTCGTCCGGACGGGGACGGGACCTCCCCGGACGGTCCAGCTCGTCGTCGAGGAGGCGCTCTCGAAGATGCACGGCTCCCGCGTGCGCGTTCACGCCGCGAGCCGCACGGACGCCGGCGTCCACGCGGAGGGACAGGTCGCCCATTTCGACGTCCCTCCCGGTGGCCCTCTCGTCCCGCGCGAAGGCCTGCGCCGCGGCCTGAACGCCCTCCTCCCGTGGGACGTCCGGGTCGAAGACGCGGCCGAGGTCCCGTTCGCGTGGCATGCCCGCTTCGACGCCCTCGGCAAGCGCTACGTCTACCGGCTCCGCCGGGCCGATCACCTCCCCCCGTTCGAGGGGCTGCGCGAGGCGTTGGCCTCGCCGCGACTCGACGTTCGCGCCATGAGAGCTGCCGCGGCCCGCCTCGTCGGTCGGAACGACTTCGCGTCGTTCGGTCTCGCCGGGGCGCCCCGCCGGACGACGGTCCGGACGCTCGCTCGGCTCGACGTCGGAGAGCTCGGTCCGCTCGTCGTCGTCACCGCCGTCGGGGACGGGTTCCTGCGAGGGATGGTGCGCCGCCTCGTTGGGACGCTCGTGGAAGCCGGCCTCGGGCGGACCGACCCGGGGGAGGCGTTCCGGCGCCCCGGCCCGACGGCTCCGGCCCGCGGTCTGACGCTCGAGAAGGTCTTCTACCGGGCAGGGTAAGATCAGAAATTCAGCCGGTCCCGGGCGATCCCGGTCCGGCTGTCGGACAGATGATCGAGAAGGACCTCGTCGCCGCGCCGGGCACCCCCGAGCGCGCTCTGCTGGACACGCTGGACCTCGGACGCCTCCCGCGCCACGTCGCCGTCATCATGGACGGCAACGGCAGGTGGGCCCGGCAGCGGCACCTGCCCCGTGTCGAGGGGCATCGGGCCGGCGCGTCCGCCGTGCGCGAGACGGTCGAGACCGCCGCGCGCCTGCGCCTCGACGCGCTCACCCTCTACGCCTTCTCGACCGAGAACTGGAAGCGTCCGAAGGCCGAGGTCTCGACGCTCTTCGCGCTTCTGAAGGAGTACCTGCGGCGGGAGTTCCGGTCGCTCGTCGAGAACGACATCCGCTTCCGCGTCGTCGGAAGGCCAGACGGCCTCGACCCCTCGGTCCGGTCGGCGCTCTCGACGGCGCTCGAAGCCACGGCCTCCTGTCGCGGCATGGTCTTCAGCGTTGCGCTGAACTACTCGGGCCGAGCCGAGATCGCCGACGCGGCCCGGGCTCTCGCCCGCGACGCCGCGGAGGGACGCCTCGACCCGGAGTCGATCGACGAGGCGGCCGTCGCCCGCCGTCTCTATACGGCGGACCTCCCCGATCCCGACCTCCTCATCCGGACGAGCGGCGAGCTCCGGATCTCGAACTTCCTCCTCTGGCAGATCGCCTACGCGGAGATCCACGTCACGCCGGTCCTCTGGCCCGACTTCCGCCGTCGGCATCTTCTCGAAGCCCTCCTCGACTACCAGCGCCGGGAGAGGCGTTATGGCGGCGTCACGGAGGAGGACGCTTCCGCCCCCGGCGCCCCGCCCGCGCCGGCGGCCCTGGGCGCGTGAGGCGCACCCGGGAGCTGACGGCGGCGGTCCTCATCCCGCTCGTCCTGCTCGTCCTCGTGAAGGGGCCGCTTCTTTCGTGGGCTGTTCTCGCCGGCCTCGCTTGCGCGGCGGCCCTCCACGAGTTCCACGGCCTCATCCGCTGCGGCGGCTGGCTCGCCCCGCGGGCCCTCAGCTTCGTCCTCTTCGCCACGATCGTCGTCGCGGCATACCTCGGCTCGGCGCCGCTCCTCGTGGCGGCGGCCGGAGCCGTCCTCGTGGCCGTGCCGTCGGCCGTCCTGCTCGCCGCGCCGGCAGAGCCGGTCTGGCTCGCCTCCAGCGCCACGACCTCGTTCGCGACCCTCTACGTCGGCGCCGGAGCCGCGGCGATCGTCGCGCTTCGCGGGATCGGCTGGGAGCCGGTCGTCTTCCTTCTCGGGATCGTCTGGGCCGGGGACTCCGCGGCCTACTACGCCGGCACCCGGTTCGGAAAGCGCCGCCTGGCCCCGGTCGTCAGCCCGAAGAAGAGCTGGGAGGGCTTCTGGGGACAGGTGATCGCCGGGGCCCTGTTCGGAGCCCTCCTCGCGCTCGTCCTCCCGCGCGTCCCCGGCGAGCCCCCGGCGGTCGTCGCGGGCGGAGCGCTCCTCGGCGCCGTCCTGTCCGTCGTCGCGGTGGTCGGCGACCTCGTCGAATCGACGTTCAAGAGGAGCTGCTCGGTGAAGGACTCGGGAGGCCTCCTCCCGGGGCACGGCGGCCTTCTCGACCGGCTCGACTCGCTCCTCTTCGCCTCACCCGTCCTCTTCGGGATCCTCGCCCTCCTCCCGGAGCTGCGACCCCGATGAACGCTCCGCGAGGCGTGGCCCTCCTCGGTGCCACCGGCTCGATCGGCCGCTCGGCGCTCTCGGTCTTCGAGGCGCTGCCGGAGCGGTTCCGGGTCGTCTCGATGTCGGCCGGCTCGAACCTCGACGCGCTTCTCCCGGCGATCGCCCGGTTCCGGCCGACCGTCGTCTCCGTGAAGGAACGGGCGGCGGCCGACCGGGTCCGCCGCGAGTTTCCGGGGGTCCGCGTCGGCTTCGCCGAGCAGGGAATGATCGACGTCGCGACGCACCCCGAGGCCGAGGTCGTCCTCGGGGCGGTCGTCGGGGCGGCCGGTCTCCCTCCGGCGTACGAGGCGGTGAAGCTCGGCAAGACTCTGGCCCTCGCGAACAAGGAGGTCCTCGTCGTCGCCGGGGAGGCGGTGATGGCCGCCGCAGCCGCCTCGGGAAGCGCGGTCCTGCCGGTCGACTCGGAGCACTGCGCCCTTCACCAGGCGCTCCGCTGTGGCCGGCCGGAGGAGGTCGACCGACTCGTCCTGACCGCGTCGGGCGGTCCGTTCCGCAAGCGGCCGCTCGAGACGTTCGACGCGATCACGATCGAGGACGCCCTCGCCCACCCGACCTGGAAGATGGGGCCGAAGATCACGATCGACTCGGCCACCATGATGAACAAGGGGCTCGAGGTGATCGAGGCGCGGTGGCTCTTCGACGTGCCGCCCGAGCGGATCGGCGTCGTCATCCACCCCCAGTCGATCGTCCACTCCTTCGTCGAGTGGATCGACGGCTCGGTCATCGCGCAGATCTCGCCGAACGACATGCGTTTCCCGATCCTCTACGCGCTCACGTACCCCGAGCGGGTCCCGACGCCGATGCCGAAGCTGGACCTGCCGTCTCTCGGGACGCTCGAGCTCGCGGCCCTCGACGAGAGGCGCTACCCGGCCGTCCCGCTCGCCTACGCGGCGCTCCGGGCGGGCGGAACGGCTCCCGCCGTCCTGAACGCCGCCAACGAGGTCGCCGTCGCGGCATTCCTCGAGGGGAGGATCCCCTACCGGTCGCTCGTCCCCGTCGTCGAGCGGGTCCTCGCCGACCATCCCGTCTCCCCGGCCACGACGCTCGAGGCCGTCCTCGAGGCCGACCGGGAGGCCCGACGCCGGGCGGCCGAGCTGGTCTCCTCCGGCGCGCCGCTTGCTTCCCCGAGAACCGTCGCGCCGGCTTCGGCGTAAGCAAAGGGTCCGATGCAGATCTCCACGAACATCCTCGCCTTCGTCTTCGTCCTCTCGTTCCTCATCTTCTTCCACGAGTTCGGGCACTTCCTCGTGGCACGGCTCTTCAAGTTCCCAGTCGAGGTCTTCTCGATCGGCTTCGGGAAGCGCCTCTTCGGGTTCAAGAGGAACGGGACGGACTACCGGGTCTCCCTCGTTCCGCTGGGCGGGTACGTGAAGATCATCGGCCTCGGGCCCGACGAGAGCGACGTCGTGGACGCCGGAGCGGACCAGGGGCTCCGCGGCACGCGCTGGCAGCGCTTCCTCGTCCTCCTCGCGGGACCCGCGGTGAACCTCGTCCTCGCCCTCCTCCTGACGGCGGGGGCGTTCACGATCGGCGTGACGGTGCCGAAGTACGCCGAGGAGAGACCGGTCGTGAAGCACGTCGACGCCGGCAGCCCGGCCGAGAAGGCGGGCGTGAGGATCGACGACGTCGTCGTCTCGCTCTCCGGCAAGCCGGTCTCGACGTGGCGGGAGGTGGAGACACACCTCGGCCTGGCGCCGCGGGCGGAGATCCCCGTCGTCCTCGAGCGGGGCGGGGAGTCCGTCTCCGTCGTCATCCGACCCGAGCCGCAGACGAAGTACGACATCGGCTACACCGGGCTGAACCCCTGGCTCGCGCCGGTCATCGGGAGCCTCGTGAAGGGCTACCCCGGAGAGAAGGCGGGGCTCCAGGTCGGCGACCGGATCGTCTCGATCGGGGGCGTCGCCATCGACGGCTACTTCGAGGTCGTGCGGCGCGTCCGGGAGGCGTCCTCTGCGTTCGAGGAAGGGAAGCCGCAGCCGATCTCCTTCGAGGTCGACCGGAACGGGACGCGCGTCGCGCTGGACGTCACGCCGAGGTTCGAAGGCGGCTCGTGGAGGATCGGCTTCACGCCGAAGTACGAGCTCGTCGAGCGGAAGATGCCGTTCCTGGCGGCGATCGGCGCCTCCTGGAAGGAGAACCTGAGGCAGACGTCCGCGGTCGGGCAGACGATCAAGCGGATGGTCTCGGGCTCGGGCTCGATCCGCCAGCTCTCCGGCCCGGTCGACATCGCGAAGTTCTCGGGCGAGGCGGTCCGGACCGGATGGGCGGCGCTCCTCGGCTTCATGGGCCTCCTCTCGCTCCAGCTCGGCCTCCTGAACCTCCTCCCGATCCCGCTCCTCGACGGCGGACAGCTGATGGTCCTCACCTTCGAGGGGATCTTCCGCCGCGACTTCTCCCTGAAGTTCAAGGAGCGGCTCCTCCAGGTGGGATTCGTCTTCCTCGTCCTCCTGATGGTCTCGGTCCTCGCCTTCGACATCGCGAAGAACCTCGGCTTCTGAGCCCCGGCGCCCTCACGGGTTCACCGGGGAAGGGGCCGAAGTGAAAACGGCTGAGCGCTGAGGGCCGTGTCTGCACTCGTGTATTGTTTGCCACACAATACACGAGTGCAGACACGGCCCCACGGTCCATCACGGCGCGTCAGAAGAGGCCGAGGGCGCCCTTGCCGGCATAGCCGGTCAGCTCGACGTAGGCGCGGCCGAGCGGGCGGTCGGAGCCGGGGGCGCGGACGTCGCAGGCCCCTTCCCAGTAGGTGACGCGGGTGGAGCGGTCGGTGACGAGCTCCTGGTCGGGGAGAACGGGAACGATCTCGAGCGCGAGGCTCGCTTTCGGGACGCGCAGGATCCACCGCGCCGGGTAGGTCCCCTTCGAGCGCTGGCTCGTCCAGCGCGCCGTCACCTCGACGGAAAAGTCGCCAGGAGCCAGCGGCGTCGCGCGGCCGTCCCTCTCGACCAGGGTGCCCGACGAGTGGAGAGTCCGCGTGTCGTCTTCGCCCCGGAGCTGGTAGATCATCAGGTCGCGCCCGTCTTCGAGCTGCACGGAAAACCAGTCCCAACCCCGGGTCCCACGGCCGATGGCCCCCGAGCCCCACTCGTGGTCCATCCAGGCGCTCCCGGTCACGGAGCGGGCCTCGTCTCCGCGCGTCGCCCACCCCTCCGCCCGCAATCGCGTGAAGCTGACGTAGCGGCTGACGGCGTCGGGCTCGGCGGCCTTCTTCGAGAGGCCGTTCTCGCCGTGGAGGACGGGCGGCTTCTCGGGCGTGAGGAGGAGCGTGAGAGTCTCCTCGACGCCGTCGACCCGGTCGCTCGCCCGCAGGTAGAGCTTCCCGCCGAGCTCGGTGAGCCTCCAGTCCTCGTTCGCGACGTCGAGGTGCGTGGTCCGGGCCGAGGCGCCTCCCGGCCCGTCGCGGTGGGCCCGCTCGGCGTAGCGGAACGCCCTTCCGTCGACGTCGGTCCGCGCGAAGTGGGCGAGGTGGAGGTCGCGCGGGGCGAAGGCCGACGATCGAGCCCCCTTCGGCTCGTCGACGAGGCCGGTCCGGAAGAAGGTCAGCTGAAAACCCGACCGGCGCCCGTCGCGGTCGACGAGGTGGCCGGTGACGTACCACCACTCCACGCGGGCGTCGTCGTGCGCGCCGTGGTCTCGCGGGAAGGCGGGCGTCGCCTTCGGGTCGAGAGGGCGGAAGCGGCCGCCCTCGGCAGCGAGCGGGGCGAAGGAGAAGAGGAGCGAAAGCGCAGCGAGGGCGGCGGCCGGCCGAAGAGACGCGACGAGCTCGCGAACGGGCCGGACGCGGACCGGGGCGTGACACGGAGACATCGGACTACTCCTCCTTCAGGACGGCGGCGGGGTCGGTCGAAGCCGCGAGGCGGGCGGGGCGCGAAGCGGCGGCCAGCGTGGCGAGGAGGACGAGCGCGAGCGCGCCGGCGAGGAAGAGCCACGGCACGTCGGTGCGGATCGTCCACCCGAACGACTGGCGGTTGACGACGTGGACGAGGACGATGCCCATCGCGGCGCCCGCGGCGACGCCGAGGACGACACCGAGCGAGGAGAGAGCGGCCGCCTCGAGCCGGACGGCGCGGGCGACGCGAGCGGCCGAGGCCCCGAGGACGCGCAGGAGCGCGATCTCCCGCCGCCTCTCGAGGACGAGCGCGAGGAGCGTCGAGAAGACGCCGAGGACGGCGACGGCGATCGCGACGGCCTCGAGCGCCCAGGTCACGGCGAACGTCCGGTCGAAGAGGGCCAGCGCCGCCTCCCGGAGCACGGCGTTCGTCTGGACGCGGAGCGCGAAGCGTCCCTCCGCCGCGCTGAGAAGTCTCCGCCGCGCCTCCTCCGGCGCGACTCCGGGCTCGAGGCGGACGGCGAGGCTCCCGGCGCCGTCCATCCGGAAGAGCCTTCGGAAGAGCGCGCGGTCGATCGTCACGGTGCCGCGGTCGTTCGAGTAGTCGCGATAGACGCCTGCCACGCGAAGGGCCACCGGGCCGTCGAGGGCGGGGAGGGTGACCGTGTCTCCCGCCTTCACGCCGAACTTGACCGAGTAGGGCTCGGAGACCACGGCCTCGCCCCGCGCGAGGGCGCGTGCGAGGACCTCGCGCGTGTCGCTCCCGTCGGCCATCGGCAGGTCGCCGTGGGCGGCGACGAGGTCGAAGCGGCCCGAGCCGATCGTGTAGGGAGCTCCGTCTCGCGTCGCCTCGAAC
Source organism: Acidobacteriota bacterium (assembly GCA_029567505.1). Classification (GTDB taxonomy): domain Bacteria; phylum Acidobacteriota; class Thermoanaerobaculia; order UBA5066; family UBA5066; genus UBA5066. The sequence goes on from JAKPXO010000329.1 coordinate 25,458, forward strand.
GAGAGGAACGGGTCGACGGAGGCGACGCCGGGCACCGCCTCGACGAGGCGGATCGCTTCCTCGGGGAGGCGCCCGAGCGCGCGCTGCGAACGGCCGCTCTCGGGAGCGACGAAGAGGTCGGCCTTCAGCGTCTGCGAGACCCAGTCGACGACGGTCGCGCGAAACGAGCCGACCATGAACGCCACCGCGACCATCATCGAGATCCCCATCGAAAGGGCCGCCACGGCAACGGCCGTCCTCGAGAGGCTCCCGGTCAGGTTCGCGCGGGCGATCCGCGCCTCGACGCCGAGGAGCCGGACGGCCGGACCGTCCGCGAGGCGCGCCACGGTCACGACGGCGAGCGGCGCGAGGAGGGAGACGCCCGCGATGACGAGGAAGACCGACGCGAATCCGAAGAGGGGGAGGCCGTCCACCGGTCCGGGACGCGTCGCGAGGGCGGCGAGCGCTAGGGCGGCGACGCCCCCGAGGGCGAGCGGCCCCACGGCACGCCGGCGCGAAGCCTCGACCGAGCCGTGCCGGAGCGTCGATGCGGGCTCCACCTGGGCGGCCTCGACGGCCGGCGCGAGGGCGGAGAGGATCGACGTGCCGAGGCCGGCGAGGAACGAGGTCGCGAGCGCGGACGGGGCGAGCGTGAAGACCGGCGCGGCCTGCGGGAGGTAGAAGTCGGTCGCGGTGCCGCCGACGGCGGCGAGGGCGACCCGCGCCAGGAGCGCCCCGAGCGCGACGCCGAGCGCCCCTCCGAGGGCGCCGAGCGCGGCCCCCTCCGCGAGGAAGACCAGGAAGACCGAGCGGGCCGAGGCGCCGAGAGCGCGGACGGTGCCGATGTCGCTCCGCCGCCGCAGGACGGAGATCGAGAGCGTGTTGTAGACGAAGTAGGTCCCGACGAGGAAGGCGACGAGGCCGAGGGCCGTCAGGTTGACTCGGAAGGAACGGACCATCCGGTCGACCGTCTCCGTCCGCCGCTCGGGGCGCCCGACGGTGACGCCGGGCGGGAGCGAATCGCGGACGGAGGCCTCGAGGGCCGTCCGGTCGGCGTCGGCGAGGCCGGCCGGAAGGACGAGGTCGATACGGTCGAGGAAGCCCTCGCGCCCGAGGACCTCCTGCGCCGTCGCGAGATCGGCGAAGAGGACCGAGCCGGCCGCCGCCCGCGCCGCCCCTTCCATCCGAAGGACGCCGGCGACGCGCAGCCGGTGCGCGGCGCCCCCCGAGAGGACCCCGAGCTCCGCGCCCGGCCCGAGGCCGAGGCGTTCGGCGAGCGGCGCGGGGACGAGGACCGCTCCGGCCCGGAAGACCCCGAACAGCTTCTCGAGCGACGTCTCGTCTGCCGTCTCCGCGACGAAGCGGTAGTCCCGGACGGAAGGGTCCGTGACCGGGTCGATCCCGAGAAGCTCGAGGACGTCGCCCTCGCCTCCGGCGAGGGCGACCGTCACCGAGACCGCGGGGACGATCGCGACCCCCTTCATGCGGAGCCACGCGAGCCGCTCGAGCGTCTCCTCCGGGATTCCCGGCCCGTCGGCGAGGACGGTGAGCCCCGCCTTCCCGGCCACGACGTCGACCGTCGCCGTGAAGGACGAGAGGACCGAGGCGTTCGCGAGGAGGATCGCGGCCATCGTCGCGACGCCGACGGCGATTCCGGCGACGGTCAGGACGAAGCGCCCGCGGTCCTCCCGGAACGGGCGGAGAAGGAGCGGAGCGAGGAGCGGCCGGGTCCGGCTCACCGCTCTAGCAGGCCGTCGCGGAGGCGCAGGGTCCGGCTCGCCCTCCGCGCCGCCTCGTCCGAGTGAGTCGCGAGGAGGACCGTCACCCCCCGGGCCGACGCGAGCTCCGCGATCAGGTCGAGGACCTGCGCGCCGCTTCGGGAGTCGAGGCTCCCCGTCGGCTCGTCCGCGAGGAGGAGCGCCGGCGAGGCGACGAGGGCGCGCGCGACGGCGACGCGCTGCATCTGGCCGCCCGAGAGCTGCCACGGAAAGGAGCCCGACTTGGCCGCCAACCCGACCTCACCGAGGAGCCTCTCGGCGCGTCCGTCGGCTTCGGAGGCCGGGACCCCGTCGAGCAGGAGCGGGAGGGCGACGTTCTCGAGAGCCGTCATCGTCGGCAGGAGGTTGAAGAGCTGGAAGACGGTGGCGGCCGTCCGACGGCGGTAGAGGTCGCGGTCCGCCTCGGATAGGCGCGCGAGGTCGCTCCCGTCCACGATCACCCGACCCGAGCTCGGGCGGTCGAGGCCCCCGAGGAGGTGGAGGAGCGTCGACTTGCCGCACCCCGAAGGTCCGAGGAGCGCGACGAACTCCCCGGGGTCGAGGACGAAGGAGACCCCCGCGAGCGCCTCGGCGACGGCGCCGTCTCCTCCGCTCCCTCCGGCTCCCCACGACTTCCGGACCTCGACGACCTCGACGCGCGCTCCCATGCGCCGACTCTACGGCGATCCGGGGCGCGGGGATGGGGCGGCCCGCGCGGCGCCGCGTATCATCGACGGTCGGAATGGAGCGGCTCCGAGACCTCTGGCGCCACCGGGCGCTCGTGGGCGTCCTCGTGACGCGCGAGGTCAAGGCTCGCTATCGCGGGAGCGTTCTCGGTTTCTTCTGGTCACTCCTGAACCCGCTCCTGATGCTCGCGGTCTACACCCTCGTCTTCCAGCTCCTCCTCCCGAACCGCAGCCCTTCGACCTCCCCCTACGCCCTCTTCCTCTTCTGCGGCCTGCTGCCCTGGAACTGGCTCTCCTCGGCGATCACCGACGCGGCCTCTTCGCTCCTGACGCACGGCGCGCTCCTGCGCAAGATCCTCTTTCCGGCCGAAGTGCTTCCGGCGGTGGCGGTCCTCGCGCAGGGAGTGCACTTCCTCCTCGCGCTCCCGGTCCTCCTGGCGGCCCTCGTCGCCGGGGCCCTCGGCGCGTTCGGCACGACGGTCCCTCTCGGCTGGCCGCTCCTCCAGGTGATCCCCCTCCTCGTCCTGCAAGGGCTCCTCCTGCTGGGGATCGGACTCTTCCTCGCCGCGCTCACGGTCCACTTCCGCGACGTGAAGGACCTCCTCCAGACGGTCCTCTCGGTGCTCTTCTTCGCGACACCGATCCTCTACACCCTAAACGACCTCCCGAAGACGAAGCTGACCCGTCTCCTCGCGCTGAACCCGTTCGCGCCGCTTTTCGCCGGCTGGCACGACGCCCTCTTCTACGGGCGCGTCAGCCCGCCCCAGACGTGGGCCACGGCGGCGGCGATCTCCGTCGCGGCCTTCGCCGTCGGATTCGTCTTCTTCGACCGGCTGCGCGACTCGTTCCCGGAGGCGGTCTGAGCCCGCGCGCCCGCTCCGCGGTCGAGGCGCGCGACCTCTCGAAGGTCTACCGCCGCTGGGGCCGGACGCGCGCGTTCGGGACGCTGAAGTCGGCGCTCCTCGGCCGCGGCCTCGGCCGGGCGCTGGAGCCCTCGGAGACGGTCTCCGCGCTCTCCGGCGTCTCGTTCGACGTCCGCCGCGGGGAGACGTTCGGTGTCATCGGGGCGAACGGCTCCGGGAAGTCGACGCTCCTCAAGCTCGTCGCCGGCCTCTTCAAGCCGACCTCCGGGACGCTCCGCGTCGACGGGAAGGTCTCGGCCCTCATCGAGCTCGGCGCCGGCTTCCACCCGGAGATCTCGGGGCGGGAGAACGTCGTCATCAACGGCGTCATGCTCGGCCTGACGCGGAAGGAGATCGAGAGGAAGCTCCCCGCGATCGTCGAGTTCTCGGGGCTCTCGGAGTTCATCGACGAGCCGGTCAAGACCTACTCGTCCGGGATGTACGTGAGGCTCGGCTTCGCGGTCGCCGTCCACGTCGACCCGGAGGTCCTCGTCGTCGACGAGGTCCTCGCCGTGGGCGACGAGGCCTTCTCGCGGCGCTGCCTCGACACGATCAAGGAGTTCTCGACGCGCGGCAGGACGATCTTCTTCGTCTCGCACTCCCTCGCCCTCGTCGAGGATCTGTGCGACCGCGTCCTCTATCTGTCGGGAGGCCGGGTCGCCGGCCTCGGTGAGCCGCGGGAGATGCTCGCGGCCTACCGGCTCGACGTCGCGGCCGGAGAAGGGACACGCCTCCTCGCCGAGCACGCCGTGGGGCAGGAGGCGCTCCGCGCCGAGGCCGCGGCTCCCGTCCCCGAGCCGGCCGGCGCGGCGGAAGGGGACGGCTTGGAGGCCGGGCCGGCCCCCGCAGAGAGGGCGCGGCGCTGGGGCGATCGCTCCGCGACGATCGAAGGCGTGAGGCTCCTCGACCGCGACGGCCTCGAGCGTTACGCGTTCCGGACCGGTGAGCCGGTCACGATCGAGGTCGAGGCCGCGCCGGCGCGCCCGCTCGACGATTTCGTCTTCGGCGTGGGGCTCTTCACGCCGGAGGACGTCTGCGTCCACGGCTCGAATACGGAGATCGACGGCTTCGCGGCCGGCCGGTTCGACGCCGCCGCGAAGGTGCGGGTCACGATCCCGCGCTGCGACCTGGGTCCGGGGACCTACCTCGTCGACGTCGCGATCCACGCGCGGAACGGGACTCCCTACGACTACTGGCGCGGGGCTTGCCGCTTCCGGGTCGACTCGCCGCGGACCGAGGCGGGCGTGTGGGCCCCGGAGCGGAGCTGGACCGTCGAAGGAGGGGCGACGTGGGCGCGTACCTGACCAGCGGGAGCCGCTTCCGATCCGAGCCCCTACCGCCGGCCTCGCGGGCGCTGCTCTGGACGCTCCTCCTCCTCGCCCTCGCCGTCCTCGTCGCCGAGGCGGGCCACACGCCGTTCTTCGAGCCGGACGAGGCGCGCTACGCGGAGATCCCGCGCGAGATGCTCGCCACGGGCGACCTCGTCGCGCCCCGCCTGAACGGCTTCCGTTACTACGAGAAGCCGCCCCTCCACTACTGGGCGGTCGCGGCCTCGATGTCCCTCTTCGGAGAGTCGGAGTCGTCCGCCCGCCTGCCGGTGAAGCTCTCGGCGGCCGGGATGGTCCTCGTGACGGTCCTCTTCGCGAGGCGCCGGTACGGCGAGCGCGTGGCCCTCGTCGCGGGGCTCGTCGTCGCGACCTCCGGCCTCGTCGTCGCCCTCGCCCGCCTGAACATCATCGACGGCCCGCTCTCGTTCGCGCTCTCCTCGGCGGCGTTCGCCTTTGCCGCCTTCCAGGAGCACGAGCGATCGGGGGATCGCGCGCGCGCGCGCATCGCGCTCTACCTCCTCCACTTCGCCTGCGCGGCGGCCGTCATGCTGAAGGGGTTCGTCGGGCTCGTCCTCCCGGGGGGCGCGATCCTCGTCTGGGCCCTCCTCTCACGACGCCTCGGCATCGTTCCGAAGCTCTTCTCCCCGGGGCCGCTCCTCCTCTTCCTGGTCCTCGTCGTGCCCTGGCACGTGGCGATGGCCCGGAGAGACGGCGAATGGTTCGACTTCTACGTCGTGGGCGAGCACTTCCGAAGGTACTTCGAGACGGGGCACCGGAGGACGGCGAAGCCGTTCTTCTTCGTCCTCGTCCTCCTGGGAGGGCTCGTCCCGTGGACGCCCTTCCTGGGGCGCCTCGCGGGGGCGTTCCCCTCGCTTCGCCGCGGCGATTGGCGGGAACGGGGCGCCGAGGCATACCTGCAGGTCTTCTGGATCCTCGTCCTCGTCTTCTACTCGGCCTCGCGCTCCAAGCTCGTGCCGTATCTCCTGCCGATCTGGCCCGCCGTCGCGGTCCTCCTCGCCCTGGGCCTCGAGCGGGCGCGACAGCGCGGGGCGGCGCTGCGGGGCGAGCGCCGGGCCGCGGGGCTGCTGTTCGGCCTGCTGGCGGGCGCCACGGCCGCGTACGCGTTCGGGGCCGGTCTCGCGGCCCGGTACGGAGTGGAGGTCCAGGCCGCCGTCGCGGTCGGGTCGCTGGCCCTGGGCGCGCTCCTGAACCTCCTCGCGGGCCGGTCTGCCGCCCGTGCGCCCCGCCGCGCGTTCTCGACGGAACGGTTCGCCCTCGGAATGGTCCTGCCGTGGCTCGGCTTCTCCGGGGCGCTCGTCCTGGCGCTTCCCTCGGTTGCCCGCTCGATCACGCCGTGGCCGCTCGTCGCCACGCTGAAGCGCGAGCTGCGACCCGACGACCTCCTCCTTCAGCGGGGGCACTACCTCCAGGGGCCGGCCTTCTACACGAAGCGGCTCACGCCGGTCGCAGACCTCCCCTGGAGCGAGCTCGACTTCGGGAAGGAGGAGGCGCGGCGGCGCGGCCTCTATCTCTCCGACGAGGAGTTCGCGAGGAAGTGGCACGGCCCGGCGAGGGTCCTCTGCATCGTCCACTTCGGCCACCTGCGCGACTTCGGGAACCCGGCCGCGGGCCTTTCGCTGCCGCACGTCCTGGCCCGGAGCCCGAACGGGAAGTTCCTCCTCGTCTCGAACCGCCCCTGAGGGCGAGGGCGGTGTCCCGGGCCGGTTCGGGACCCGTTCAAATGCGTCTCGGCTCGTCCCCTAGAATCGTCATCCCGTGACGAGCCCTCCGACCGTGCCGCGAAAGGTCTCCGTCGTCGTCCCCGTCTACAACGAGGAGGCGAACCTCCCGCGGCTCCTCCCCCGACTCGTTCCCGTCCTCGAGGGTCTCGGACGGCCCTGGGAGGTCGTCTTCGTCGACGACGGCTCCCGCGACCGCTCGCTCGAGCTCCTGAAGGCCGCCGTCGCCGAGCGGCCCGGCCGGGTGAAGGCCGTCGAGCTCCTCCGGAACGCCGGGCAGCACATGGCGATCATGGCCGCCTTCGGCGAGACGGACGGGGAGTACGTGATCACCCTCGACGCGGACCTGCAGAACCCGCCCGAGGAGATCCCGAAGCTCGTCGGGAAGTTGGACGAGGGTTTCGACGTCGTCGGGACGATCCGCTCGAAGAGGAGGGACAGCCTCTTCCGGAGGGCCGCGTCCCGCATCGTGAACCGGACGACCGGCCTCCTGACCGGAATGCGGCTGAACGACTACGGCTGCATGCTCCGCGGGTACCACCGGGACGTCGTCGACGTGATGACGGCCTCGGACGAGGTCTCGACGTTCATCCCGGCGCTGGCCCAGCTCTACGCGCGCCGCCCCGTGGAGATCGACGTGGCGCACGAGGAGCGGGCGGAGGGGGAGTCGAAGTACTCGCTCCTCCGGCTCGTGCGGCTGAACTTCGACCTGATGACGGGGTTCTCCCTCGTCCCTCTCCAGCTCTTCGGTCCGCTCGGGTTCGTGACGGCCCTCTTCGGGGTCGGCTTCGGCATCTACCTCCTCGTCCGCCGGCTCGTCGTCGGGTCGGAGGTCGAGGGGGTCTTCACGCTTTTCGCTCTCGCCTTCATGGTGATGGGGGTGATCATGGCGGGCGTCGGGATGGTCGGCGAGTACGTCGGCCGGATCTACCAGCAGGTGCGGGGCCGGCCTCGCTTCCTCGTCCGGCTCGTGCACGGGGGAAGGAGGGAGCCATGAGGGGAATCGTGGACCACCCGGGGAGCGCGTTCGCCGTGCACCCCACGGCCCCCCCGAATTGGAGAAGGGGGTAAGTCATGGGCGGAATCGTCGGCCACCCGGGGGGTGCGTTTGTCTTGCACCCCCCGGACCCCCCGGGCCGGGACAGGGGGTAGGGCATGGGTGGAATCGTCGTTTGTGGCTATAGCGACGTCGGGTACCGCTGCACGAAGTGGCTCCTCGACGCCGGCGAGCCGGTCCGGTTCGTCTACACCCATCCGGACGCCCCCGGCGAGGAGCGATGGTTCGAGTCGGTCGCCGAGCTCGCCCGCTCCCGGGGCGTGCCGGTGAAGCTCGTCGAGTCGATCGACGCGGCCGCGGACGAAGCCGCCCTGCGCGCCGCCGCCCCCGACTTCCTTTTCTCGTTCTACTTCCGGTCGATGATCCCCGCCCGCGTCCTCTCGATCCCGTCGAAGGGGGCGCTCAACATGCACGGCTCCCTCCTCCCGGCGTTCCGGGGGCGGGCTCCGGTGAACTGGGCCATTCTGAAGGGGGCCCCGTTCACGGGCGCCTCTCTCCATTACATGACCGAGAAGCCCGATGCGGGCGACCTCGTGGACCAGGAGAAGGTGCCGATCGGACCGGACGACGACGCCCTCGCGGTCTCGCATCGCGTCTCGGAGGCGGCCGTGACGGTCCTGGCCCGGAGCTGGCCGAAGCTGAAGGCCGGAACAGCCCCACGGGTCCCGCTCGACCTGACGAAGGGCTCCTACTTCGGCGCGAGGCGACCCGAGGACGGACTGATCGACTGGTTCCGGCCGGCCCAGGAGGTCCACGACCTCGTCCGGGCCGTCTCTCGTCCCTGGCCCGGGGCGTTCACCGACGTCTTCGGCCCGCGCGTGACGATCTGGAAGACCCGCCTCTCCGGCTACGGCGGGCACGACACCTTCCCCGGGAAGATCGACATGACGGAGCGCTCCGTCCTCGTCTACTGCGGCGACGACCGCCCCGTGGAGATCCTCGCGGCGCGCCCCGAGGGGCAGCCCGACATGAACGAGGCCGAGCTCCGCGCCTGGGTCCTGGCCCGGGGCTGAGAGCGGCCGGAAAGGCGCGATGCGCGTCCTCATCCTCGGAGTCAACGGCTTCATCGGAAACGCCCTGACACGGCGGATCCTCACGACGACCGACTGGAAGGTCTTCGGCCTCGACGTCGGCAGCGACCGGATCGAGGAGTTCCTCGGCGAGAAGCGCTTCCGCTTCCTCGAAGGGGACATCGCGATCAACCGCGAGTGGATCGAGTACCACGTCAAGAAGTGCGACGTCGTCCTGCCGCTCGTCGCGATCGCGACGCCCGCGACCTACGTGAAGAACCCGCTCTCGGTCTTCGAGCTCGACTTCGAGGAGAACCTCCGGATCGTCAAGATGGCCGCGCGCTACGGGAAGCGCGTCGTCTTTCCCTCGACCTCGGAGGTCTACGGGATGTGTCCGGACGCCGAGTTCGACGAGGACGCCTCGCCCCTCGTCTACGGCCCGATTCGCAAGGAGCGCTGGATCTACTCCGCCTCCAAGCAGCTCCTCGACCGGGTCATCTGGGCGATGGGAAACGCGAACGGCCTGCGCTTCACGCTCTTCCGGCCGTTCAACTGGTACGGGCCGCACCTCGACGACGTCGACGCGCCGAAGGAGGGCTCGAGCCGCGTCCTGACGCAGTTCCTCCACAACGTCCTCTACGGCGTCCCGATCAAGCTCGTCGACGGGGGGCGGCAGCGCCGCTGCTTCACGTACATCGAGGACGGGATCGACGGGCTCATGAAGATCCTCGTCAACGAGAACGGCTGCGCCGACGGCCAGATCTTCAACCTCGGCAACCCCTCCGCCGACCTCTCGATCCGTGAGCTCGCCGAGCGCCTCGTCGCGGCCGTGGGGACCTACGAGAAGTTCGCGCCGCTCGCCCGGGCCGCGACGCTCGTCGAGGTCTCGGCGACGGAGTACTACGGCGCGAACTACCAGGACATCACGACGCGCGTCCCCTCGGTGCGGAAGGCGAAGGAGTGCCTCGGGTGGACGCCGACGACCGACTTCGCGACCGGCCTCGCGAAGACGCTCGACTTCTATCTCTCCGGCCGTCCGCTTCCCGAGGTGTAGCGTCCCCGCACCGCGCCTCGCCCTGAAGGTCGACGTCGACACGCTGCGCGGGACGGTCGAGGGGGTCCCGCGCCTCCTCGACCTCCTCGCCCGGCACGGCGCCCGCGCGACGTTTCTCTTCTCGCTCGGACCCGACTCGACCGGGAAGGCCGTGAAGCGCGTCTTCCGCCGTGGCTTCGTGAGGAAGGTGATGAGCGCCTCGCCGGGCGTCTCGTACGGCCTCGCCACGATGCTCTACGGGACGCTTCTCCCCGCACCCGACATCGGTCGGCGGAAGGAGGCGGTCGCGCGAATGCGGGAGGCCGACGCGGCCGGGCACCTCTGCGGCATCCACGGCTGGGACCACGTCGACTGGCACGACCGGCTGCCGACGATGGAGCGCGAGGAGGTCTTCTCCACGTTCCGGCGCGCCGCCGGGCGCTTCGCCGAGCTCTTCGGCTGGCCGGCGGCCGTCGCGGGAGCGCCGGGGTGGACGGCGAGCGGGCTCTCGGTCGAGGCCTACGAAGCGAACGGCATCCGCGTCGCCTCCGACACGCGCGGTGGCGGGCCGTTCCGGCCGCTCCGCGCGAGCGGCGCCCCCGCGGAGCTCGTCGAGGTCCCCTCGACGCTTCCGACGCTCGACGAGCTCCTGGCCTGGGAGGAGTTCCGCGGAGCGGCCCGGGAGGGGACGGTGGAGCATCTCCGGCGGGCGGTCGCCTCGGTCCCGGGTGTCGCGGTCCACTCGATCCACACGGAGATCGAGGGGGGGCGCGCATTCGCCGGCCTCTTCGCGCGGCAGCTCGCGGCCTGGGCGGGCGACGGCGTCACCTTCGTCACGCTCTCGGAGGCGGCGGCCGCCGCCGGCGCCCCCGAAGCGCTTCCCGCGCGTCCACTGCGGCGGGTCTCGGTGCCGGGGCGGGCGCTCCCGGTCACCACCGGGCTGCCGCCCGCCCGCTGAGCCGGCCGCTCGCTCGCCGCGCCCTCCTTCGCGGGCGCTTCCCCGTCCGTCTCGCCCTTCGGGACCTCCCCTTCGGTGCCACGCCCCTTCGGTGCCAGGCGTGAAATCGTGTATTGTTGGAAACAATACACGATTTCACGCCTGGCACCGGCCCTCGTGGCACCGGCCCTCGTGGGACCAGCGGTCGCGGAACAGCATCCCCGGTGGGAGGGGCGGGCGGCGCTCCCGGAGCGCTCAGGGGGCGAGGCGGACCTCGACGCGGGAGGGGCCGGGAGGGACGGCGACGCCGACGAGGTTGATCTGGACGGCGTGGACGGTCGTCTCGCGGCCGTCCACGGTCGCCCGGACCCGCGGGGAGAAGGAACGGTCGAGGAGGAGGAGTCCGGGGCGCGTCCCGTCCGTCTCGACGACGAGAGCGTCCGGTCCCTCGGCGACGACGCGCGCGGAGGCGCCTGGGTCGGGCTCCACGAGATCGGTTCCCTCGGGAGGGCGCCCGGCGACGACTCCGTCGGTGGCCGGGTCGAACTCCGGCGCGTCGACGATGGCGACCGCGGCGTCCACGGAGGCGGCGCCCCGGACCCGCGAGAGGCGTCGAACGCCCGGCAGCGGCTCCGCGAGCCTGAAGAGCGTCGCGGGCGGGCCGAAGCGGCCCTCGACGTAGACGGGGACGAGGCCGGCGAGGCCGGGAGGGACGTCGCTCGCGATGACGGCGCCGACGCCCGCCGCGCGAAGCCACTCGAGCCGTTCGGGCCAGGCGCGGGAGAGGACGACGTCCCGGGCATAGCGGTCGAGGAGGGTGTAGCTCCCGTCGGGATCGGCGTCCCAGGCGTAGCGGAGGCCGTGCGGCGCGCCAGCGAGCGACCAACCCTGCGTCGTCTGCGCGAGCGCGAGAGCGAGCCGCTCGTCGGTGGGGAGCGGCCCTGACAGGCCGCGCCTCACCGCGTCGACGTCCTTCCACGTCCGCTCGAAGACGCGGCCGGGAATCCGCGCCGCCGCGGCGACGAGGGGAGCGGGGCGATCGTAGAGCTCCGCGGGAGCGCGGGGGAGGTGGAAGCGGGCCTGCGCGAGCCCCTCGGCGGAGAGGGCGACGAGGAGAAGCGCGCGGCTCCGGAGGTCCCCGAGCCCGCGCGCGAGGAGGAGCCCCGCGACGAGGAGGAGGGCCGCGGAGGAGGCCGCCTGCTGCGGGAGGCGCGCGAGGACCGGGGCGAGGACGACGCCCGGGTCGGAGGCCCACGCAGGGTCCCAGAGGGAGAGGAGGAGCCCGCGCGGGAGCGCCGGGCCCAGGCGCGCGGCGACCGCGGCGAGGCCGAGCAGGCCGGCGAGGACGAGGAGGACGAGGCCGGCGCGGGAGCGCCAGCGGGGGAGGGCCTCCTCGAGGAGGAGTCTCTCGACGGCGAGCGACGCGAGGACGGCGATGGCGATGGTCACGACGAGGAGCGCCTTGACGGGGTAACGGACGGAGTGGAGGAATGGGAGCGCCTCGTAAGCCGCACGCGCTCCCGGGACCCAGGGGAGGACCGAGACGAAGAGCGCGAGGCCGGCGGCCCCG
>JAKPXO010000332.1 GCA_029567505.1 Acidobacteriota bacterium
CGGGGCCGCCGGAGTAGAGGAAGGCGACGAGGTAGAAGACGTCGGCGGGGTTCACGACGCCGTCGTCGTTCACGTCGCCCGGCAGGCCGATCGTGTGGAAGACCTCGTTCGTCGTGATGGGCGCCTCGGTGTCGAAGACGATCGTGGCGGAGTTGGCGATGCGTGTCCCGGGCGCGAGGCCGGTCTTCGTCCGGACGGAGAACGACACCCAGCCCTTGCCGCGGCCGGTGGAGTCGTTCGGCGGGAGGAAGCCGGCCATGGCGTCCTCGGGCAGGTCGCCGGTTCCCGGGTCGAGCGTCCGGAAGGTCCAGGCGAGCCGGCCCGGGCCGCTCTCGCGGGCCTCGAGGTCGACCCACCAGGGGCGAAGGTCGCCGGGGCGCCAGTCCCGGATGACGGTCCTCTCCTGATAGGCCTGTGTCGCGGCGGGGGCCGGCACCGTGGTGCTCGCCCACCCGGCGTCGACGAGCTCGAGGCTGGATGCGTCGAGGCTCGAATCGAGGACGTCGGTGACGAAGACCTCCTGCGCCGGGGCGGACGCCGACGGGACGTTCTCGAACGCGACGACGTAGTCGATCCGGGAGCCGGCGCGGATCCGGTGGCGCGGGCCGTTGCCGGCCGTCGCGACCTTCTCGTTCGGGTCGCCCGGCGTGCGCTGGTCGCTGTCCTTCTCGTCGAGGAGCTCCCGCAGCACCTCGGGCGGGAGGACGTCGCCGAAGTTCTTCTTGTAGTAGTACCACTTGTTCCGCGGCACCGGCTGGAACCAGTAGGGGTCGCTGTTGGGCTTGAGGTTCGCGACGTAGAGCTCGCAGGCCTTCTTGCCCAGGAAGGCGGTCCACTTCGTGACCTTCGCGACGGGCCGAAGCATGGGTACCGGGATCGAGAGGATTTCCAGGTCGGCGAGCGCCGAGTTCCCGAGGCCCTCGATCACCCCGAGCGTGTCGTTCTGCTCGCTGGCCTGGTTGGCGTCGTAGATCCCCTTCAACGAGTCGTAGACCGAGGTCGGCAGCCCCGAGTAGTCCATCTCGGTGTAGTTGATCGGCTGGGGCAGCTCCTTGACGTCCTTGAGGAACGAGTACCACGAGATCGAGAAGTCACCCCATCCGGCGAGCGTTCTCGGCGGTCCCTTCGTCTCGAGCTTCATCTCCTTCCAGGGCGTGTAGAGGTTCGCGCCGGTCGCGTAGCCGTCGCGGCTCGTCGTCGGCCAGCGGCCGGCGATCGGGTCGTAGGGCGTCGAGCCCTCGTTGACGAATCCTCCCGCGAAGAGCGCCGCGCTGAGGCTGCCGCTCGTGGTGAAGGGGTTCGACGCCGTTCCCGTCGTCGAGGTCACGTTCCCGTGCGCGTCGTAGGAGTAGGTCCGGGTCGGGGAGCCGGCGGAGTCCGTGAGAGCGGTCGTGTTCCCCATCGCGTCGAAGTGGTAGGAGGAGGCGTTGCCGGCGGCGTCGACGGCGGCGAGAAGGCTCGCTCCGTGGTCGAAGCGGGCGGCGAGCGCACCGGCGCCGTCGAGGACGGTGGCGGCGGCGCCGGAGGCGGCGACGGGGTCATTGACGAAGCGCGACGCGACGCCGTCCCGCGTCTGCGCCTCGAGGGCGCCGAGGGCGTTCCAGGCGTAGGTGGCGTTGCCGGCGGCGCCGTCCACCTCTACGAGGCGTCCCTCGGCGTTCCAGGTGAAGCTCGTCGTCCCTTCGGGCGTCGTGCGCGAGGCGACGTTGCCGTCCGCGTCCCAGGTGTAGGTCGTCGTCCCGGCGGAGGTCAGCTGGTTCAGGGCGTTCACGGTGTACGGGACGACGACGCCGTTCGTCTCGACCTCGACGCGGTTGCCCGCGGCGTCGTAGCGATAGGTGGTGAGGACTCCGTTCGACGCCCGTTCGCTCTCGAGGCGGCCCAGGGCGTTCCAGGTGTAGGTTGCCGTCCCGTCGGGACCCGTCGCCGAGGTGATCCGCCCGGCGGCGTCGTACGCGTAGACGTAGGTCGCCAGCGTCGAACCGCCCGGCCCGAGGTGCGCCACGCCCGTCACCCGGGAGGCGGCGTCCCACGTGTAGGTGGTCGCGGTCCCGTTGCCGCGCTCCTCGCGGGAGAGGCGGCCGAGGGCGTCATATGCGTACGAGACGACGAGCTCACCTCCGTTCCGCTCGACGCGAACCGGTCGCCCGGCGGCGTCGTAGCGCCAGCCGAGGACGTAGCCGTCGTCGGAGGTCCTCCGGGTCGTCCGGCCGAGGTCGTCGTACTCGTAGCGGAACCACTTGCCGTCGGGGTAGGAGAGCTCCGTGAGGAAACCCCGCGCGTCGCGGTTGAGGCGCGTCGTCCCGGTCGCGTCGGTCGCCGTCGCGAGTCGGCCGGCGGCGTCGTATCCGTATTCGATCGTGGCCCCACCGGGGAGGGTCTTCTTCGTCACCTGGCCCCGGGCGTTCCTCTCGTAGTGGATCGTCTGGCCGCGCCGGTTCGTGTACGCGACGACGAGACCGCGCTCGTCGCGCTCGAGCGAAACCTGGCCGCCGCCCGGATAGGTGACCGACGTGGTCCGCCCGCCGGCGTCGTGCGCGAAGGTGGACCGGTTCCCGAGCGGGTCGGTCAGGGATCGGGCGAAGGTCCCTCCGGTCGGCGGATACCCGTATGACTGACGCGTCTCGACCCCTCCCTCCTCGAGGAGGGCGGTCACCTCGCCGAGCGGGCCGTGCTCGAGGGCGGTGGACCGGCCTTCGGGGTCCAGCAGGCCGGTGAGGCCGCCGTCGTCGTCCCGCGAGAAGCGAAGCGAGCTCCCGAGCGGGTCGACGATCTCGCCGACCCGGCCGGCCTCGTCGAGGGCGAGGAGGACGCTGCTCTCCAGGGGTGCGAGAGCGCTCGCGAGCCCTTCCCCTGAGGAGGCGTCGCGCCCGACGACGAGGCGCCCGCGCGCGTCGCGCTGGAAGCGCGTCCCCGGCCCGGCATCGCGTCTCTGGCCGACGAGGCGGCCGGAAGAATCGTAGTCGTAGAAGACGTGGCTGCCGTCGGGGAAGGTGATCGAGACGAGGGCGTCGGCGTCGGGCGCGGTCCCCTTGTAGGCGTACCGGGTGACGCGGCCCCCCGGCTGCGTCACCTGGAGGAGCCGTCGGTCCTCGCCGTCGTAGGCGTACGTCGTGACGGCGCCGGCGTGGTCGACGAGGCGGACGAGTCGGCCCGAAGGGGCGTGCTCGAACGAGAGCCGGTCGCCGTTCGAGTGGACGGCCCGGACGAGGCGTCCTGCCGCGTCCCACGTCGCGTCGAGGCGGTTCCCGTTCCCGTCGGTGATCGCGTCGAGGCGACCGTCGGCGTCGAAATGGAGAGTCGCGCCGAAGCGTTCGACGAGCCGGGCCGTCGTGCCTTCGACGAGGAGGATCCCGTGGTCTCCGGGCAGCCCCCGGAACGTCCCGTCCGGAAGGAGGCGGAATCGACGGAGAGTCCCGTCGTTCGATCGGACCTCGCGATCGCCGTTCGAGAGGACGGCGAGCCGCTTGTCGTACGTGTGCGTCCATCCGACGCCGAGCGCGCCCACCGTGGCACGGGCCAGCGGACCGTTCCCGAGCGAGCGGCCGAACGTGAGGGGCAGGCCCGGTGCGGGGCAGCCGGCGTCGACGGCCGACGCCAGGGACGTGAGCGGCCCGGTCTCGACGGCACGGTCGATCGTGACGCCGAGGAGGGCGCCCGGATCGCTGATCGCGCGTCCGATCGCCGAGAGGTCGTCAGCGTTCGAGCGGAGGCGCGCGACGTAGTCGCCCCAGGTCGGACCGACCGCGCTGCGCACGAGGGGGAAGATCCTCGCCCACGCGCTCGCCGCGACCCCTTCCGGCCGGAGCGAGGCCTCGAGGCCGGCCCAGTCGATCGGACGGGCCATCGCGTCATCGGAGAGGCGGGTGAGGGCGAGGCGGAAGGGAGCGTGCGCTGGCCCTTCGGGAAGGACCTGGAACGTCGCCCGGCCGTGAGCGCCGGGCGGCAGGGTCCCGGCGGAACCGAGGGAGCTGGGGTCGATCGCGAGGAAGCGGATCGGCTCGTTCCCCCATCCCTCGCGGGAGCTCCTGCGGAGCGGGGCGCCCTGTCGGGAGGTGACGACGAGGAGCGGCGCCGGGACGTCGACGTTCCCCTCGTTCCACCAGGTGACGACGCCGGTGGCGGGTCGTCCGACCCGGATGGCGCCCGGGATCGAGAGCTCCGCGTTTACGACGGGCGGCCGGCCGGCGACGATCTCGAAGCCTCCGGAGAGACAGTGGCTCTCGTCGTCGGGCCAGACGACGCAGGCGTCGCTGCGCTGTGGGGGGAGCCCTGCGAGCTCGAGGCTCGCGGTGAGGAGCGTGGAAGTCCGTGTCGCGGGGACGGCCGAGCGGAGCGTGACGCCGGCGTTCCGGAGCTCGAGGCGGACTCCGTCCTCGAAGCCGACGCCCGCCACCTGCACCGTCACGCGTCCCGTGTTCCCCCCGGAGGCCGGCGAGATGACCGAGACGCCCCGGTCGGCACCGCCGAGCGTGATCGTGAACGGGACCTCGCCTGCCGTCGAAAGGACCCCGAGGTACCAGTCGCCCGGGGCGGGGGCCGCGACGAGCGCTTCCCGCACGGTCCCGTCGGCGACGACGCCCTCGACGTCGAAGAGGGTCGCGAGAGGAAACTGCCGGTTGCGGACCAGGAGCTGGAAGGCGCCGGTACCGGCGGCCGCTTCGACCCGCACGATGAGGTTCGTTGCCTGTCCGGAGGAGATCGTCGCGACGAAGTCGGCGAAGGCGCCGGCCGCAGCCGTCCCGCTCCTCGTCTCGCCGACGGCGATCGGCGTCGCCGTCCGGCCGGGGATCAGCGTGCCTCCGTCCGACTCGTCCGTGCCGAGATCGGCGAGGAGCCCGGCCGGGCGTGGCCGGGCCTCGCCGTCGAGGTCGTCCGCGACGTTCGTGACGACGCCCTGCGCGAGGGCGGCGGAGGCCGAACCGAGATGGAACCCGTCCGCCTCGAAGGCGGCGGGGCCGTTCAGGTATCCGTGCTGGGTGACGTTCCCCGAGGTCCGCGTCGGCACGGAGTCCCAGAGCGTGTTCGTCAGCGTCGCCGTCGAGGTCGCATCGGTCGTGATGCCCTTCGCGCAGGCGGCGACGATCGTGTTCGTGAACGTGGCCATGCTCCCGTCCGTCACGACGGCGGCGGCGAGGGGGGAGCGGACGCGGGCGATCGTCACGTGCGTGGCGCTGAGGGTGGAGGCCAGGGCGGCCTCGAGAGCGTTCCCGTACGAGTCGGTCACCGCGGTGTTCGCGAGGATGGCCGTGGCGCTCTCGGCGCGGACCGTGCCCCCGACGACGCGGCTGCGCTCGAGGCGGAGAGTCCCCTGGTTGACCGCCTTGAGCACGGCATTGTCGGTGATCCGGGCGTGGCGAAAGATCGCCGTTCCGCCGTCGACGGTGACGCCGACCCATGTCGGGTTCCCGTCGATGTCACCCCGCCCGGCCGCGAGGACGACCGGGTTTGCGGGAGTCCCCTCCGCGACGAGGCGCCCCCTCACCCACGTGGTCCAGGGCTGCCGGACCGTCACGCCCGGGAGGACGGTGACGGTCCGCCCTTCCGGGATCTCGTAGTCGGCTCCGAGGCGGTACGCGGACAGCCCGGTCTGGGGCGTGAGGGTGAAGTCGGCCCCGGTCATCGCGCCGCTCTCGAGGAGGACGTCGTTCGCCCAGTTCCCCTGGAACGTGGCGTCCGTGAGCGTGAGGCGGGACGAGGCCCCGCGAACGACGAGCGGGTACGCGCCGTTCGCAGTGACGCCCGTGAAGATCGTGGACGTCGCGGTGACGGAGGAGCCGTCGACGACGAGACCGCCCCGGCCGCTGGACGGGCCGATCGTGCAGTGGTCGAGGACGACGCCTTCCGCGCCGGCGTTGCGGACGGTGACTCCTTTGTCGTCGGCCTCTTCGATACTCGTGTAGGCGAGGTGCCCGGTGCCGCCGTCGAAGACGAGCCCGATCCAGGTGCGGTCTCCCCACGCGCTCCTTCCCCAGGTGACGGAGGCCGGGCTCGTCGCGGTTCCCTGCGAGACGAGCCGGCCCCGGACGGTCAGCTCCCAGTCGCACCGCACGCGGGTGCCGGCGGCGAGCGTCACCGTTCGCCCGGCGGGGACCTCGTAGGTCTCGGGGAGTCGGTAGGCGTCGAGGCCGTTCTGCGGGATGAGGGTGAAGTCGGCCCCCGTCATCGCGCCGGCCGCGAGGCGGACCTGGTTCGCGACGTCGCTGGTTCCCCCGAAGGTGTTGTTCGAGAGGGCGAGCGTGGAGGACGGGCCGGAGACGGCGATGGCGAAGACGCCGGTGCCGGTCGTCTCGATCGAGGAGTCGCGGACCGTGAGCGCGCTGTCGACGACGGCGATCCCCTGGCTCTGCTGCT
>JAKPXO010000337.1 GCA_029567505.1 Acidobacteriota bacterium
GGGGGCCGACCGCGACCGCGCCGGCGTCCTCGAGGCGTCCTCGGGCGGCACGCTCTTCCTCGACGAGATCGGCGACCTGTCGCCGCGCATCCAGGCCAAGCTCCTGCGGGTCCTTCAGGAGAGGGAGGTGCGCAGGCTCGGCGAGACCCGGACCCGCCCCGTCGACCTGCGACTCGTCACGGCGACGCACCGCGATCTCGCCCGACTCTGCACCGAGGGGCGCTTCCGGGAGGACCTTCTCTACCGGATCGCGCAGCTTTCCCTCACGCTCGGACCCCTCCGCGACAGGCCGCGGGACCTCCGGGCGCTCCTCGAGGCGGCGCTCGACGGAACGCCCCTTTCGCCGGAGGCGCGCGCCGCCTTCCTCTCGTGGCGCTGGCCCGGGAACGTCCGCGAGCTCCTGTCGGCCGTCGAGTCGGCCCGGGCGCTCGCCGGCCCGGGCGAGCGAATCGAGACGACCCATCTCCCGCCGGCGCTCCGGAGCGCGCCCGGGGATGCCGAAGAGAAAGGGGGGCGCTATCGGGCCGCCGTGGACGAGGCGAAGAGGCGAGTCATCCTCGAGGCGCTCGCCGAGACGGGAGGGAACCGCACGAGGGCCGCGGCGCTCCTCGGTCTCTCGCGCCAGTCCCTCCTCTACGAGCTGAAGCGGCTCGCGATCCGGGACTAGACTCCGCCATCCCGGATGGACCCGCTCACGACGCCCCATGAACGCGCCGCCAGCGAGAGAGCGCGCCTCGGCGTCGCGGCGGCGGTCGCGCTCGCGCTCCTCTCCGTCGCCCCGTACCTGAACGCCCTGACGGCCGGCTTCACGTTCGACGACGGCGCCATCGTCCGCGACAACCCCCGCCTCGCCGCGCCCGAGAAGGTCGGCGAGGTCTTCACGACGCACTACTTCGGCGGCCCGCTCGCGACCGGGAAGAACTACAGGCCCGTCGTCCTCCTGACGTACGCCGTCCAGCGTTGGACGACCGGAAACGAACCGTTTCCATTCCATCTCGTCAACCTCCTCCTGCACGGCGCCACCACTCTCCTCTTCGCCGCGTGGCTCCTCGCGCTCGGGATGCCGCGCGCGCCCTCCGTGGCGGCCGCGGCCCTCTTCGCGGTGGTGCCGATCCACGCCGAGGCGGTGACCGGGATCGTCGGGCGCGCCGAGCTCCTCGTGGCGCTCCTCGTCTTCCTCTCTGCGCTCCTCTTCCTCCGGGCGACGGACGGCCCGCGCCTGAGGCGCATCGCGTACACCGGCGCCGTCGGAGCCTTCTTCGTCGCCCTCTTCACGAAGGAGCACGCCGTCGTCCTGCCGGGCGTCGTCCTCCTCGGGGAGCTCCTCCGGCGCGGGACCGACGAGCCGCTCGCCGCGAGGCTCCGGCGGAAGGTCCTCCCGGCGGCCGGGCTGCTCGCCCCGCTCGCCGCCTTCGTCGCCGTCCGCGCGCTCTTCGTCGGGAGCGGCCTCGTGGCGAAGGGGAGCGCGTTCTTCGAGCTCGACAACCCCCTCGTCCTCCTCCCGGCCCCGCTCCGCGCCGTGAACGGTCTCTGGCTCCTCCTGCGCTACGCGGCGAAGACTCTCGTCCCGCTCGGACTCTCCGCGGACCACTCGGCGCACGCGCTCCCGCTCGCGACCACCCTCGCGGCCCCTCACGCGGTCGCGGGGCTTCTCGGCGCCGCCGCTCTCGCCGCGCTCGCCGCCCTCTCGGTCCGCCGGCTCCCGCTCGTCGCGCTCGGTCTCGGCCTCTTCCTCGGCGCGTTCTTCCCGACCTCGAACGTCCCGTTCCCGATCGGGACGGTCTTCGCCGAGCGTCTCGCCTACCTGCCGTCGGCAGGGCTCCTCGCGGCCGTCGCAGGGGGCGTCGCCGCCCTTCCCCGGACCTCCGCCGGCTTCCGGCGGGCGCTCCTGGCGGTCGCGCTGGTCACGTATGCCGCGACGACGGTCGAGAGGAACGAGGTCTTCCGTAGCGACGAGACCCTCTTCGCGGACCTGCTCGTGAAGGTGCCGCGTTCGGCGAGGGCCCGCTACAACGCGGCCTACCTCGCCTGGGGCCGCGGAGAGACCGTCGTCGCCCGCTCGAACCTCGAGAAGGCGATCGCCCTCTTCCCGCGCCACTACGACGCGTGGGCGCTCCTCGGCCTCGTCGCCGCGAAGGAGGGGCGTTTCGACGAGGCGCGCGCGGCGGCACGGGAATCCCTCCGGATCAAGCCCGACTTCGAGATCGGCTGGCGGACGCTCGCGAAGGTGGAGGAGGAGGCCGGGCGCCCCGACGCGGCCGAGGAGGCGCTCGGCGCCGGCCTGAAGCGCTTCCCGCGGTCGCTCCCGCTCCTCCGTCGCCGCGCCGCGCTCCTTCTCGCGCGCGGCCGCGCGGCCGAGTCCGCGGAGGCCTGGCGGACGGCGATCGCCGTCTCCGGCGGCGCCCGGGAGGACCGCCTCGGCCTCGAGAGGGCGCTCCGGGCCGCGCCCCGCTGAGGAGGTCGCCGGGCCGCGGCTCGCGCCTCCGGCCGAGTCAGTCCGCGAAGTCGGGCGGGACGAGCGCGGCGCGGTCGCGTCGGCGGCGGAGGACCCGGACGAGGACGAGGTAGGTGAGGGCGCCGAAGACGATCGAGAACGTGAACATCCCGATCCCCCAGTGGATCCCGATCGTCCGCATCGCGGGGCCGGCCTGGGCCCAGGCGTCGGGGCGGAGCAGGTCCCCCCACGGCATGTGGGTCACGGCTTCCTGACGGGCTCGGAGGAGGAAGCGTCCCACGGGGAGCGCGGCCGCGCTCACCGGGCCGAGCGTCAGGGGGTTCACGACGAGCGTCCCGAGGACGACGTCCAGCTTGTTGAGCCGCAGGAGAAGGGCGAGGACGATCGCCATCAGGAAGTGGAATCCGATGAGCGGCGTGAACGCGATCGCGACTCCGATCGCGAACGACGCGGCGACCTTCTCCGGCTCCTGGTGGCGCCCCATCATCTCGAGGAACTGCGCCTTGAAGTGGGGCCACCACCCCTCTTCCGGGATCGGCGAGATCGGGGGGCGGTCCCCGGGGCCCCCGCGGCTCTCCCCGCTCCGTCCCTCGAACGTCATCCGGTCGGCCCGGCGAAGTGGTCGAAGCCGCGGTCGGGGAGGGACGTGAAGGCGCCCCCCTCCGCGAGGAGGACCTTCGACGTGCCGTCCAGCCGCCCGATCCGCCGGACGGCGAAGCGCGCGGCGAGCTTCTTCATCGCGCCGAGACGTTCCGGCGGGACGGCGAACAGGAGCCCGTAGTCCTCGCCGCCGAAGAGCGCGAGGTCGAGCGGGGAGGTCGGCAGCTCCGCGAGAGCCGGGAGTCCGGAGTCGACGGGAAGCGTCGCCGTCTCGACGACCGCGCCGGTACCGGACGCGCGGCAGAGGCGGTGGAGGTCGCGTGCGAGGCCGTCGGAGAGGTCGATGGCGGCCGAGGCGATCCCTCCCTCGGCAAGCGCCCGGCCGAGGTCGACCATCGGGCGCGGGTCGAGCTGGTGCCTGAGGAGCCGCGCGATCTCGTCGCGCCGGGCCGGCGAGACGCGCCGCCCGCGCGGGGCGGTCACCTTCCCGTCGCGGTCCCGGCGGTAGCCGCGCAGGACGAGGGAGAGCCCCGCCGCTGCGGCGCCGAGGGTCCCGGAGACCCAGAGCTCGTCTCCCGGGCCGCCGCCTCCGCGGCGCAGGGGACCCTCCTCGGAGACGCGGCCGAGGACGGTGACGGAGGCGAACCGCTCCCGCGCGGCGGTGAGGTCGCCGCCCACGATCGCCACGGCCTGCTCCCGCGCGGCCGCCCGAAAGCCGTCGAGGAAGCCGTCCAGCCAGGCGACCGGCGTCTCGCGCGGCAGGCCGAGCGTGAGGAGCGCGTGGAGCGGCGTCGCTCCCATCGCGGCGAGGTCGGAGAGGTTCACGTTCATCGCCTTCCGCCCGACGAGGTACGGGTCGGCGGCGCCGGTGAAGTCCTCCCCCTCCACGAGGGCGTCGGTGGAGACGGCGAGCGAGGACGGCGCGGCGAGGACGGCGGCGTCGTCCCCGACGCCGACCCTCACGTCGCGCCGGCGCGTCGCGAAGAGCCGTTCGAAGCTGCGAAGGAGGTCGGTCTCGGGGGGGAGCGTCTTCACGTTCGCCTCCTGGTCGTCTTCCTTCGCGCCGCTTTCCGGGCGACCGGACGTCGCGCCGCGGGGCGGACGAGGGCGTTCTCGAGGACCTGCTCGGCGCGGTCCACGAACCGGAACGTCAGGTCGCGCCGGAGGTCCTCGGGGATCTCGGCGAGGTCGCGCTCGTTCTGCGCGGGGAGGAGGATCGTCCGGATCCCGGCCCGCCGGGCGGCGAGCGTCTTCTCCTTCACGCCGCCGATCGGGAGCACCTCGCCGCGCAGCGTGATCTCGCCGGTCATCGCGACGTCCCGGCGGACGGGCGTTCCGGTGAAGGCGGAGACCATCGCCGTGAGCATCGTGACGCCGGCCGACGGGCCGTCCTTCGGGATCGCCCCTTCGGGGACGTGGACGTGGACGTCGTGCGATTCGAAGAAGGAGGCCGGCAGGCGCAGCTCGTCCGCGCGGGAGCGCAGGAGAGTGAGCGCCGCCTGCGCCGACTCCTTCATCACGTCCCCGAGCTGTCCCGTCAGCTGGAGGCGTCCCTTCCCCTTCAGCGCGCGCGCCTCGACGATCAGGACGTCGCCGCCGACGGCGGTCCAGGCGAGGCCCGTCGCCGCGCCGACCTCGTCCCGCGCGAGCGCCTCGTCGCTGCGGAACTTCGGCACGCCGAGCAGCTCGCGGACGAGCGCCGGGGTCATCTTCACGGGCTTCGTCTTGCCCGAGGCGATCCGCACCGCGACCTTCCGGCAGCAGCTCCCGATCTCCCTTTCGAGGTTCCGGAGACCCGCCTCGCGCGTGTACTCCTCGATGATCGCCTTGAGCGCGTCGTCGGGGAACGAGATTCCCTTCTCGGAGAGGCCGTTCTCCTTCCTCTGCTTCGGGACGAGGTGCCGGCGCGCGATCGCGAGCTTCTCCTCGAGCGTGTATCCCGACAGCCGGATGACCTCCATCCGGTCGAGGAACGCGGGCTGGATCGTGTCGAGGACGTTCGCGGTCGTGATGAAGAGGACCTTCGAGAGGTCGTAGGGGACGCCGAGGTAGTGGTCGCGGAACGCGCGGTTCTGCTCCGGGTCGAGGACCTCGAGGAGGGCCGAGGACGGGTCGCCGCGGAAGTCGGCTCCGATCTTGTCGACCTCGTCGAGGATGAAGACGGGGTTCGACGTGGCGGCCTGGTTGATCCCCTGGATGACGCGGCCCGGGAGGGCGCCGACGTAGGTGCGGCGGTGGCCGCGGATCTCGGCTTCGTCCCGCACGCCGCCGAGCGACATCTGGACGAACTTCCGGTCGAGGGCGCGGGCGATCGACCGGCCGAGCGAGGTCTTCCCGACGCCGGGCGGGCCGACGAGGCAGAGGATCGGCCCCTTGCTCTCGGGAGCCAGCTTCCGGACGGCCAGGAACTCGAGGATCCGCTCCTTCGGCTTCTCGAGGCCGTAGTGGTCCTCGTCGAGGATCGCGCGGGCGCGAGGCAGGTCGAGGTTGTCGGCGGATGTGACGCTCCAGGGGAGGCCGGTGATCCAGTCGAGGAAGGTCCGGATCGTCGCGGTCTCGGCCGAGTCGGGGTTGCCGCGCTCGAGCCGCTTCAGCTGCTTCTCGACCTCCTCGGTCGCCTCGGGCGGGAGGTTCTTCCCCTCGAGCTTCTTGCGGTACTGCTCGACCTCCTCGGAGACGTCGTCGGTGACGCCGAGCTCCTGCTGGATCGCCTTCAGCTGCTGCCGGAGGAAGTACTCGCGCTGGTTCTTGTCGATCTCGCCGCGCGCCATCCCCGAGATCTCCTGCTGGACCGTCAGGACGCGGATCTCGCGGCGGAGGATCTCGAGGACCGCTTTCAGCCGCTCGAGGCCGGGGAGCGTCTCGAGGATCTTCTGTGCCTCGTCCAGCTTCAGGTCGAGGTTCGAGGCGGCGAGGTCGGCCAGCCGGGCCGGGTCGTCGAGTCCCGCCGCGACGAGCATCACCTCGGGAGAGATCGCCTTCCCCAGGGAAACGGCCTTCTCCAGCCCCTCCTTGACGGCCCTGAGGAGCGCCTCGGCCTCTTCGGACGCCGGCTTCGGCGGCTCGGGCTCGGTGATCCGGACCGCCTTGGCGCGCAGGGAAGGGCTCTCCTGGACGAAACCGTCGACCTTCACCCGGGAAAGTCCCTGGACGAGGAGCCGGATCCTCCCGTCGGGGAGCTTCAGCATCCGCATGACCGCGGCGGCGGTCCCGGTCTCGTAGAGGTCGGCGGGCGTGGGCTCCTCGACCGACGGGTCCTTCTGGGCGAGGAGGAGGAGGATCCGCTGCTCGGAGAGCGCCGCGTCGACCGCGGCGATCGATCGGTCGCGGGAGACGGAGAGCGGGACGATCACGTAAGGGAAGAGGACGACGTCCTTCAGCGGCAGGACCGGAAGGAGGTCCGGGATCTGGATCGTCTCGACGCTCGCGGTCTCTTCGGCCATCGGCTAGCCCTTCTCCGGGCCCCGCGCCGGCCGGATCGGGATCGACCGCCGCCGGGTGGCCGGGCGGCGCGGGATCTCGAGCGTCAGGAGGCCGTCGGCGTACGAGGCCGACGCGCCGTCCGGGTCGGGCTCGTCCGGGAGCTCGATCGCGCGCTCGAACGGGCCGGCGGAGCGCTCCACGCAGAGGAACGTGCCGTGCGCGCGCTCCGTCGGCCGCCGCTCGCCGCGGACCACGACGACCCTCCCCGCCACGTCGACGCGGACCGTCTCCGGGTCGGTCCCGGGGATCTCGAAGACGAGCCGCCAGCCGTGGACCTCCTCGACGACGTCGACCGGGGGGAGGTGGGGCGGCGGCGTGCCGGGGTCGCCCGCGCCGGAGCCGTAGATCCAGCGCGTCGTCGGTCGTCCTTTCGTCATCGGCTCCTCCGTGAGGCGTCGCGCGCGTCGGAGAGGAGGGTCTCGACCTCCTCGACGAAGTCCCCGGCGTCCTCGAACCGCCGGTAGACGGAGGCGAAGCGGACGAAGGCGACCTGGTCGACCTCCTTCAGCTTCTCCATCAGGAAGGCCCCGATCTCGCGCGTCTTCAGCTCGCGCGGCTCGCGGGTCGGGAAGAGCGCCTCGACCTCGTCGCAGAGGGCCTCGAGGCGCGCCTCCTCGACGGGGCGCTTCTCGCAGGCGCGGCGGAGGCCGCGAAGGACCTTGACGCGGTCGAACTCCTCGCGGCGGCCGTCGCTCTTGACGACGACGAGCGGCGACTCCTCGACCCGCTCGTACGACGTGAAACGGCGCAGGCAGGCGAGGCACTCCCGCCGGCGGCGGATCACCTCTCCCTCGCGGCTCTCGCGGGAATCGACGACGCGGTCGGAGACCCCGCCGCAGAACGGGCACTTCACGGGCGGAGACTACTCCCGGAGGGCTCCGGGCCGGAGGAGCCGGACGCCGCCAGGCGGCGGAAGGTGAGGCCGCTGGTGGCCACGAGGACGGCGCCGGCCACGGTGATCGGGACGAACGCGAGCGCGTGCGTGGCGAGCGCGGTCGCCGCGGCGGGCGCGGCCGCGACCGCGTAGAAGCCTGTCAGCGCGTAGGCCACCGCCGCGTGGTAGCCCCCGACGCCGCCGGGGGTCGGGATCGCGAGGCCGAGGACCGCCCACGTCATCACGAAGAACGAGATCGGGAACGCGAGCTGGATCCCGAAGGCGCCCGCGACGACGTGGAACTGCAGGGCGTTCAGGAGCCACATGACGAGCGACGAGACGGCCAGGACCGCCACGTCGCGTCCGGTCCGGACGGCCGCGAGCCCCCCCAGGAAGGAACGGAGGAGGGAGACGACCCGGGCGGCGAATCGCTTCGGGAGCCGCCGTTCGAGCGGCGCGAGGACGCGCTCGGCGAGCGCGGGCCGGGCCGCGAGGAGGCCGAGTCCCGCGAAGACGGCGAGCGCCCCGGCGCCGACGAGCAGGGCCGCGCGGCGCAGCAGCTCGAGTCGCGCCTGGGCCTCCGGGGCCAGACCGGTCGGCGCCCAGCCGCCCGCGGCGTAGACGACGAAGAGCAGGACGACGGTGACGAGGTCGATCAGCCGCTCGACGGCGATCGAGGCCAGGGCCGGAGCGAAGGGAAGTCCCGTCCGGCGGGAGAGGACGGCGGGGCGCACGATCTCGCCCGCCCGGGCCGGCAGGAGGACCGAGGCCGCGAACCCGATCGTCGTGGCGACGAAGGACTCCCGGAAGGAGACCCTCTCGACGTGGTGGAGCAGGCGGATCCAGCGCCAGGCGCGCAGCGGGAGGTTCACGACCGTGATCGCGAGGCCGGCGGCGAGTCCGGCCGGGCGGGCGTCGGAGAGGGCCCGGCCGAGCTCGGCGAGGTCGAGGCTCCGGAAGAAGAGCCAGAGGAGGACGGCCGCCAACCCCAGGGAGAGGGCGACCCGGAGGGCGTTCGAGGCAGCCTTCGACACGGGCGCATGGTACTTGGAGAGGGTCCCGCCCGCGGCGGCGGCCCGATCGGCGGGGGGCGGGGAGCTTCCGGTCCGGTCGCCCCGGTGGCCGGGCCGGGCGCGAAATCGGGGAAACCCTCGAATTGACAGGGTTTTGGCCCCCACCTAGAATTCCCGCAAACGAACGCACGCTCTCAAAGTTCCGGGTCTGATTCCGCGATGGAGCCGGACACCGTGAACCTGAGACCTCGTGAGCCTGGGGAGGAAGACTGATGAAGCTCAACGCTCTGGTCCTTCCGGTGACGGCGGCGGTCCTGCTGACGCTCGGGGCGCCCGCGTTCGCGCAGTGCCCGGAAGAGGGCTGCCCGGCGCAGACCCTCGGGACGATCGAGGCTCCGGCGGAGGGGGCCCTCGTCTCGGGCTTCGTCCGGGTCACGGGCTTCGCGCTGAACGGGAACCTCGTCTCGAACGTCGACCTCTTCATCGACGGGACGGACGAGGCGAACCGGGTCACGCCCGCGGGCGGGGCCAACATCAACCTCCCGCGCCCCGACGTGACCCAGTGGCTCCCGCAGTACGCGGGGACGCCGGGCGAGCAGCCGGGCTTCGAGATGTCGTTCCGCGCGGCGAACTACGCCAACGGCACGCACACCCTCCACGTCCGGATCACGGACGTCACCGGCTGCTGCTACTTCCTCGCGCCGCGAACGATCCGAATCGACAACACGAAGAACCAGGCGCCGTTCGGCATCCTCGACGTCCCGCTCCCGGACTCGTCCGTCCACGCGAACGGCGTCCTCGCCGTCGCGGGGTGGGCGCTCGACGACCGGCGGGTCGAGCACGTCGACGTCCTGATCGACGGCCTCCTCGAGCGCGAGGCGGTCCTGGGCATCAACCGTCCCGACGTCGCGGCCTTCTACCCGAACGTCGCCGACGCCTCGACCTCCGGCTTCCTCGTCTTCATCGACTCGACCCGCCTGACGAACGGCGTCCACACGCTCACGGTCAAGGCGACCGACGACCAGGGGCAGCAGGGGCTCCTCGCCATCCGGCGGTTCCAGGTCTTCAACAACGCCCCGAACCTCCCGCCCTTCGGCGACGTCGACCAGCCGATGCTCCAGGCGACCTGGTTCGGCAACTGCCTCCGGCTCCCCGGCGGGCCCTCCGGCGGCGAGATCCGCGACACCCGCTACGTCATGTTCGTCTCGGGCTGGGCGCTCGACACCTCGGTCTACGCCGAGCGCGGCGGGGTCTCTCACGTCTTCCTCGAGATGGACGGCGTCGTCCTGAAGGACACGCGAGGCGCCTTCAACACGCTCGGGTGCCGGCGCGAGTTCAACCTCGACAACGCGCTCGTCGACTGCTACGGCTTCTACCGGCCCGACGTGAACGTCTTCTACCCGGGCTTCCCGCAGTCGGCGAACTCCGGCTACTTCTTCGCCGTCGACGTGGGCCACCTCCTGACCGAGAAGGGCTTCAAGGAGGGGAACCACATGCTCCAGGTGAAGGCGGCCGACAAGGAGGACAACGTCACCCTCCTGAAGGAGCTGCCCGTCCACATCGAGTGCGCGACGCAGAACCTCGACCCGTCGCCGCTCGGCTACGTCTCCGACCCGATGAACTACCAGTTCGTCGGCGGGATCCACCCGGTCCTCGGCTGGGCTCTCGACCTCGACGGCGTCATCCGCGTCCGGGTGCTGATCGACGGCGTGCCGCAGATCGACGCCGTGACCGGTCGCGACTACGCCGAGTACGGCCTCCCGAGCCCCGACGTTTCCGCGGTCTACCCGAACTACCCGCAGCGCACGAACGCGCGGTGGCGTTTCTACCTCGACACGACGAAGCTCGCGAACTCCGAGCACGACCTCCTCGTCGAGGTCATCGACGGCCGCGGCAACTACCGGTCCGCCGGGACGCGCCGCTTCATCGTCAACAACAACACCCTGACCCGCTGAGCCCCGAAGCCGATCGAAGACCTGCGGCCCCGCGCGCGAGCGCGGGGCCGTTTCGTGTGTGCGCCGGGCATGGCGCGAAGCGCCGTGACCGGCGCTTCCAACTGGGGGGCGAAAGCCGACCGGGAAGTGACTCTGAGGTGAAGGTCCTCTAGTGCTCCGCCCGCGAGATCCGCGCAAGCATGCGACGATGATCGCGGACGATCGTGCGTGAGGACTTAGTCCAGACGAAAGGTGTCGGATCCTCGTTCCAGCTGGCGAGGAAGTCCTCGAGGTGCCGTCGAAGCGCGGCCGTGGAGGCGAAGCCGGCTCGCTTCAAGGACCGCCTCGTCGGGATGCTGAAGAAGCCTTCGACCTGGTTTAACCACGACGCGCTCGTCGGAGTGAAGTGAAAGTCCACGCGAGGATGCTCGCCGAGCCACCTCTGGACGTCCGGCGTCTCGTGCGTGGAGGAGTTGTCGAGGATGACGTGGAGCTCGCCGCGACGGAAGGTCCGCTCTACGGTCCTCAAGAAGCTCAGGAAGTCCTGGCCGGTGTGCGAGTCCTTGCAGCGGCCGACGACCTTTCCCGTGGCGATCTCGAGCGCGGCGTACAGATCTGACCTTGCCCCAAGAAATCGGTCCACCGGGTTGAGAATCCGGGGGCCGGAAAGGGGCGGTCATAAAGGGAAAGCGGTTCACGGAGGAGCAGATCATCGCGGTGCTCGAGGAGGCTGAGGCCGGGGCGCCCGTGAAGGAGATCTGCCGGCGGCACGGCGTCAGCGAGCAGAGCTTCCACCGGTGGAAGGCAAAGCACGGCGGGATGGAGATCAGCGATGCCCGCCGACTGCACGGTCTCGAGGATGAAAACCGCCGGCTGAAGCACCTGGTCGCGGACCTCACGCTGGACAACCAGGCGCTGAAGGCGGTGCTGTCAAGAAAGTGGTGACGCCCGCAGCCCGGCGGATCGCCGTGGGCGTCATGACAAGCGAAGTCCGCATCAGCCAGCGCCGTGCCTGCGCCTTGCTGGGGGCCTGGCGCTCGACGGCGAGGTACGGGTCTCGTCGCAAGGACCCTGTGCCGCTGGTGGCCCGCCTTCGCGAGCTCGCGCTGGCTCGGCCACGGGGCGGCTATCGACTCCTGGGGGACCTCCTGCGCGACGAAGGGTGCGTGGTGAATCACAAGCGGCTCTACCGCATCTACAAGTCGGAGGGCCTTTCTCTCCCGCGACGTCGCCCCCGAAGAGGCCCCCGCCCACGGCAGCCCAAGCTCGAGCCAGTGCAGCGCGCCAACGAGCGCTGGTCGATGGACTTCGTCAGCGACGCTCTGGCCACCGGCCGCCGCTTCCGCTGCCTGACGATCGTCGACGAAGGCACGCGCGAGAGCCCGGCCCTTCTGGTGGACATCTCTATCTCCGGAGTGCGTGTCGGCCGGGTACTGGACAAGCTGAAAGAAGACCGGGGCCTTCCGGCCGTCATCGTCGTCGACAACGGACCGGAGTTCACGTCGAAGGCGATGCACCGCTGGGCCCGAGCAAACGGCGTGCGGCTGCACTTCATCGATCCGGGTAAGCCGACCCAGAACGCCTTCGTCGAGAGCTTCAACGGCAAGCTCCGCGAGACGTGCCTGGATCTGCACTGGTTCCTGGACCTCGACGACGTCCGGAAGGCCATCGAGGACTGGCGCGTCGACTACAACGAGGTCAGGCCGCACAGTTCTGTCGGACGGCGTCCCCCGGCGGTCTACGCGCGCCTACTTGCGGGCACGTCCACGACTGTGGAAACCGAGGAAATCGCTGCGCGATTCCCTCCGTTCCCACAGCGCTACTGCCGGGAGATTCCTCCCGCGTAAACTGGACGTGAGAACGGGGCAAGGTCAGGCCTTCTCCCGAGTCGGTCTCGACGGGCTCGTCCGCCTTTCCCGTCTCGTTCTCGAGGTGCTCGTAAGCAAGGACGAGCTGGCCCGGCGTCAGCTGCTCGGCCTTCCTGCCGAAGAGCCGACGGCTCAGGACGTCGAGCCGGTGACGGAGCCACTTGTTCTCGTGGAGGCTGCGCTGGAGATCGGCGCGGAGCTTGCCGATGAGCTGGTGTGCGACGGCGAGATCCTCGAGGAGTGCCGCGCTTTGTGCTTCCGCCGCTGCCACGCGCCTCAATATGGGGCGCGCTTCTTCACTTTGCCAGGTGTCTCACGGGGCTCGCTCGTACCACGTGCGCTTCTTCGTGCGCGCTGGGTCGATGCCGCTCAGAAGGAGCGCCAGGTCCCCCGCCTGAATCGTCATCGCCCCCGCCTCGCTCGTCTCCGGCCAGGAGAAGGTCCCCTTCTCCAGC
>JAKPXO010000516.1 GCA_029567505.1 Acidobacteriota bacterium
GGGTTCGACCGGCTTCGAATCCTCCGGCACGAGAAGAGCACCGGCCAGAGCTTCGCGGTCCTGACGGGGGCCCGCGCCGCGCGGGGCGAGTGGCTCGTCGTCCTCGACGCCGACGGCCAGAACGACCCGGCCGACATTCCCGGCCTCGTCCGGACGGCGCTCGAGGGGAGCGCCCGCGACCCGCGCGTCGTCGGCGTCATCGGCCACCGCGTGAACCGCCGGGACGACTGGGTGAAGCGGGTCAGCTCGAAGGTGGCGAACGCGTTCCGGAACGCGGTGCTGAAGGACGGCGTCCCCGACGTCGGTTGCGGGCTGAAGGCCGTCCGCCTCGACTGGTACCTCCGCCTCCCCGCGTTCGACCACATGCACCGCTACGTTCCGACGCTCGTCCAGGCGCTGGGCGGGGTCATGCTCGTCCACCCCGTCAACCACCGCCCCCGGATGGCCGGCCGATCGAACTACGGCGTCTGGAACCGGCTCTGGGTCGGCCTCGTCGACGTCCTCGGCGTCGCGTGGCTGAAGCGGCGGGCGAAGTCTCCCGTCGTGAAGGAGGTCCTCCCGTGACCCTCACCCTCGAGCGCGTCTGGGTCGGCCTCGGCCTCTTCGGCCAGCTCCTCTTCAGCGCCCGGTTCATCATCCAGTGGATCGCCTCCGAGCGGCAGAAGAGAAGCGTCATCCCCGTCGCGTTCTGGTACTTCAGCCTCGGCGGCTCGGCCCTCCTCCTGGCCTACGCGATCTACCGGAAGGATCCCGTCTTCATCCTCGGCCAGAGCGCGGGGGCCGTCGTCTACGTGAGGAACCTCTGGCTCATCAAGGCGGCGCGCCACCTGGAAGCCGGGACAGACCCCGGGGACGGGGCGTGACGCCCGACGAAAGGCTCCTTACGGGGCCGACGGACGATCGCCGCGCGCTCCTCTTCCTGCTCCTCCTCGCGACCGTCCTCTTCGGCGCCGGCCTCGGCCTGCGCGACCCGTGGCCCGCCGACGAGCCGCGTTTCGCGCTCGTCGCGCGGCAGATGGTCGAGAGCGGCGAGTGGCTCTTCCCGGTCCGCGGCGGCGAGCTCTACCCCGACAAGCCGCCCCTCTTCATGTGGGCGATCGCCCTCTTCCTGAAGCTGACGGGCTCGCTCCGCGTCGCGTTCCTTCTTCCGTCGCTCCTCGCCGGCCTCGGGACGCTCGCCCTCGTCTTCGACCTCGCGCGGCGCCTCCACGACCGCGCGACGGCGTGGCGGGCCGGGCTCCTCCTCCTCCTGACGGTCCAGTTCACGCTCCAGGCGCGAACGGCCCAGATCGACGCCCTCGTGACGCTCTGGATCACGCTCGGCGTCTACGCGTTCGTCCGCTTCCTCCTCCTCGGGGGAGGGTGGCGCTGGTACTACCTCGGGTGGTTCGCGGCGGGGCTCGGCGTCATCACGAAAGGGGTCGGCATCCTGGCCCTCTTCGCCCTCGTCCCGGCGCTCTACACGCACCGCGCCGAGATCCGGCGCGCGCCCCTCTCGTCCTGGCCGAAAGCGCTTGCCGGGCCGCTCGCCCTCCTCGCGGCGGTCTCCCTCTGGGGCGTCCCGATGCTCGTGGCGGTCGCGCAGAGCGGCGACCCCGCGCTCGAGGCCTATCGGAACAACATCCTCTTCAAGCAGACCGTCACGCGCTACGGCGCCGCGTGGCACCACGTCGAGCCGTGGTGGGACTACCTCGTGAAGGTGATCCCGCCGTTCTGGCTCCCGCTCTCGCTCCTCCTGCCGTGGCTCGTCCCCGCCTGGGTCCGCGAGGTGCGCGCCGGGGACCGCCGGGTCCCGGTCCTCCTCGGCTACCTCCTCCTGGTCCTCGTCTTCTTCAGCGCCTCGCCCGGCAAGCGCGGCGTCTACATCACCCCGGCCACCCCCGCGCTCGCCCTCCTCGCCGCGCCGCTCCTGCCGGAGCTCCTCCGCAAGACCTGGCCGCGGCGGCTCTTCGCGGGCCTCGCCGGGCTCGTCGGCGCCCTCGGCCTCCTCGCGGCGCTCGCGGCGCTCCTCGTCCCGAAAGTGGGGGAGAGGCTCGCGGCCGAGGAGATCGCGAACCCGTGGCCCGCCGCGCTCGTCCTCGGCGTCGCCGCGACGGCGTTCGTCCTCCGTTTCCGGCGCTTCCCCCTCGCGGCCGTCGCCTTCGTCCTCTCGATCGTATGGCTCGTCGTCGGTTTCGGCGTGAATCCGCTCCTGAACGCCTCGCGGACGCCGAGGGCGGTCGTCGAGGCCGCGGAGTCGCGCGTCCCGCCCGGTGAAGCGCTCGCCCTCGTCGCGTACCGCGAGCAGTTCCTCCTCTTCGCGCGGCGGCCGACGAACCACTTCCCCTACCTGATGCCGCCCGAGATGCAGGGGGCCGCCGCGGCCCGCTGGCAGGCGGGCGACGCGGGGCGGTGGGTCCTGGGGCCGGACAAGGCCCTCGCCGACGCCTTCGACCTCTCCTCGGCGACGGACCTCGGGAAGCGCCACGGGCGCCGGTGGCTCCTCGTCCCGCCGGGCTCGGGTCGCCCCGACGCCGCGGCCCCGGACGGCCCCGTCTACCTCTACACTCCTCCGAAGACCGCACCGTGAAGACCCTCCTCACCGGCGCCGCCGGCTTCATCGCCCTGCACGTCGCCGAGCGTCTCCTCGACGCCGGAAACGAAGTCGTCGGCGTCGACAACCTGAACGCGTACTACGACGTCTCGCTGAAGGAGGCGCGCCTCGCGAGGCTCCTCCCGCGCAAGGGCTTCCGGTTCGAGCGGCAGGACCTCTCCGACCGGGAGGGGATGGCGGCCCTCTTCGCGCGCGAGCGCTTCGAGAAGGTCGTCCACCTCGGCGCGCAGCCGGGCGTCCGCCACTCGCTCGACGCGCCGTTCGACTACGTCGAGTCGAACCTGACGGGGCACCTCACCGTCCTGGAAGGCTGCCGGCGGACGGGCGTCGCGCACCTCGTCTACGCGAGCTCGAGCTCCGTCTACGGCCTGAACGCGACGCCGTTCCGCGCCTCCGACCGGACGGACCATCCCGTGAGCCTCTACGGCGCGACGAAGAAGGCGAACGAGGTGATGACGCACGCCTACGCGCACCTCTTCGGCGTGCCGGCGACGGGCCTCCGCTTCTTCACCGTCTACGGCCCGTGGGGCCGGCCCGACATGGCGACGATGAAGTTCACGCGAGCGATCCTCGCGGGCGACCCGATCGACGTCTACGGCCACGGCGAGATGAAGCGCGACTTCACCTACGTGGGCGACATCGCAGACTCCGTCGTCGCGCTCCTCGACCGCGCGCCCGAGGCCGACCCCGCGTGGACCCCCGACGGCGGCGACCCGGCGGCGAGCAGCGCCCCGCACCGCGTCTTCAACATCGGCAACGGCGAGCCGGTCCTCCTGACGGAGTTCATCCGGACGCTCGAGGAGCTCCTCGGCCGGAAGGCGAACCTCGTCCTTCGCGAGATGCAGCCGGGCGACCTCGTCGAGACGAGCTCCGACACCGAGCCGCTCGCGCGCCTCCTCGGCGCGGCGCCCCACACGCCCCTCGCCGTCGGCCTCGCCCGCTTCGTCGCCTGGTACCGGGAGTACTACCGGGTCTGAGGGCGGCAGGCGGCCACCGGGGCTTCGCGCAATCCCGAGTCCAGGGTGTCGAGCTATCCTTCCCCGACACGAGACTTCCGGACCACGGCGGAGCAGGATGGCGCGGCGGACGAAGACACCGGAATCGAGGACCCGGCGTGATCGGATCGACCCGGCCCTGCGCGCCGCGGGTTGGACCGTCGCCCCCTGGCGCCCCGAGACCGATCTCTCCCGCTGCCGCCACCATGCCCTCACGGAGTACCCGACGGCGAACGGCCCTGCCGACTACGCCCTCTTCGTCGACGGCCAGCTCCTCGGAATCGTCGAGGCGAAGAAGCTCACCCTCGGCCCGCAGAACGTCCTGACCCAGGCCGAGCGGTACTCGAAGGGCGTCCTCAACGGCCCCATCGACATCCGCGGTTACCACGTCCCGTTCCTCTACTCGACGAACGGCGAGACGATCTGGTTCCACGACGTCCGCCACAAGCTGAACCGCTCGCGCCGCGTCGCCCGGTTCCACACTCCGGCCGCCCTGCGTGAGGCCTTCGGCCGAGACTTCGACGCCGGCTGCGGCTGGTTCTCGTCCCACCCGAACGCTCATTCGCGCCTCAGGCCCTACCAGGTCGAGGCGAACGCCGCCATCGAGCAGGCGATCGGCGACCGCAAGCGCCAGATGCTCGTCGCGATGGCGACGGGGACCGGCAAGACCTTCACGATGGTGAACGAGGTCTACCGACTCCTCGAGTCGGGCGTCGGGAAGCGGATCCTCTTCCTCGTCGATCGGCGCGCCCTCGCGGCCCAGGCGGTCAAGGCCTTCGCGTCGTTCGAGCCCGAGCCGAACAAGAAGTTCGACAAGCTCTACGAGGTCTACAGCCAGCGCTTCCAGCGAGCCGACCTGGACGACGATGCCCCGTTCGACCCCAAGGTCCTCCCCGGCTCCTACCTGACGGCGCCCGAGCCGAAGCACGCCTTCGTCTACGTCTGCACGATCCAGAGAATGGCGATCAACCTCTTCGGGCGCAGCGCCGTCTGGTCGACGGAAGGCGACGAGATCGACGACGACGCCGACCACGTCGACATCCCGATCCACGCCTTCGACGTCGTCATCGCCGACGAGTGTCACCGCGGCTACACGACCGCCGAGCTCTCCCTCTGGCGTGACACGCTCGACCACTTCGACGCCGTCAAGATCGGCCTGACCGCCACGCCTGCGGCCCACACGAAGGCCTACTTCAACGATGTCGTCTACCGGTACGACTACAACCGCGCCGTCCGCGAAGGGCATCTCGTCGACTACGACGCCGTCGCCATCCACTCCGACGTCCGGATGAGGGGCGTCTTCCTCAAGACAGGCGAACAGGTCCTCTCGGTCGACGCCGAATCGGGCGCCGAGCG
>JAKPXO010000368.1 GCA_029567505.1 Acidobacteriota bacterium
GCAGCTCTACAGCTTCCTCCAGAGCCTCTCGGAGGTCGTCCGCGCGCGGAACGAGGTCGTCCTCGCGGTCTCGATCCCGGCTTCGGAGCTCGAGATGTCCGCCGAGGACGTCGCCGACCACGAGCGCTTCAAGAAGCTCCTCGACCGCCTCGGGAAGGCGATGGTCATGTCGGCCGAGGCGGAGACGACGGAGATCATCCGGCGCCGGCTCTTCGAGTGGTCCGGCTTCCCCGACGAGGCTCGCGAGACGATCGATGCCTTCGAGGGGTGGCTCAAAGCGAACCGGCAGCAGCTTCCGAGCACGTTCCCTGCAGAAAACGCCCGGGAAGCGCTCAAGGCCGCGTACCCATTCCACCCCGCTGTGCTCTCGGTGTTCGAGCGGAAGTGGCGGGGCCTGCCGCGGTTCCAGCAGACGCGCGGCGTCCTGCGGCTCCTGGCGCTCTGGGTCGCTCGGGCCTATGCGGACGGTTACAAGGGGGCTCACAAGGACGCCCTCATCACACTCGGGACGGCGCCGCTCGAAGACGCGCTCTTCCGTGCCGCGGTCTTCGAGCAGCTCGGCGAGGCGCGGCTGGAAGGGGCCGTGACGACCGACATCGTCGGGAAGGCGCAGGCTCACGCGCTGCGGCTCGATGCGGAGGGTACCGACGCCGTCCGGAAGGGGAGGCTCCATCGAAAGGTCGCCACGTCGGTCCTCTTCGAGTCGAACGGCGGCCAGCAGCGCGGGGCGGCGAGCCTCCCGGAAGTCCGGCTCGCGGTCGCGGAGCCGGAGCTCGACATCGGGAATGTCGAACAGTGCCTCGAGGGGCTCGTCGAGAGCTGCTACTACTTGATCGCGGAGAAGACGAGCTACCGCTTCAGCTTCCAGCCGAACCTCAACAAGCTCCTCGCCGACCGCCGCGCCGCGGTGGACGGCAAGGCCGTCGAGGAGTGCGTGAGGGAGGAGGTCCGGAAAGCGTTCTCGGCCGGCGTCGGGCTCGAGAGGATCTACTTCCCCCAGAAGAGCACGCAGGTGCCCGACCGGCCCGTCCTGACGCTCGTCGTCCTCCCTCCGGATCTCTCCGCGGGCGACGCGGCGACGCGGAAGCTGTTGGAGTCGATGACGGCGGAGTCGGGCCAGTCGGCGCGAACGTTCAAGAGCGCGCTCATCTGGGCCGTTGCGGAGGACGGCCTCGGGCTCTCCGAGGACGCGCGAAAGCTCCTGGCCTGGGAGGACATCGACGACGACGGCGACCTGAAGCTCGACGAGACCCAGCGCCGCCAGCTCACGGAGAGCCTCAAGCGGGCCGAGCGGGATCTCCGCGAGGCGGTCTGGAGGGCTTACAAGAACCTCTTCCTCCTCGGCGACGACAACGCCCTCCGGCGAATCGACCTGGGCCTCGTCCATTCGAGCGCCGCCGGGTCTCTCGTCGAGCTGATCCTGAGCCGGCTGAAGCAGGAAGACGTCGTCGTGCCGTCCGTCTCGCCGACGTTCCTGACCCGGTACTGGCCTCCGGCGCTGCCGGAGTGGAGCACGAAGGCCGTCCGGGATGCCTTCTACGCCTCGCCGCGGTTCCCGCGCATCCTCTCGCCCGACGCGGTGAAGGAGACGATCTCGCGGGGCATCGAGGCGGGCCAGCTCGCCTACGTGGGGCGCGCGCCGGCCGGCACCTACGACCCGTTCCTCTTCCGGAAGTCGCTTCCGATGGCCGAAGTCGAGATCGCCGAGGACGTGTTCCTCATCCGGAAGGAGGCCGCGGAGGCGTACCTGGCCGGAACGTCGAGACCGGCGCCCGTCGCGGCCACAGGGACTACGGCGACATTCGAGCCAGCCCCGTCGACGCCCGCGTTCCCGGCGGCGACGAACCTGGGGGCTTCGGCCGGGTCCGAGGCGCTCGCGACAGCAGAGACGAAGGCCGAGCAGATGACGCAGGCGGCGAAGGGTTTCCGCTGGTCGGGCGAGATCCACCCGAACAAGTGGATGAACTTCTACATGAAGGTGCTCTCTCGATACGTGACGTCCGGTGCGGTCCGGATCCACGTCGAGGTCGAGGTCGATCCTGCAGGGGGCGCGAGTCCGGCGGTGATCGACGAGGCGCGGATCGCGCTCCGCGAGCTGGGGCTTCCGGAGGACGTGAAGCCGAGACCGTAGATCGTGAGGCAGAAAGCCCATGAAGCTGCTGCTGTCGGATTCGATCCTCGGCCCCGCGACCTTCGTCGATTACCTCGCGGGCGAAAGGACGCCGGCCGACGGTCTGATCGTGTATGTCGGGGGAGCGGTCGGCACCAAGGAGCACGCGGCGCGACGCCAAGAAGAGCCGAAGGAGCTGCAGCTGTTGCTCGGGGCCGCGGGCTGTGGGTTCCCGGCCGTTATCGTGCCGAACTCTCCTTCCGTTACCGGATCGCTCGCGGAGTGTGCGGACCATTTCCGGCGGCACATGATCTCCGAGGTCCTGCCCGCGATCGCGAGCCCGATCGGCTGCCTCGGGGTCGTCGGGTATTCGCACGGGGCATTCCTGGCGGCGCTGTTCGCCGCGACGACGCCGATTCCCGTAGCGGCGATGGCGTTCGTGGGAGGCGTCGGAATGGCGGAAGGGCTCGCGGATCTTCCGTTCGGTCTCGGAGCCCTCTCGTCGCCGATCCAGATCGCGACGAATCTCCAGGATCCGTGCCGTCCTCATTCGACGCGACTCGACGAGAGGCTTGCAGCTGCGGGGAGACCCGCCCTCTTCGTCCTCGGCTCGGGAGGGCACGAGTTCCGGGCGTACGTCGACAACGGGTTGCTTCCCGGGGCCGTCCGCTTCGTCGTCACGAGGCTGCGCTCGTTCCTGGGGAGAGTGGATGAGCTGTCGCGTTAGCGAGTGCGCAGCCCGATGAAACGGGGACAGGAGGCCCGCGCGTCGCAGGAACGGACCATTTCGGCGCGGGACCGGGCTGGCCCGGGGAGATCGCCGGTGCCGGGGGCGGAAGCCCTATGTACCCACCCCGCGCCCCCCACCCACCGCCCTTCGCGGTGCGCGCTTCGCGCGGGCTTGCTGATCGTGGGGCGCGGGACGAGGAGTGTTGCGGGTCACGGGGAGAGATTGGGAATAGGAGATAGGAGGGGAGAGAGGAAGAAGAACGCCCGCCCGGTCCCGTGCGTGGGACCGGGCGGGCCCGGGGACATCGGCGGTACCGGGACGGAAGGGGGGGACGCCCCGGGA
Source organism: Acidobacteriota bacterium (assembly GCA_029567505.1). Lineage (GTDB taxonomy): Bacteria > Acidobacteriota > Thermoanaerobaculia > UBA5066 > UBA5066 > UBA5066. The sequence continues at coordinate 3,183 of JAKPXO010000368.1, forward strand.
CCGCCGACGAGGAGGACTCAGGCTTCCAGGAGCATCTCGCCGAGGACGCGGTCGCGGTCGTCTTCGGGAATGGCCTTCGAGAGGTCGCCGACCGGGAGGCCGCCGTCGGCGAGGGCGGGGACGCTGCCGGAGAGGGCGAGCTGGAGACGGTCGAGCTCGCGGGGGAAGTAGGCGGCGGCCTCGCGGGGAGTCAGGAGCGCGCGGGTGTCGAGGGGGCCTTCGGGCTTCACGCGGAGGAGGAAGTCCGAGGAGAGCGAGCCGTGCTCGACGACCTCTCCGCTGACGGGGGAGGCGACTCGGACGCGCGCTTTGCCGGCGCGCAGGCGGAGGGCCGGGCCGTTCTCGGCGAGAGAGGAGCCGACGGCCGGGAGGACGACCGCGTCGGGCTTGCCGACGAGGCGCGTGGCGAGGTCGTCGAGGCCGATCGCGACGGTGCCGTCTTCGAGCGGCTTCAGCCAGGCGTGCCCGCGGTGGTAGAGGCGGTCGGTCGGGACGTCGAAGCCGGCGGCGTCGGCGGGCGGGAGGACCTTCCCCTCGGCGACGAGCTTCGCGTGCGTCTCGCACCCCTTG
>JAKPXO010000406.1 GCA_029567505.1 Acidobacteriota bacterium
GTCAGCGGCGTCCGGAGCTCGTGGCTCATGCTCGCGAGGAAGGCGTCCTTGGCGCGCGCCGCCTTCTCGAGCTCCGCGTTCACGCTCTCGAGCTCCTCCGACCGCCGGGCGACCCTCTCCTCCAGCGTCGCGTTCAGGGCGGCGATCTCGGCGAGCGCCTTCTCCCTCTCGGTCACGTCCTTCACGCGGATCGAGACCGCCGCCACCTCCCCGCACGGCCCGCGGACCGGCGAGTAGACCGTCTCGAAATGGTGGCCCGCCGCCTCGGTCCGGTGCGTGTGCACCTCGCCCGAGAAGGCCCGTGCGAGGCTCTGCCGCACGCCGGGCAGGTTGTGGGGCGAGATGAAGGAGAAGAGGTCGTCCCCGAGGGCGACGCTCTGGGTCCGGGCCGCGAAGACGACCCTTCGGGCCGCTCCGTTGAACGCCAGGATCCGACCGGCGCGGTCGACGAGGCCGACCGGCTCCGGGATCGACTCCAGGATCGCGTGCAGGTCGAGGAACGACGCCGAGGGAGAGGTCTCCCCTTCCCGCCTCCGGTCGCGATTCAGGTCCACGGGCTCGCCCACCAGGAGCGCAGTCTAGCGCCCGCGAGCCCGGCGTAAACTCGGCCCACCATGCTGACCGTCTACCTCGCCGCGCTGGCCTTCGGCCTCGTCCTGATCGGGGCCTCCGTCTTCCACGGGGACGGGGACAGCCACGACACGGGCGACGATCACGGCGACGGCGACGCCGACCACGGCGCCTTCCTCTCGAACCTCTTCTCCCTCCGCTTCTGGACCTACGCCCTCGGCGCGTTCGGCATGTCGGGGACGGCGCTCTCGCTCCTCGGCGTCGGCGCTCCCGTCCACGTCCCCGTCTCCGTCGTCCTCGGCTTCGTCGTCGGCACGGGGGTTGCCACCCTCTTCCGGTCGCTCGGCCGCGGCGCCGCGACGAGCCCGGCCTCGACCGAGGCGTTCCTCGGCACGGAGGGCGAGGTCGTCCTCCCGCTCCTCCCCGACGGCCTCGGGAAGATACGTCTCCACGTCGCCGACCAGGACGTCGAGCTCCCGGCGCGGACCGGGGGCGAGCCGATCCAGATCCGCGAACGCGTCGTCGTCGTCCGCTTCCGGGACGGGATCGCCGAGGTCGAGCCCGCTCCCTGGAAGGAATAGCAACCCCCCAAGCCAGGAGGTCGTCGTGCTCGACTCTCTCGCCGGAATCGGAGCAGGTGTCGTCGCGGGTGCCGTCTCTCTCGGCATCCTCTCGATCCTCGCAAGGTCGATCCTCGTCATCTGCCCGCCGAACCAGGTCGTCATCTTCTCGGGGCGCAAGCGCAAGCTCGCCGACGGGAGCCAGGTCGGCTACCGGGTCATCCTCGGCGGGCGCTCCGCGAGGATCCCGATCCTCGAGCGGGTCGACCGGATGAGTCTCCTCTCGATCCCGATCGACCTGAAGGTGGCGAACGCCTACTCCAAGGGAGGCATCCCGCTCCGCGTCCACGCCATCGCGAACGTGAAGGTCTCCTCCGACCCGCGCGTCGTCGGGAACGCCATCGAGCGATTCCTCGGCCGCGACCCGATGGAGATCGCCCGCGTCGCCAAGGAGAGCCTGGAGGGGCACCTCCGCGGCGTCCTCGCGAACATGACGCCCGAGGAGGTCAACGAGGACCGCCTCAAGTTCGCGACGGGCCTCGTCGACGAGGCCGAGGCCGACTTCCGCAAGCTC
>JAKPXO010000409.1 GCA_029567505.1 Acidobacteriota bacterium
GAGTTCTCGGGGGGAGCGACGGCCCGCCGCCTCGGTCCGCTCGTCGCGGCCGGAGGCTCTACCGTCGGGGAGGTGATCGGCACGCTGGCCGCCGAGGGCCTCGACGTCCTCGCGGCGACGACGCTCCTGCAGAGCCTCTACGACTGCGGCGTCCTCGACGACGAGCTCTCGGGGAGCTGGGGCTGAAGCTTGGACGTCCTCTTCGTCAACATGCCCTGGATCGGCCTGGCCCGGCCGTCGATCGCCCTCGGAACGCTGAAGTCCGTCCTGTCGGCCGGCGGGGTGCGCTCGGAGGTCGTCTACGCGAACCTCCTCTTCGCGTCCGAGATTGGGGTCGAGGCCCACCAGGCCGTGTCGCTCGTCTACGCGAACCACCTCCTGGGGGAATGGCTCTTCTCCTCCGTCGCGTTCCCGGGCGCGTCGAGCGGCTCCGACGCCTACCTCGACCGGGTCCTCTCGCGCGACATCTTCCACAAGGCGTACTGGAAGCCGGAGCGGGTCCGCGAGCTCGTCCTCGCGGCCCGCGCCCGCGCGGAGCCGTTCGTCTCGCGCCTCGCCGAGGACGTCGTCGCCCGCCGACCCCGGATCGTCGCGTGCAGCTCGACGTTCCAGCAGCACGTCGCCTCCCTCGCCCTGCTCCGGCGGGTAAAGGAGCTCGACCCCGGGATCGTGACGCTCCTCGGGGGAGCGAACTGCGAGACGGTCATGGGGCGGACGACGCACCGCCTGTTCGACCAGGTGGACTTCGTCGTCTCCGGCGAGGCGGACGACGTCCTCGTGCCCCTGGTCCGGGCCATCGAGCGCGACGGCCGGGAGGTCTCGCCCGAGGAGCTCCCCGTGGGCGTCCTCGGGCCGGCCCATCGCCGGAGCGGCTACCCGCGCGTCGCGGACGCCCAGGGCGCGGACGACACGCCCCGGGCCTTCGCCCGCGACCTCGAGGCGATCCCGCCGCCCGACTACACGGAGTACTTCGAGACGTTCCGGTCGCTCGACGCGCTCGTCCCCGCCGTCACGCCCACACTCCTCGTCGAGACGTCCCGCGGGTGCTGGTGGGGCGAGAAGCGCACCTGCTCGTTCTGCGGCCTCAACGGACGGGAGAACGCCTATCGCAAGCGCTCTCCCGGGCGGGTCCTCACGGAGCTCGACGACCTCTCGCGGCGCTACTCTCTCGCGACGTTCGAGACCGTCGACAACATCCTGCCGATGTCGGCATTCGAGGACCTCCTTCCGGCGCTCGTCGAAGCGGGAAGCCCCTATCAGCTCTTCTTCGAGACGAAGGCGAACCTGACGCGCGACCAGGTCCGGCTGCTCGCCGAGGCCGGCGTGCGGTGGACGCAGCCCGGGATCGAAAGCCTGAGCACGGAGCTCCTCCGGCTTCTCGGGAAGGGCTGCGAGGCGTGGCAGAACATTCAGCTGCTCAAGTGGTCGCGGCAGTTCGGCATCCGGCTCAGCTGGAACCTCCTCTCCGAGGTCCCCGGCGACCGCGACGAGTGGTACGGGGAGATGGCCGAGTTCCTGCCGCTCCTCGAGCACCTCCAGCCGCCGTCCGGCGTGGCGCCGATCCAGTACCACCGCTTCAGCTCGTATCACCGCGACCCCGCGCGCTTCGGGCTGCGGCTCCGCCCCGCCCCCGGCTATTCCGCCGTCTACCCGCTGCCCGAGGAGGAGCTCGCCGACCTCGTCTACCTCTTCGAGGACGGGTGGCGGGACACCGTCCGCAAGAGCCCGGTGCTGAAGATGCTCCTCGACGGCCCCGGCCTCCCCCGGCTGCGCCAGCGGTTCCTCGCCTGGGCCGGGCGCTGGGTCGAAGGCCCGGCACCGGTCCTCGTGGCGACATACACGGAGAGCGCGATCCACGTGAGCGACACGCGCTCCGTCGCGCCGAAGGCCGAGCGGACCGTCACCGGCCTCGATCGCCTCGTCCTCCTCGAGGCCGACCGCGCCCCGCTCGAGAAGGGCCTCGTCGCCCGCCTCGTCGCCGACGGCCACGAGGCGAAGTTCGTGGCCGAGTCCGTCGAGCGGCTCCTTTCGCAGCGCCTCGCCCTGCGCGTCGACGGCCGCCTCGTCGGCCTCGTCCTGCAGGACCCGGTGGCGCCGCTCCCGGCGCTCGAAGAAGGACCCTTCGGCCGAGAGCTGCCGCGCGAGAGGCCGGCCGAGACGTGATCGTCACACCGCAC
>JAKPXO010000414.1 GCA_029567505.1 Acidobacteriota bacterium
CTGACGAAGGGCGACGTCGCGGGTGCCGAGCGCGAGGCGCGGGCGGCGTCCGGCGAGGGAAGAGGGGAGCCGGCGGCCCTTCTCGCCCTCGCGGAAGTGCTCTCCCGCGCCGGGCGTCCGGCCGAGGCGCTTGCCGAGGTCGAGCGAGCCGCCGCGCGGGCGAAGGAGCTGCGCCTGCCACGGGTCTGGAACCTCGAGCTGCAGCGGGCCGACGCCCTCGCCCGCCTGAACCGCCTCCCGGAGGCCGAGGCGGCGTTCCGCGCCGAGATCGCGGCCTACCCGGGGAACACGCAGGCCTACACGAGCCTCGCCGTCCTCCGCTTCCTCGTCGGAGACCGGGCGGGCGTCGACGCCCTCCTCGAGCAGATGTACCGAGCGAGCCCGTCGCCGCGGACCGCGCTCGTCGCGGCGAGCACGTTCGACACCCTCGGGGCGAAGGAGAGGGGCGACGCGTGGAGGAAGAGGGCCGCGCGCGGCCGGGGCTGAGGTCGACCGCCGGAAACGAAAAGGGGGAGGCGTCGGCCGCCTCCCCCTCCCTTCCCGCCGGCTCGCCGCCGGTCAGTGCTTGTCGAACTGCTCCTCTTCCGTGGAACCCTTGAGCGCCGCCGTGGCGACCTCGCCGCCGGCGACCGTCTGCTGGATCTGGTCGAAGTAGCCGGCGCCGACGAAGCGCTGGTGCTTGATCGCCTTGAAGCCCCACTCGCGCTCCATCTGGAACTCCTCCTCCTGGAGGTCGACGAACGCGCTCATGCCGGTCTTCGCGTAGTTGTAGGCGAGCTTGAACATCGAGGCGTTCAGCGTGTGGAAGCCGGCGAGCGTGATGAACTGGAACTTGTAGCCCATCGCGCCGAGCTCCTCCTGGAACGCGGCGATCTCCGAGTCGGAGAGCTTCTTCTTCCAGTTGAACGACGGCGAGCAGTTGTAGGCGAGGAGCTTGCCGGGGAACTTCTCGTGGACCCCCTGCGCGAACGCGCGGGCCTCGCCGATGTCGGGGGTCGAGGTCTCGCACCAGACGACGTCGACGTACGGCGCGTAGGCGCAGGCGCGGGCGACGGCGTACTCGAGGCTCCCCTTGACGATGTAGAAGCCGTCCGACGTCCGCTCGCCGGTCAGAAACTCCTGGTCGACCTTGTCGATGTCGCCGCGGATGAGGCTCGCGCCGAGCGAGTCTGTCCGGCCGATGAAGACCGTGGGGACGCCGAGGACGTCGGCCGCGAGGCGCGCGGCGATGAGCTTCTGGATGAAGTCGTGGATCGGGACGAGGACCTTGCCGCCCATGTGGCCGCACTTCTTCAGCGAGGAGAGCTGGTCCTCGAGGTGGATGCCGCCGGCGCCCGCCTCGATCATCGACTTGATCAGCTCGAACGTGTTCAGCGGCCCGCCGAACCCGGCCTCCGCGTCGGCCACGATCGGCGCGAAGTAGTAGACGTCGGACCGCCCCTCCATGTGCTGGATCTGGTCGGCCCGCATCAGCGCGTTCGTGATCCGCCGGATGACGGTGGGGACGCTCGTGACCGGGTAGAGGCTCTGGTCGGGGTACATCGTCAGGGCGTCGTTCGCGTCGCCCGCCACCTGCCACCCGGACATGTAGATCGCCTTCAGCCCCGCCTGCACCTGCTGGACGGCCTGGTTTCCGGTCAGCGCGCCGAGCGCCCGGACGAACGACTCCGTGTGGAGGAGGTTCCAGAGCCGCTCCGCCCCCATCCGGGCGACGGGGTAGTCGATCTGGATCGTGCCGCGGAGGCGGTCGACGTCCGCGGCGCTGTACGGGCGGACGATTCCCCGCCAGCGCAGGTCGTTGGCCCAGGACCGCTCGAGCTCCGGGATGGACTGGCTACGGTACATGAACGCCTCCTCGTCGTAGGTGGACATGGAGGGCACTCTATCGGAATTCTGCAATGCAGCACAACACGGGACCGTCTGTCAAGTCCGCGAAAGGGCCCCGGGAAACGGCGGCGAAAACGGAGCGATTCGGCGGTGCCGTGTCACTCCGAGGCGGGAATCGGAGTTACGTCGAGCACGCAGCCGGCGAGTCCCTCGGGCGGCACGTCGCAGGACGGCGCGACGAACGCCATCCCCCTCGGGGGCGACGGTTCCCAGCTCGACCACCGGCCGGGGGTCGGGACCCGGATCGCGAAGGCTCCCGTTCCCGCTTCGACGAAGCCGGCGGCGAAGGAGCGGTTCGCGATCGTGAGGGTGAGGACGCGGTCGCCGAGCGGGAGGCCGTTCGCCTTCAGCGTGCCCGTCACGAGGGGGCCGTCGCAGGCGAGCCGGACGCGCGCCGTGGCCCCCTCCTCGACGACGACGCGGGCCTCCACCGACGAGACGCCGAGGCTTCCGGAGCGGAACGCGCCGCTCGCGTCGCGGAACGTCCAGGAACGAAGGAGGTGCCATCGGCCCGTCTCGGCGTTCTCGACGACGAAGCGTCCGTCCGGGCCGATCGGGAGAGAGTTCCTGCCCGAGGCGAACTCTCCGCCCGCGCCGTAGGCGATCGTCGAGCGGGCGAGCTCGGCCGGCGTCCCGCAGAGCTCTCCCTCGATCCGCCCCCCCTTGCCGAGGAGGAGTTCGAGGGAATCGGCGTCGGCTCCGAGGGAGGCCGAGCTCCTCGCGAACGTCGGAGCCGAGGCGGCGACGCGGACGCCCTTTTCGCGCGGCAGGCCGGTCAGCTCGAACGCCCCCTCGGCGTCGGTCTCCGCCTGCGTCCCGTCGGCTGCCCGCGACGCTCCTGCGCCCGTCGTCCAGGCTGCCACGACGGTCGCCCCCTGCACCGCACGGCCGTCCGAGGCGGTGCGGACCCGCCCGGTCACCGTCCGGCCCTTCTCGAGCGCGAGGTCCCCGAGGTCGAGCTCCCGCGGCGCACCGGAGCCGACGGCCTCGAGCGAGACGACCCGCGTCAGGTATCCCTTCGCGCGGACGAAGACGTTCCCGGGGAAGAGGTAGGGCCGGTCGAAGGAGAAGCGACCGAGCTCGTCGGTCCGGACCCGGCCCGGGTGACCGTGGTGCGAGCGGGGGCGCCCGTCGGGTCCCGGCTCGAAATAGCCCGGGTTGATCCCCGCTTCGGCGATCGGCGTCCCGTCCGCGTCGACGACGCGCCCCGTGACGCGGTGCGCCCTCGAGAGGACGATCTCGAGGCGCGTCTCCCCTCCGAGCCGCCCATTCGCGGAGACGTGCCCCTTCGCCGTCGCGTTCCACGCGAGCGTCCCGTCGACCGGGAGGCCCGCGAGCGCGAACGTCCCGTCGCTGCCGCTCAGGGCCGAGACCTCCGGCAGGGGCGAATCGACGAAGTACTCCCGGCCGGGGCCGACCCGGATGAAGGCCCCCTCGACGACCATCCCGAGGTCGTCCCGGACGTTGCCGCGGAGCGTCCGCCCCGCCTTCAGGACGACGACCTCCGCGACGACGGGCGTCTTCCCGACGGTGAACGCCTTCTCCTCCTCGGCGATGCCGGGCCCCTTCCAGGAGAGGAGCCATCGCCCCGCCTCGAGGCCGTCGAAGGAAACGCGCGACCGCTCGGGGGCGGGGGGAAGGGAGATCCTCTTCTCGGCGAAGGGGTTTTCGGGGCGGCCGCGCTCTCCCTCGCGTATCGGGGCGAGCGAGACGACGAGCGTCTCTTCGCCCCTCTCGTTCGGAGAGAGGAACGGGATCGTCAGCGAGGCGCGGGCGGGCGGAGGGTCCGGGTTTCCGAGGGCCGCGCGGGCCGGGGAAAGGGCGAGGATTGCGAACGCGACGAGCGCCGCGGACGTCAGGGACGAGCGAGTCCCGGCTTCGTGAGGCTTCGGCAAGGTCCTTCTCCTCCGGGGGCGATTTCGAGAGGGCGTCGGAAGAGTCTACGGATGGGGAGAGGAAGCCGTCCAGAAACCTTCCGCCGTCGGCGCCCAGGCGGCCGCGCGGCCGGCTTCGGGAACCGTTCGGGAAAATGAGCGAAAATCACCGCTTCGCGTACGGGGAGCCGACCGGAACGGAGGCTGCTTCGCGCGACGAAAGACGGCATGCCCGAACAGCCTTTCCTCTCGGTCGTCATTCCTGCCCGGAACGAGGCGGAGAACGTCCGCCCCCTCGTCGCCGAGGTCCGGCAGGCCCTCGACGGGGCCTTCGAATACGAGCTGATCTACGTCGACGACGGGTCGACCGACGCGACGTTCGAGATGCTGAAGACTCTCGCCGCGGAGGGCTTCGACCGCCTGCGGGCGCTGCGGCACGAGCGGAGCACCGGCCAGAGCTTCGCGGTCCTCACCGGGGCCCGCGCGGCGC
>JAKPXO010000422.1 GCA_029567505.1 Acidobacteriota bacterium
GCTCGGCGGCGGCGCGGGCGAGGACCCAGAGCGGGACGTGGTCCTGGGTCCGGGCGAACGCCCGGCGTCGCGCGACGGCGTCCTCCATCGCGTCGTAGACGTACGAGCCGCCCCTGAAGGCCAGCGTGGCCGGCGGGCGGAAGCCGGAGAGGGCCGCGAAGAGGAGGTCGTCAGCCGACTTCGCCGGTCCCCGGTCCTCCTCGTCCTCCCACGAGAGCGACCCGGCCCGCTCGCCGCCGAGGAACCGCGTCTCCGACTCGCGGAGCGCACCGAGAAGCTCCCCGTGGAGCCAGAGGTCGAAGCTCCCGACTCCCGCCGCCGGGGCGGTCCGGGGAGTCGCGAAGAGCGGCTGCCCGAGGAGGGACGCGAAGAGGCCGCGCGCGACGTCGTCGGAGACCGACCCGCTTCGGAAGAGCGCCGAGAGGAGCTCGACCGAGGCCAGGAAGAGGCCGGCGCGGAGCTCGGCGTCACGATCCGTCCCGTTCGAATCGAGCCGGTTCAACGTGAAGAGGTACCTCCGGGCCGTCTCCGCGCTCCCGAGAGGCAGATCCTCGAGCGGCGCATAGCAGGCGAGGAAGCGGTCGACGCCGCGGGCCAGGAGGAGAAGAGTGGCGGGATCGCCGAGGTCGGGCCGGTCTCTCACGAGGCTCGAGACGACGATGAACCGCTTCACCGCCGGCAACGGCCCGGAGACGCCGCTCGTCTCCTCCCTGAGGATCCTCTCGAGCGCCTCGGCCGGGCCCTCCGTCCGCTCGGCGGCGGCGGCGAGGAGCTGCTGAAGCTCCGCCTCCCCCTCCGGCATCGAAGGGCTCTCGAGAGCCTCCAGCCAGGTGCCGGCGCCGCCCGGGAGCTCGATCTCTCCCCCGGCGGCCGACCTGAGGTAGCCCGCCAGCTGGGTGAAGTCCCAGGGATCGCGCTGGCTGTTCCCGTAGCTCCGGCCGGTCTTCCCGATGGCGGAGTAGAGGCGCTCGAATCGCTCGACGGCCTCCTCGCCGCCGCCCGACGCTCCGAGTACGAACGCGCGGGCCGTCTCCTCGGACAGGGGCCGGAGCGCGTCGACGACGTACGCGGCCTTTCCCGAGGCCGAGCCGAACACCTTCACGACGAAGCGCGCGAGGTCGGACGGCGGCTCTCCCACGACCGCCTCCCAGACCGGCTCCGCCGCGGCGCCTCCCGGCAGCCGGATCTCCCCGTTACGGATCTCGAGCGCCTCGGGGTAGAGCGCGAAGCCGTCGAGCGCCTTCTCGTACATGAGCTTCCAGCCAGCGTAGCCGCCGGCGGGCCCGCCGACCGCCCGGAGCTCCTCGCGGGTCCTCGCGTCCACTCCGTGCAGGGCCATCATCATCCGGGACGCCGGGACGTCCGTGACGAAACGAAGGAAGGCGTTCCGGGCGTTCAGCCGCTTCTCGTCGAGACCGAGCGTCTCCCGCCACGCCGAGAGAGAGAACGGGAGCTCGGCTGTGCCCGAGGCGCACTCCACGCGGACGTCTTCCCCGGCCGCGAGACGCTCCAGGACGTCCATGACGGGCAGCCCCAGGACGTCGAGGAAGGCCTGGCGGCGCACCGCCTCCGGGTCGGCGAGCGGCTCCGCCTCGAACCCCGGTCCCTCGCCCCGGACCCGGTAGCCGAGCCACCCGAGCGCCCGGCGTGTCGCAGCCCACGTCTCCGGCTTCGTCGAGAGGACCGCGGGACAGCCATGCTTCTCCGTCCATTCCGCGAGGTCCTCCGCAAAGGAGGCGACGGCCTTCCGCTTCTCGCTCTTGTTCCACGGGTCGGCCGGGTTCGTCCCCGACAGGAGGACCCGGCCCACCTCGACGAAGAAGTCCGACTCCGTCCGACGATCTCCGAGGTCGAGGAGCCGACGGATGCTCGCCGTCCCGCCGGGGACGACGACGGGCTCCGCGAGGAGGCCGCTCGCGGGGAGGAGGAGGGTCGCGAGGAGCGGAACGAGACGTCCGACGGGACGGCGGGACGGTGATCCGCGGCGGCGTCGGCCGGGGCCGGGGCCTCCGACCCGGGGCGGGACGGCGGCAGGTGTCATCGGCGCGTCACCCTCAGCGCGTTCCCGCCTGTCGAAGGGCCGCCCGCGCCGCGGCGGACGGTCCTCCAGCCGTCGCGGCGACCGGCGGCGCTCCGACGCCATGGACCTCCTCGAGCGCGGTCGCCACCGCGTCGATCTCCCCACGGAGCGTCTCGAGCCCCCCTTTCAGGCTCTCTCGCGTGACGTCGGCCGCGGCGGCGTCCGCGGCGAATGCGCGAAGGACCTGGGCGCGCAGGCTCTCGAGCGAGTAGAGGATCCGCGTCCCCTCGGCCTCGATGCGGGCCGCGGCCGTCGTCAGCTCGGCCCGGTGGACGAGCTGGGCGTCGAGCGCCTCGAGCGCCGCCGCGAGGCGGCTCTTCACGACGGCGTCGGGGGCGGCCTCCGCCCGAGCCGCCAGCTCCGCCCTCTCGCCGACGAGCCGCTCCCCCTCGTCCTCGGAGAGCATTCCGCGCAGCTCGCGCTCGCGCCGGGACAGCTCCCTCGACGCCGCCCGGAGCGCCTCGACGGTCTGCTCGGGCCTGCGCAGGAGCTCCCGAACGAGGGGTGGCGCCCCCTCCAGCTCGGAGAGGAGGCGGTTGCAGATGCCGTCGACGCGCGCCTCCCGGGCCGATACCGCGGCCAGCGCGGGGCTCTCGGCCCGCTCCGGAGGCGGCGGCGTGACGAGCGGCGCCGGGACGGCTCGCTCCGCCGTCGCCCCGCTCACGGCGGCGCCGCGCTCCTCTGCCGCTTCCGCCTGACGCCTCTCCCGGCGCCGGACCTTGGCGAAGATGTCGGCCGCGCCCATCGCGAAGCCGAAGCCGACGAAGAAGAACCAGAAGAGCTGCGGCTGGGTCAGGCCGATGAGCCCGGCGACGGCGGCCGCCCCGGCCATTACCCACGCCTGGGGAAGGCTCGCCTCGTCCTCCTCCCGCAGCCGCTTCTCGAGGCGTCTCTCCTCCCGCGTCGGGCTCCGGCTCGCGCGATCGACCTGGGAGACGACCTGCCCGACGGCGCGGGAGACCTCGTTCGCGACGACCTCGATCTTCCCGACGGGCATCCGCTCGAGCGCGCCGAGCACCCGTCGAACGCTCTCTTCCAGCTGCTGCTCGATGCCTCGGCCCGAATCGGCCATCTCGTCCTCCCGCCAGTGGGTTATACGCCGCGAAGCCCGAAGGGTTCAGGGGCCCGGACGCCTCTCCCGCCGACAGAGCCGGCCCGTCCGGAATCGCCGACCGCGTCGCCGCGAAGAGTCGATGGGGTCAGGTCTTGTATTGAGGCATTCGCGCTCGCGAATGCCTCAATACAAGACCTGACCCCAGGCTCTCCCCCGGGCTCTCCGGACGACATCCTCGCTGCGGTAGGCTGAGGAGACGGAGGACACCATGATCCTGAACCCGAAGAGGCTCGGGGAGCTCCCACTCGATGCGCGCTCGCGGGAGATCGTGGAGAAGACGATCGCGTTCTTCGAGGCGAAGGGGAAGAAGCGCCTGAAGCAGGACGACTTCGACCGGGTCTGGTATTCGGACTTCCTCCGCTTCGTGAAGGAGGAGCGGATCTTCGCCGACCTCCTGACTCCGCCGGAGCTCGGCGGGCCCGACGCCCGCTGGGACACGTTCCGGAACTGCTACGTCAACGAGGTCCTCGGCTTCTACGGTCTCTGCTACTGGTACACGTGGCAGGTCTCGATCCTCGGCCTCGGGCCGCTCTGGATGAGCCCGAACGAGACGGCGCGGAGGAGGGCCGCCGACGCGCTCGCGAACGGGGGGATCTTCGCGTTCGGCCTCTCGGAGAAGGAGCACGGCGCCGACATCTACTCCACCTCGACGACGCTCGCCCCGCGGGGCGACGCCTTCGTCGCGAACGGCGCGAAGTACTACATCGGGAACGGCAACGAGGCCGCGACCGTCTCCGTCTTCGGAAAGATGGCGGGGAGCGACGAGTACGTCTTCTTCGCGGCCGACCCGAAGCGCCCCGGCTACCGCCTCGTGAGGAACGTCGTCGCGAGCCAGTCGTACGTCGCCGAGCTCGCGCTCGAGGAGTACCCCGTCGCCGCGGACGAGCTCCTCCTCCGCGGGCCCGAGGCTTGGGACGCCTCGCTGAACACCGTCAACGTCGGGAAGTACAACCTCGGCTGGGCCTCGATCGGCATCTGCGAGCACGCCTTCCACGAGGCGATCGGCCACGCGGCCGGGCGGAAGCTCTACGGGATGTCGGTGACCGACTTCCCGCACGTCGCCCGGATGTTCGTCGACGCCTGGGCGCGCCTCGTCGCCATGAAGGTCTTCGCCTTTCGCGCCTCGGACTACCTCCGGGCCGCCACGCTCGAGGACCGGCGCTACCTCCTCTACAACCCGCTCGTGAAGATGAAGGTGACGACCGAGGGGGAGAAGGTGATCGACCTCCTCTGGGACGTCATCGCCGCGAAGGGGTTCGAGAAGGACATGGTCTTCGAGATGGCCGCGCGCGACATCCGCGCCCTGCCGAAGCTCGAGGGGACGGTCCACGTCAACATCGCCCTCATCGTCAAGTTCCTCGCGAGCTGGCTCTTCCGGCCCGCGTCTCTCCCGGAGGTGGGCCGCCGCGCGGAGCCGGCGCACGACGCCTTCCTCTTCGCGCAGGGCCCCGCCCGCGGCCTCGGGAAGATCCGCTTCCACGACTGGGCGCCGGCCTTCGAGAGATACGCGCGAATCCCGAACGTCGCCCTCTTCCGCGAGCAGCTCGGCGCCTTCCGCGAGCTCGTCGCCTCAGCCGCGCCGACCGAGGAGCAATCGAAGGACGTCGACCTCCTCCTCGCCGTCGGCGACCTCTTCGCCCTCGCCGTCTACGCCCACCTCGTCCTCGAGGGTGCGGAGCACCACTCGATCTCCGACGACGTCCTCGACCAGGCTTTCGACGTCTTCGTCCGCGACTTCTCCTCCTACGCCCTGAAGCTCCACGAGCGCTCCGGCGCGACGGAGAGGCAGGCGGCGATGGCGCTCCGGCTCGTGCGGCGCCCCGCGTTCGACGCGGGCCGGTTCGAGCGGATCTGGAAGAACGAGGTGCTCTCGCTCCGCGACACGTACCGGATGAGCGAGTAGGCGCCCCTCAGGCGAGCCGGACCCGGAACCGCGTGCCGCCCCCCTCGCGCGGTGCGCAGCTCACGTCGCCGCCGTGGCGGCGCGCGACCTGCCGTGCGATGGAGAGGCCGAGGCCTGCCCCGCCGTCCGGTGCGCCGGGGAGACGGAAGAAGGGCTCGAAGATCCTCTCGGCCAGGTCGGGCGGGACGCCTGGCCCGCGGTCGAGGACGTCGACCTCGGCCCCGGAGGCCGCGCGGCGGACCTCGACCTCAGCCGGGCCGCCGCCGCCGTGACGGCGGGCGTTCTCGAGGAGGTTCCGGAGCATCCGGCGCAGGAGGCGCGGGTCGCCGCGGACGAGGACGACGTCCCCCGAGAGGGCCGCGCCGGCACGGGCGCACTCCTCGGCGGCGAGGGCCGTCAGATCGACCTCCTCGAAGGGCTCCCCGGTGGCGCCCGCCTCGAGGCGGCTCGCGACGAGGATCTCCTCCACCAGCGCATCCAGCTCGACGACGCTCCGCGCGACCTCTCCCTTCGCGGCCGGCTCGCCGTCGAGGAGGTCCGCGGCGACGCGCAGGCGCGCGAGCGGCGTCCGGAGCTCGTGGGAGGCGTTCGCGAGGAGCCGCCGCTGGGCGCCGACGAGCGCCTCGATCCGGGCCGCGGCCCGGTTGAAGCTCGCGGCGAGGAGGGCCACCTCGTCCTTGCCTTCCTCGGGGACGCGCGATCCGAGGTCCCCCCCGCCGAGCGCTTCGACCGACTCGCGAAGCCGCTCGAGCCTCCGCGTGATCCTTCGCGCGATCGGCCAGGCCGCGAGCGCGACGGCGAGAGCCGCGAGGAGGAGGAACCCGAGGAAGCCGAGGGCCGGGCGCCCGGACGCGGCCCGCCCGGCGACGAGCCACCGTCCGTCGGGAAGACGGAGGACGACGGCTGGACCGACGCCGGCCGGGTGCCAAGTGGCGCTCCCGGCGAAGCCGGCGGGAGGCGGAGGGAGCGGCTCGCCGAACGCGGCGACCCGCTCGCGCGCCGGCGTGAAGAGCGAGAGACGGGCGCGCGTGCGCGATCCCCATCTCTCGAGCGCCCGCTGCTGGAGGGCGACGGGGGCGTCCGGGGGCGGGAGGAGCTCGCCCGCGATCTCCGCGGTGAGGCCGAGGCCGTTCTCGACCGGCTCGCGCCCGTAGTGGAGATGCCACGCCGCCCCGGCGAGGAGCGCCACGAGGACGACGCTCGCGAGGACGGCGACGTAGATCCGTGCGTGGAGCCGCGCGCCGGGGTGGCAGGACGGCCTCACGCGTCCTGGCTCCGCGCGAAGACGTAGCCCGCGCCCCTCACCGTCAGGATGCGCCGCGGGCTCCGCGGGTCGTCCTCGATCGCTGCGCGGATCCGCGCGACGTGGACGTCGATCGAGCGGTCGAACGCCTCGAGCGCCTCTCCCCTCACGAGCTCCATGAGCCGCTCGCGGGAGAGGACGCGCCCGGCCCTCTCGGCCATCGCGAGGAGGAGGCTGAACTGGTGGGCGGTCATCGGCCGCTCCTCGCCGTCGACCCGGACGACGCGCGCGTCGGAGTCGACCTCGAGCCTCCCGAAGCGGAGAACCCTGGGCGCCGCCCCGGCGACCGCGGCGGGGCGCCTCAGGACGGCGCGGATCCGGGCGAGGAGCTCGCGCGGGTCGAACGGTTTGCCGAGGTAGTCGTCGGCACCGAGCTCGAGCCCGACCACGCGGTCCGTCGGGTCGCCCCGGGCGGTGAGCATGATGACGGGAACGGCCGAGCCCGACGCGCGGAGGCGGCGGCAGACGTCGAGACCGTCCGCGTCGGGGAGCATCAAGTCGAGGAGGACGAGGTCGAAGGGCTCGCGCGCGAGCCGCCCGAACCCCTCGGTCGCCGTGCCGGCGGCCGTCACCTCGAGGCCACTCCGGCCGAGGTCCCGCGCGACCATCTCGGCGAGCCTCGCGTCGTCTTCGATCATCAGGATCCGGGTCGCCATCACGACATCATCGTCCATGCGGGCCACCGCGAGGCGGGTCCCGCGAAAGCTCCGCGGAACCCGCCTCCGGCCTGCCGGGCGGGGAGATCGCTCAGTGGCCGAAGCGGGAGTGGAACGACTCGAGCTTCTCCGCGGCCTTCACCCGCTGGGCAGGGGTGAGGACGTCCGCCGCGTCGGCGACGGCCGCCACGAGGCGCTCCGAGGCCTCCTCCATCAGCTGCACGTGACGCACCCGGTGCGCCTCGAGGGCCGCCCGGTCGACCTTCTCGGCCGTCAGGATCGCGACGACCTCCTGCTTCCCGGCGACGAGCTCATCGTGGAGGGGCGCGAGGTCCTTCGCGGCGGCCTTCGCGATCGCGGCGAGCTTCGCCTGCTGCTCCGGCGTGCCGTCGAGGTCCTCGACGATCCAACCGGCGATCCGGTCGATCTTCTTCTCCACCTGCGCGGGGTCCATGTGAGAGCAGGCGCCCGAGCGGAACGGCCCGAGGCCGAACGCCTGGAGGGCGCCCGTCGTCAGGACCGCTGCGGCCCCCAGGAAGAGGGCCCCGAGGAAGAGGGTACGGCCGCGGCGGCGGCGCCTCGCCGGGGCGTTCACGGAGGCTTCGGGGACGATCGGGGTGATCTCGTTCATCTTCTTCTCCTTCGGCGGAAAGGCTGGCGTCCTTCCGTCGCAGAGGAAGATGACGCCGCCTCGTTGCGCCCCTTCTTCCGGCAGGTGAAGTTGTGTGAAGTCGCGAGCGGGGGGGGTCAGGTCTACCATCTACACTCTGCGCGCGCGCAGAGTGTAGATGGTAGACCTGACCCCCTAGCCAAGGCGGCGGCGAAGGGAGGCGGCGAGGGCGGTCGCTTCGGGGACGCGGAAGGCGAGGGCGAGGAGGGCGTAGGCGGCGGCGAAGGCGCCGCAGACGAGCGCGCCGAGGAGGACCGGGCCGAGCGACGCGAACGCGAGCTTCACGCCGAAGCCGGCCGCCGCCGCGCCGAGCGCCGCGCCCCAGACACGGAGGGAGAACGACGCCGGCAGGCCGGTCTTCCCGACGCGGGCGTTCAGCGCGCGGCGCAGGAGGAGCATCTCGAGCCACCCGGCAAGGCCCGAGCCGAGCGTCAGCCCCGCGAGGCCGAGGCGGGGATCGAGGCCGAGGAGGCGCGGAAGCGCGAACGCGAGGAAGGCGCCGAGCGCGGCGCTCGCCGTGACGCGGAGCATCGCGAACCGAAGCGGCGTGCGGGTGTCGTGGAGCGCCCAGAAGGCCGAGGCGTAGAGCCGGCCGAGCGTCGAGGCGAGGAGGCCGACGGAGGCCGCGGCGAGGACGATCCAGACGATGCGGACGTCCTCCGCCCCGAACGCGCCGGTCTGGAAGACGAGGGCGACGACGCGGTCGCCGAGGAGGGCGAAGGCGACGGCCGACGGGACGACGAGGAAAGCGACCCTCCGGAGCGCGGCGTCGAGCCGCTCGCGGAGCGTCTCGGCGCCCGCCCCCGAGGAGAGCTCGGGGAGCTCGGCGCTCGAGACCGACATGCCGAAGAGCGAGACCGGGAGGATGTAGAGCGTTTGCGCGTAGCCGAGCATCGCGACCGCCCCGCCGGGGAGGAAGCTCGCGATGACCTGGTCGACCCAGCTCGAGACCTGCGTCACGCCCCGGCTCCCGACGCTCGGGAGGAGGTTGCGGAAGATCGTCCGCACGTGCGGCGTCCCGGTGTCGAGCGCGGGCCGGAGCGTGCCGACGAGCCGCGCCACCTGCGGGAGCTGGACGAGGAGCTGGAGGAGGCTCCCGGCGACGGCGCCCCACGCGGCGAAGACGGCGATCTCGGCCCCGGCCCGCGTCCCGGCGAGGACGAGCGCGACGATGATCGCGCCGTTCCAGAGGACGGGCGCCGCGTAGGGCAGGAAGAAGCGGCGGTGGCTGTTCAGGATGCCGAGGCAGAAGGCCGAGAGGACGAGGAGGCCGGTCCCGGGGAAGAGGATGCGGACGAGCCGCACCGTCAGCTCCCGCCGCTCGCCCGAGAAGCCGGGCGTGAAGAGGTCGACGAGGAGCGGCGCCGCGAGGACGCCGAGCGCGGAGAGGAGGACGGCGAGGAGCGCGAGGAGCGTCCCGGCCGTCCGCGCCGTCCTCCGCGCCTCCTCCTCCCGTCCCTCGCCGAGGAGGCGGGAGTAGACCGGGATGAGCGAGGCGGAGAGCGACCCCTCGCCGAAGAGGTTCTGGAGGACGTTCGGCGCGCGCAGCGCCGCCCGGAGGGCGTCGGCCGCCATCGAGCTGCCGAGGTAGTGCGCGAAGACGCGCTCCCGCACGAAGCCCGCGAGGCGGCTCAGGAGGATGCCGGCCCCGACGAGGAGGGCGTTCGCCGACGAGGAGCGCCGCGCCGCGCTCACCGCAGCTTGAGCGTCGAGAGGGCCGCGAGGGCGAGGATCCCCGACACGATCCAGAGCCTCACGACGACCTTCGTCTCGGCGAGCCCGTTGTAGGCCATCGCGTGGTGGAGGGGGGCGCGCGCGAAGAGCCTCCGCCCGAGCAGCTTGATCCCGATCTTGTCCTGCACCTGCGAGGTGAACGCCTCGGCGACGAAGAGGCCTCCGAGGATGACGAAGAGGAATTCCTGCTTCAGGAGGACGGACGCCACGGCGAGGCTCCCGCCGATCGAGAGCGAGCCGGTGTCGCCCATGAAGATCTGGGCCGGGTAGGCGTTGAACCAGAGGAAGCCGACGCCCGCCCCCGCGAACGCGCAGGCGAAGACCGCGAGCTCGCCGGCGCCGGGGAGGAACGGGTAGACGAGGTAACGGGACCAGATCGCGTTCCCGAGGAGGTAGCCGAAGACGCCGAGGACCGCGATCGCGAAGACCGACGGAACGATCGCGAGGCCGTCCATCCCGTCGGTGATGTTCACCGAGTTGCCGACGAGGAGGACGAAGAGGAAGACGAACGGGAAGTAGACCCACGGGTTGTCGAGGACCGCGGCCTTCAGGAAGGGGACGTGGAGGCGGGCGGCCTCCGCGTCCGGAAGCGGGTTCCAGGGGCTCGCGAGGAATGCGACGAGGATGGCCGCGAACGCCCCCTGGAGCATCAGCTTCCTCGCCTCGGACATCCCCTTGTCGCCGGACCTCGCGCGCATCTTCGCCCGGTCGTCGACGAAGCCGATCGCCCCGAACCAGACCATGCCGAGGAGGACGAGGAGGGCGTAGCCGCTCGTCAGGTTGCACCAGAGGAGCGAGGAGAACGCCACGACGCCGACGAGGACGACGCCCCCCATGACCGGCGTCCCCGCCTTGTCGAAGGCCGACGGGATCCCCGTCTCGCGGAGCTGGTCGACGAACGCCTTCCGCTGGAGCCACCAGATCACGCGCGGCATGACCCACAGCGTCAGGAGGACCGCCGTCAGCGCCGCGCCGATGGAGCGCGCCGAGAGGTACTCCGCGAGCCGGAGGAACGAGAGCTCGGGGAACGGCGCGAGGAGCTTGCCGATCCAGAAGATCATCGGGGCGACTCCTTGCCGCGCGAGAGCGCCTCGAGGACGCGGCGGTACGAGAGCTTCATCTCGAACTGGGGCCGGAAGTCGGTCGACGTGAGGAGGAACGCCGGGAGCGCCGTTGCGAGCCTCGCCCGGTCGCGCGCCTCGCCCCGTTCGACGAGCGCGAGGACCCCGCGAAGGGCCGCGGCGCGCACCTTCCAGAACTTGTAGTCGGAGAGCCGGAGAAGCGCCGGGAGCGCGTCGGCCTCGCCGCCGATCGCGCCGAGCGCTTCGGCCGCCGCCGCCGCCGCCTCGAGGTTGCGGTCGGAGAGGCCGCCCACGAGCGCGGCCACGACGTCGTCCCTCCGCTCGAGGCGGCCGGCGAAGCGCGCCGCCGTCCGCGCCGCCTCGGCTCTCACCTCCCAGTACGGGTCGGCGAAGCCGGCGAGGAGCGCGGCCTCGACGCCGGCGTCGACGACGCCGAGCCGCCCGAGCGCGGTGAAGGCGTTCCGCCGGACGAAGCCGACCTGCGCGAAGTCGCCCCCGAGGAGACGCTGGAGGAGCGGAGCCGGCGTCCGGTCGCCGAGGAGGGCGAGGAGGAGCGGGACTTTCTCGGTCGCCCCGAGGAGCCCGAGGAGCTTGACGCCGAGGTTCCGCGCCTCCCAGCCCTCGTTCGCCAGGAGCGAGGCGGCTCGGCTCCGGAACCAGGCGAGGTCGCGCGGCTCGACGTGCGCCTCGGCGCGGTAGCGCCGCCCCTCCGCCGCGGCCGCCTTCTCGAGCCGGGAGAGGAGCGCGGCGTTCGAGACGACGTGCGGCGCCGGGACGAGCGTCGGCTCGATCGTGCCCGTGCCGCGTCCGTGGCGGACGTGGTGCGCGATCTCGGCGGCGGCGTCGGCCCCGAGGACGTCGCGCCCCGCCCGCGACATCTCGGCGAGGCGATCCGGATCGTCGATCAGGTCGAGGACCCGGCGCGCGAGGAGCGCCCCGTCGAGCTCCTCCGCGAGGTGCCCGTCGCGGAGGACCGTCTCCTCGTAGAGGACCTCGGCGCCTCCCGCCCGCTCGAGGGCGCGGGCGTTCGCGACCTGGTGGTCGCCCGGGAGGTTCGCCTTCGGGACGACGAGCGCCGGGAGTCCCATCCGCGCGACCTCGTTGAGGCTCCCCGACCCGCCACGGATGACGACGAGGTCGGAGACGGCGTAGACAGAGGCGATGTCGTGGAAGTAGCTCCGCGAGACGTAGAACGTCGCGATCCGCTCCCGCTCCTCCTTCGAGTAGCGCGCCGCGAGGCGCACCTCCGTGTCGGCCCCCGCGTCGTAGCCCCCGCCCTTGAAGAGCCCGGTCCCGTGGACGACGAAGAGGCGTTCCGCGTGCGGCAGGAGGTCGCCGAGCGCGTCCACGAGGCCGCGGTTCAGCGAGCGTGAGCCCTGCGAGCCGCCGAAGACGAAGACGACGGTGCGTCCCTCGGGGATCGCGAAGTCGAGCCGGGCGCGCGCCTCCTCCTTCGAGACGTGGCCGATCCGCTTGCGGAGCGGGTAGCCGGTGACCGCCCCGTTCCCCGGGAAGAGGGAGAGGGTCTCGGGGAAGGTGACGAAGACCTTCTCGGCGAACCGCCCGACGAGGCGATTCAGCTTCCCGGGGACGGCGTTCTGCTCGTGGACGAAGACGCGGGACCGGAGGAGGCGGAGCTTCTTCAGGAGCGTCGCCGCGAAGATGACCGGGGCCGACGCGAAGCCCCCCGTCCCGACGAGGACGTCGGGGCGGAAGCGGAGGAGGACCCCGGCCGCCTGAAGCGTCCCGACGCCGAGGTCGAGGAGGAAACGCACGAGCGCGGGCGAGGGGCGCGTGCCGGGAAAGCCCGAGGCCCTCACGAAGCGAATCGGGATCCCCTCCTTCGGGACGACCTGCTCCTCGGCCCGCCCCCGCACGCCGACGAAGAGCGTCTCGCTCCCCTCCTCGGCCAGGGCCGCTCCGATGGCGAGCGCCGGGTTCACGTGCCCGGCGGTGCCGCCTCCCGTCAGGAGTATCCGGGTGCCTCTCTTCAAGCCGCGTGCCTCCGCCCGATTCTGGGGCATTCCGGCCACCGGGGAGGTCCGGCTCTCCCCGCGTGCCGAGCCCGGCATTCTCTCCCGTTTCCGGCCTTCGTCCGCCCCTCCGCGGATAGACTCGCCGGCCGATGCTCTCCATCCACCTGCTCGAAGACGGAAAGGGGCTCCAGCTCCTCGAAGACACGCCTCTCTCCAGCGCCTGGCCCGGCCTCGCGGGGCGGTCGATCTGGGTCGACGTCGAGGACCCGACCGACGCCGAGGCGCGCGCGCTCGCGGACGTCTGCGGCTTCCACCACCTCACCGTCGAAGACGCGCTGACCCCCGTCCAGCCTCCGAAGGTGGAGGAGTTCGAGGGGTACCTCTTCCTGCTCTTCCGCGGCCTGCGGCCGACCGACGAAGGGTTCGAGCTCGAGAGCTACAAGCTGGCCGTATACCTCGGTCCCAGCTTCCTCGTCACCGTCCACAGGCGTCCGGTCGCCGCGTGCCGGGAGGTCAGCAGGCTCGTCCTCGAGCGGGACCTGCCGATGGAGAGCCAGATGGACCGGGTCCTCCACGCTCTCGTCGACAGGATGATGGACGAGATCCTCCCGATCCTGGACCGGTTCGAAGAGCGCCTCGAGGAGCTCGAGGAGGCCGTCTTCTCGCGCTCTCCCCACCGGGAGGTCCTCCAGGAGCTGCTCGGGATGAAGCGCCAGCTCCTGACGATCCGCCGGCTCGTCGCGCCCCAGCGCGAGATGCTGGGCCGCCTCGCGCGCCGGGACCTCCCGTTCATCGAGGAGCGGACCTCGCACTACTTCCGCGACGTCTACGACCACGTGGCCCGGATGGAGGAGACGACGATGGTCCTGACGGACCTCGCGAGCGGCGCCCTCGAGGCGCAGCTCTCCGTCGCCTCGAACCGGCTGAACGAGATCGTCAAGGTCCTGACGATCTTCTCCGCGATCTGGATGCCGCTCACGTTCCTCGCCGGCGTCTACGGGATGAACTTCGAGTTCCTCCCCGAGCTGAAGATCCGGTGGTTCTATCCGGCGCTCTGGGGTGCCTGGATCGCGATCGCGGCCGGCATGCTCGCGGTCTTTCGCTGGCGCCGCTGGATCTAGGACGGCCTTCCGGTTTCCCGCTCCGCGGACCCGGCCCGCCCGCATCGGAAGGGCGCGACCGGACCCACCGGCCGAGCGTAGAATTTTCGCCGGGCGTCGGAGGTGACTCGTGCCGTTTGGGGGCTCCCGGTCGTGAGCGGCCTATGCGCAATTGGACGGCACGGAGGCCCGCGGCCATCGGTCCTCCGATGCGCCGCCCTCGCGCTCGCGCTGCTCGGCGCGCCCCCCGCCACGGCGCAGGAGAAGAGCCTCGACGACCTCCTCAGCCTCAGCCTCGAGGACCTCGCCGCGATCGAGGTCGTCTCGGCCGCGAAGGTCCCCGCGACCGCCGCCCGCGTCCCGGCCACCGTCCGGGTCATCACGGCCGAGACGATCGCAGAGAACGGCTACCTCACGCTCGAGGACGCCCTCGCCGACCTCCCGGGGTTTCAGCTCCGGAACATCCTCGGCTTCAACGCCTACGCATTCCTCAGGGGCGTGCCGAGCCAGAACAACGCGATCCTCCTCCTCGTCGACGGCATCCAGGTCAACGAGCTGAACTCCGGCGGCTTCTACGGAGGCGGCCAGCTGAACCTCGCGAACGTCGAGCGGATCGAGGTCGTCTACGGCCCGGCGTCCGCCCTCTACGGCACGAATGCGCTCTCGGGCATCGTGAACGTGATCCGGAAGGACCCGGCGAAGGGAACGGGAGGGAAGCTGAACGCCTCCCTCGGCAGCCTCGACACCTCTCTCCTCGACGCCCGGTACGCGTGGACCTCGCCCGGGGGCGACGTCTCCGTCTCGGTCGCCGGGATGCGCAAGCGGACCGACAAGGCCGACCTGCGCGGCGCGCGGGGAGACGGGAACTGGACCGACCAGGCGGACAACTACGAGGACGACCTCTCGTTCGACGGCCTCGTCCGCTGGAAGGGACTGAGCGTCGGTTTCCTCGTCCAGGACAAGGAGGCCTCCCGCGCGAGCGTCCAGAGGACGGCCGACACGACGTTCCTCGACCACGGTGTCGGCTGGCACATCCGCTTCCTGAACGCCTGGGCCCGCTACTCCCTGAAGGAGCGCGGTCCCTGGTCGGCGCATTCGACTCTCTACGTCCGGAGCAGCACGGTCATGGACGACACGGTGCCGGTCATCGAAAGGGCCACGGCCTCCTCGCCCGGCAGCCAGCAGCGCTGGTACCGGCCGGGAGAGCTGGTCGGTGCCGAGACGCAGGCGACCTGGGCGCCGACGAAGCGGTTCTCGATCTCGGCCGGTCTCGTCCTGGAGCGGGAACGGCTCTCGGAGAGCTACTCGATCACGACGAGCGGCTCGGAGCTCGAACCCGCCCCTCCCCCGCCTCAGCCGGAGCGGATCACGAACGACCTCGCCAGCGTCTACGTCGAAGCGCAGGCCGGCCTCACGGGGGAGCTCCGCCTCTTCGCCGGCCTTCGCCACGACGACGCGACCAGCTACGGGAACGTCGACACACCCCGGGCCGGGCTCGTCCTGAACCGCGGCCGCCTCACGGCCAAGCTCCTCTACATGGAGGCGTTCCGAGCGCCGAAGCCGTGGGACCTGACCGACGGGCTCGGAAACCCCGACCTCCGTCCCGAGGAGATGCGGATGGTCGAGGCATCGGCCGCGTTCTCCTTCTCCCCCCACCTCCAGGCCGACGTCTCCGTCTACAGCAGCCGGCTCGACGCGCTCCTGACCCGGTCGGGCGAGGGGGACGAGTGGCGGTGGGTGAACGCCGGGGAGCTCGAGACGCGGGGGGTCGAGGTCTCGGCGGAGCTCCGGAAGGGGCGGTTCGTGGCCTGGGCGAACGCCACCTTCTGCGAGTCGGAGGACGAGACGGGGCACCAGGTGGCGGAGATCGCCCGGTCGGGCGCCAACGCCGGCGTGAGGTACCTCGTCGCGCGCGGCGCGACGCTCGGTCTCCGGGGAAGCTGGCTCGGCTCCCGCAGGAACCCGAAGGTCGTCCCGGCCACCGAAGACGACCGGATCGAGGACGCCCTCGTCCTCCACGCCTCGGCCTCCGTCGCCCTGGGCCACGGCCTCGAAGCGCGCCTCTTCGTCGACAACCTCGGCGGGACGACGTACGACCACCCCTCGAACCTCCCCCCGAGCCGGTACCGCCAGCCGGGGAGGACCTTCCGAGTCCAGGCGGGATGGACGTTCTGACGCGCGCGACCGTTCCGCGGCCGGCGCGCCTGCCCGCGCGCCGGCTCGTCCGCGCCCTCACCCGGGCGCTGCGGAACGCGTTCGTCGCCGCGCTCCTGGTGCCGGCGGCCTCCGCGGCGGCCCAGGACCGGGGTCTCGAGGCGCGGGTCAAGGCGGCGTACGTCTACAACTTCCTGACGTTCGTCGAACGGG
This sequence comes from Acidobacteriota bacterium, assembly GCA_029567505.1. GTDB lineage: Bacteria > Acidobacteriota > Thermoanaerobaculia > UBA5066 > UBA5066 > UBA5066. Next base: position 15,986 of record JAKPXO010000422.1, read on the forward strand.
AGAGGGCCGAGCCGGTGCCGGCAGGGGCCCCGGTGCGCATCTGTGTCCTCGGCGACGAGGCGATCCTCGCGGAGCTGAAAGGCCTCACGGGCCGCGAGGTTCGCGGCCGCAAGCTCGAGGTCGTCTCCGGACCCGAGGCCGGCCCTCCGCCCTCCTGCCATCTCCTGGTCATCGGCCGCTCCGAGGCGGGCCGGCTCCCGGAGATCCTCTCGGAGGTCTCGGGCGCGGGCGTCCTGACCGTCAGCGACATCCCCCGGTTCGCCCGCGGCGGCGGGATGATCGGCTTCCGGACGGAAGGGGGCCGCGTGAGGATCGAGGTGAACCCGGCCGCGGCCGCCGCGGCCGGCCTCAAGGTGAGCGCGAAGCTCCTCGAGGTCGCGCGGGTCGTCCCCCGGGAGCGTCCGTGAGCTTCCGGCGCGTCGGCTCCATCCGTGCCAAGCTGATGCTCATCGGCATGGCGACGAGCCTCTGCTCGCTCCTCCTCGCCGCCGCCGCCTTCGGCCTCGTCGACCGGTACCGCGACCGGAAGGGCCTCGTCGAGGACGTCTCGACGATCGCCCGTCTGGTGGCGGACCGCAGCACCGCCGCCCTCGCGTTCGACGACCCCGGGCTCGCCGCGGAGAACCTCGCCGCCCTGCGTATCAAGCCCTCAGTCGTCGCGGCCTGCACCTACGCCGGGGACGGTTCCGTCTTCGCCGAGTACCGCTCCGGCCGGGAGGAGTACCGGTTCCCGCGAGCCGAGGACGGACCGTCGCACCGCTTCGAGGAGGGGCACCTCTCCCTGTTCGAGCCGGTCGTCCTCGACGGGACGAGGATCGGCACGGTTCACGTGCGCGCGAGCCTGCGGGAGCTCGCGGTCCTCCGCCGGGAGTACCTCCTCTCGGCCACGGCGATCGTCGCCTTCGGCGCGCTCGTGGCCTTCGCCCTGTCGACGCGCCTGCAGCGCCTCGTCTCCGCTCCGCTGGCCCGGCTCACCGAGACGGCCCGGCACATCGCGACGGAGAAGGACTACTCCGTCCGCGCGCCCGCGGAGGGGAAGGACGAGATCGCCTCGCTCGCGCGGACATTCAACGAGATGGTCGGCGTCGTCGAGGCGGAGAGCGCCGCCAGCGCCCGTGCCCAGGCCGCGCTCCGCGCCTCCGAGGCCCGGATGCGGCAGATCGTCGACCTCGTCCCCCACATGATCTTCGTGAAGGACCACGAAGGGCGGTTCCTCCTCGCGAACCAGACGGTCGCGGAGGCGTACGGCAAGACCGTCCCCGCCCTCGTCGGCCGGCCGCAGGCCGAGCTCGGGCTCGACGCGGAGCAGGTCCGCGGATGGCGGGAGGAGGACCGGAAGGTCATCGAGGAGGGCGTCGTCTGCTTCGTGGACGAGGCGCCGTTCCGGGACGCGTCGGGCACTCTCCGCTTCCTCCAGACGACGAAGGTCCCGCTCCTCCTCGAGGACGGCGTCACCCGGGCGGTGCTCGGCGTCGGAATCGACATCACCGAGCGGAAGAAGGCGGACGACGAGCTGAGGAGGTACCACGACCACCTCGAGGACCTCGTGAAGGAGCGGACCTCCGAGCTCGCCGTCGCGAAGGAGAAGGCGGAGGAGTCCGACCGGCTGAAGTCCGCGTTCCTCGCCACCATGTCCCACGAGCTCCGCACCCCGCTGAACTCGATCATCGGCTTCTCGGGCGTCCTGCTCCAGGGCCTCGCGGGCCCTCTGAACGAGGAGCAGCAGAAGCAGATGGGAATGGTGTGCCGGAGCGCCGAGCACCTCCTCGCGCTGATCAACGACGTCCTCGACATCTCCAAGATCGAGTCGGGCCAGCTCACGTTCTCCATCGAGACCTTCGACCTGAGAGCCTCGCTCGCGAGCCTGGTCCGCTCCGCGGCCCCCCTGGCGGAGAAGAGGGGACTCTCGCTCGAGCACGAGATCTCGCCGTCGGTCGGAGAGGTCACGACCGACCGTCGACGCGTCGAGCAGATCGTCCTGAACCTCCTCTCGAACGCGATCAAGTTCACGGAGCGCGGCTCGGTGCGGCTCGTCGTGACCGCCGGAGACGGGCGCGCGACGATCCGCGTCGTCGACACCGGCATCGGGATCCGGGCCGAGGACCTCGACAAGCTCTTCCGGCCGTTCCGGCAGGTCGACGCCGGCACCTCCCGCCACTACGAAGGGACCGGACTCGGGCTCTCCATCAGCCGGAAGCTCGCCGAGCTCCTCGGAGGTAGCATCGACGTCGCGAGCGAGCCGGGCCGCGGAAGCACGTTCACGGTCGTCCTCCCGCTGCGAAGGGAGACCCCATGAAGGCGAAGATTCTGTACATCGAGGACAACACCCAGAACTTCTACCTCGTGAGCTTCATCCTGACCGCCGCGGGGTGTGAGGTGGTCTGGGCCAAGGACGGCCCCGAGGGGATCGAGCAGGCCGCCCGGGGCTGGGCCGACCTGATCCTCCTCGACATCCAGCTCCCCGGCATGGACGGCTACGCCGTGGCGCGGGCCCTCCGCGAACGCCCCGCCCTCTCCCTCATCCCGATCGTGGCCCTCACGTCCTACGCGATGGCCGGCGACCGCGAGAAGGCCCTCGCGGCGGGCTGCACCAGCTACATCGAGAAGCCGATCGACCCCGCGAAGTTCGCCGCCCAGGTGGAGCAGCACCTCCTCGACGCGCGGGCGAAGGGCGAGGGTTCGTGAGCCGCGTCCTGATCGTCGACGACATCGTCGAGAACCGGTACCTCCTCGAGACCATCCTGAAGGCCGGGGGATACGACGTCGTCTCGGCCGTGAACGGGGCCGAGGCGCTCGCCGCGGCCGAGGCCGCTCCGCCCGACCTCCTCGTCACCGACATCCTGATGCCGGTGATGGACGGCTTCGAGCTCTGCCGCAGGTGGAAGGCGGACGAGACGCTCCGCGGGATCCCGCTCGTCTTCTACACCGCGACCTACACCGACGCGAAGGACGAGGTCCTCGCCCGAACGCTCGGCGCCGACCTCTTCCTCGTCAAGCCGATGCCGCCGGACGCGCTGCTCGAGGCGATCGGGAAGACCCTCGCCTCGCCGCGGACCGAGTCTCCGGCGGCGGACGCCGGAAAGGCCCTTCAGGGCTACAGCGAGGCCCTGTTCCGGAAGCTCCAGAGGAAGGTGGGTCAGCTCGAGGCGGAGGTCGCGACGCGAAAGCGGGCCGAGGAGGAGGTCCGGGCGCTGAACGCCGGGCTCGAGGAGCGCGTCCGGAGCCGGACCGCCGAGCTCGAGACGAGCATCCGCGAGATGGAGGCGTTCTCGTACACGGTCTCCCACGACCTGCGCGCTCCTCTCCGGGCCATCGACGGCTACGCCGCGCTCCTCGACTCGGAGGCGGCGGAGCGCCTCGCCCCGGAGTCGCGCGAGCTGCTCCGGAGGATCCGGGCGAGCGCCCGGACGATGTCGACCCTCATCGACGAGCTCCTCGAGTTCTCGCGGACGGGCCGCACCGAGCTCCGCCGCACCCGCCTCGACATGGGCGAGATCTTCCGCTCCGCCTTCGAGCAGCTGACGACGCCCGCGGAGCGGGAGAGGGTGGAGCTTCGCGTCGACGCCCTCCCTCCCGCCGACGGCGACCCCGCGCTCGTCCGGCACGTCGTGACGAACCTCCTCTCGAACGCCCTGAAGTTCTCCTCGGGCCGCGCGCGCCCGGTCGTCGAGATCGGGAGCCGGGAGGAGGGGAGCCGCGTCGTCTACTTCGTGAAGGACAACGGGGCCGGGTTCGACATGAGGTACGTCGACAAGCTCTTCGGCGTCTTCCAGCGCCTCCACAGCCCCGCCGAGTTCCCGGGCGTCGGGGTCGGGCTCGCGATCGTCCAGCGGATCGTGGCGCGGCACGGCGGGACCGTCTCCGCCTCGGGCCGGATCGGCGAGGGAGCCGAGTTCACGTTCTCGCTCTGAGGTCCCCGGCTCCCCTCCCCGGCGTCGCCGCCGCTCCTAATCCCCGCTCCCGACGACCTCCCCGAAGGTGCCGAGCTCCTCGCGGATCGCCGCGGCGTCGCCGACGGCGACGATCCGGGCCGACCCGGTCCCGAAGACCCGGCGCGAGACGCGGCGGACGTCGCCCTTCGTCACGGCCTCGAGTCCCGGAACGTATCGGCCGATCTCGTCGGGAGAAAGGCCGAGGACCCAGAGGCGTGCCAGCTCGTCGGCGATGCCGGCCGCCGTCTGGAGGGAGATCGCGTGCGAGCCCGCGTCCCGGCGGAAGGCGCGCTCCATCTCCTCGTCCGTCGGATCCGTCGTCGCCATCCGCTGCATCTCGTAGAGGACCTCGCCCAGGGCGGCCCCCGTCACCTCGGTCCGCACGGCCGCGAAGGAGCGCACCGTGCCGCAGCCGGTCAGCCAGCTCGCGCCGGCGCCGGGCGAGTAGGTGTAGCCCTTCGTCTCGCGGAGGTTCTGGACGAGGCGGGAGGTGAAGGAGCCGCCGTAGATCGTCATGGCGAGCTCGAGCGCGTACGCGTCGGGGTCGGTCCTCGGGAGGCCGAGGTTCCCCACGAGGAGGTTCGTCTGGACGGAGCCCGGGCGGTCGAGGAGGAGGATCCGCCTCGGGCCCGGCGTCGCGGTCGGAGACGCGCCGGACGCGGGCGCCGTCCCCTCCGGGACCCAGCCGCCGAACGCGACCCCGGCCGAGGCGATCGTCGCGTCCGGCTCCACGTCTCCCGCCACGAGGAGGAGCGCCCTCTCCGGCCGGAGGCGTCGCCGCGCCTCGGCCGCGAGAAGCTCGGGCGTGACGGCTTCGATCGACGCCGCCGTCGGCGAGATCGTCGCGTACGGATGAGCGCCGTAGACCTCGCGCGCGAACGCCCGGACGGCCAGGAACGACGGCTCCGACTCGCTCGTCTCGAGCTCCTCGTGCGCGAGGTGCCGCGCGCGCGCGACTCCGTCCGCCGGGAACGCGGAGCGGCGGACGACGTCGGCGACGAGGTCGAGGAGGAGCGGCAGCCGCGCGGCGAGGCCGTAGGCGCCGATCGTGAGCGCGTCGGGCCCCGCGCCCGCCGAGAGGTCTCCCCCGGCTTCCTGCGCCAGGTCGGCGAGCTCGGCGCCGCTGCGCGAGGCCGTCCCCTCGCGGAGACCGGCCGCGAGGAGGCGGGCGAGACCCGGGAGGGCACGGGGGTCGTCCGAAAGGCCGCCCCGCACGACGAGTCGGGCGCTCGCGAGCGGGACCCCTCGCCAGGGGACGACCTGGACCGCGAGGCCGTTCGGCAGGAGCGCGGCCACCACGCGGGGCGTTGGGACGGGGGCTTCCGGGCGAAGGGGCGGGAGGCCGGCGAGCTCGTTCAACGCTCCCCCTTCGGGGGGACCTTCGCGATCGCCGCCCGCCGCTCGGGCGCGAGCCACTCCGCCGCTCGCCGCAGGTCGTCCGAGGTGACCGCTTCGACGAGTCGCGGGAGGTCGAGGAGCGCCTCGGGATTCCCGGCGATCGCCGTCGCCTGGGCCAGCTCGATCGCGAGGCCGAGACGAGGCTCGAGGCCGGCCCAGGTGTCGGCGAGGACCTTCGTCTTCACGCGGGCGAGCTCGGCCGCCTCGACCCCGTCGCGGGCGATCCGTGCGACCTCCTCGTCGAAGGCGGCGAGGACCGACTCGGCAGGGACCTCGCGCCGGAACCCGACGCGAGAGAGGAAGAGCGTCGTCCCCTCGTACCAGACGCCCCCCTGGAACGGGTTGAAGCCGCCGGAGAGCTCCGTCGCGATCTCGCGCCCCTCGACGAGGCCGCGGTAGAGGCGCGAGGCACGCCCGTTGTGGAGGAGCTCTCCGAGCAGCATCAGCGGGGCGGCGTCGGGCCGCACCCGCTCGGGCATGCGCCACCCCATCGCGAGAGCCGGCGTCCGCGCGAGCGGCGCCTCCCTCACGAGGAGGACGGGCTCCGCGCGCGGCGGCTCCGACAGGTCGGGCCTCCCACACGCCGCGCCTCGCGGGATCGGGCCGAAGTGTCTCTCCGCCAGCGCGAAGACGTCGGCCGCCCCCACGTCCCCCGCGACGGCGAGGACGGCGTTGTCGGGGCGGTAGAACGCCGCGAAGAAGCTCTCCACGTCGGCGAGAGTCGCCGCGTCGAGGTCGTGGAAGTCGCCGTAGCCGTCGTGCGCGTTCTCCCACTTCTCGAAGAGGGCCAGCGGGAGCTCGCCGTACTCGAAGAGGCCGTACGGGTCGTCCCGCACGTTGACGAGGATCTCCTCCTTCACCACGTCGCGCTGGTTGTCGAGGGACTCCTGCCCGAACGAGAGGCCCGACATCCGGTCGGCCTCCAGGAAGAGGATCCTCTCGAGGGCGGACGCCGGCGCGTCGACGACGTACAGCGTCACGTCGGGGCGCGTCTGCCCGTTGTTGCTCCCGCCCGATCCCTCGCAGACGCGGTCGAAGACCCCCTTTCCCGCCCGCGGCGTCCCCTCGAACATGAGGTGCTCGAAGAGGTGCGCGAAGCCGGACCGGCCCCGCGGCTCGAGCCGCGACCCGATCCTGTAGAGGACGCAGAGCCCGAAGACCGGGGCCGACCGGTTCTCCGAGACGACGACGGTCAGCCCGTTCGGGAGGACGAGGGTCTCGATCGGGAGCTGCAGCGTCAGGCCTTCAGGAGCTGCCGGGCGATGACCATCCGCTGGATCTCCGAGGTCCCTTCGCCGATCGTGCAGAGCTTGACGTCGCGGTAGAACTTCTCGGCCCGGAAGTCCTTCGTGAAGCCGTAGCCGCCGTGGATCTGGACGGCGAGGTTCGCGACGCGGACCGAGACCTCGCCCGCGTAGAGCTTGCACATCGCCGACTCCTTCGTCACCTTCAGTCCCCGGTCCTTCATCCAGCCGGCGCGCCAGGTCAGGAGGCGGGCGGCGTCGATCTCGGTCGCCATGTCGGAGAGGTAGTTCTGGATCGACTGGAACTCGGAGATCGGCTTGCCGAACTGGACGCGCTGGCGGGAGTAGTCGAGGGCGCAGTCGAACGCCCCCTGCGCCATGCCGAGCGCGAGCGCCGCGATGGAGATCCGCCCGCCGTCGAGGACCTGCATCGCCTGGCTGAACCCCGTGCCGAGCGGGCCGAGGAGGTTCTCATTCGGGATGCGGCAGTCCTCCATGACGAGGGTCGCCGTGTCCGACGCGCGGAGGCCCAGCTTGTTCTCCTTCTTCCCGGCGCGGATCCCCTTCTGGTGGAGGTCGACGACGAAGGCCGAGATGCCGTGCGTCCCGGCGGCCTTGTCCGTGACGGCCATCAGGACCGCGACGTCGCCGACGGAGCCGTGCGTGATGAAGTTCTTCGAGCCGTTCAGGACCCACTCGCTCCCGTCGAGGACGGCGGTCGTCCGGGTCCCCTTGGCGTCGCTCCCCGCCTCGGCCTCCGTCAGGCCCCACGCGCCGATCAGCTTCCCTTGCGCGAGCGGGACGACCCAGCGGCGCTTCTGCTCCTCCGTCCCGAACATGTAGAGGTGGTTCGTGCAGAGGCTGTTGTGGGCCGCGATCGAGATGCCGACGGAGCCGTCGACGCGGGAGAGCTCCTCGATGACACCGACGTAGTCGATGTACGAGAGCCCCGCCCCGCCGTACTCCTCGGGGATGATCACGCCGAGCATCCCGAGCTCGCCGAGGCGCGCGATCGCCTCGCGCGGGAAGACCTGGGCCTCGTCCCATTCCATGACGCGAGGCCTCAGCTCGCTCTCGGCGAACTCGCGGACCATCTTCCGGACGGCGAGCTGGTCGTCGGACAGCTGGAACCCGAACGGGACGGAAGCGGCGGCGCCGACGGCCGCGGGGCTGTCGAGAAACGTGGTCATCGCGGGACTCCTTGGGCTCGTCGCCCGTGTGCCCGGATTCTAGCCGCGGCTCCGTGAAGGCCGGGTCAGCGGGCCGGCGGGGGCTCTCCACCCGTGGCGGGCCGTGCTTCCGGCGAGCCGGGCCGCTCCGGCTCGGGCGGTGGTGGCCAGGCGCCGAGCGCCGTCCCGGGGTAGTACGCGGCCAGGATCTCGGCGTGAGTCCGGCCGGCGAGGGCCATGCCGAACGTCCCGTTCTGGCAGAGGCCGACGCCGTGTCCCCAGCCGCGGCCGTAGAACGTGTGGACGGGCGCGCCGGATCCGTCTTTCCCCGTGACGTGGGTGAAGAGCGACTCCGGGAGCGCGAGCGCGAAGCGGATCTCGAGCCCGG
>JAKPXO010000423.1 GCA_029567505.1 Acidobacteriota bacterium
ACGGGCTCCTCTCCTCGGCGCACGACGTGTCGGAGGGAGGGCTCGCCGTCGCGCTCGCCGAGTCGGCGATCCCGAACGGCCTCGGCGCCGACCTGAACGTCGAGACGGCGCTCCTCCCGGCGATCTACCTCTTCTCCCAGTCGACCCCGCGGGTCGTCGTCTCCTTCCCGCCCGGCCACGAGCGGGCGGTCCTCGAGGCGGCCCGCCGGCACGGCGTCCCGACGGCGTTCCTCGGCCGGGTCTCCCGCGGGAGCCTCCGGGTGGCCGTGAGCGGGAATGTCGTCCTCGACGTTCCCGTTTCCACGCTCACGAGGGTCTCCGAGGAGGCCTTCGGGAAGATGATGGAGGTCACGGAATGAAGACGCCCCGCCTCGCCCTCGCCCTCCTCGGGACGACGCTCGCCCTCGCGTGCACCGCCCCCGCCGAGCCGCCCGCCGCGCCGAAGATCGGCGCCGTCGCCCCCGACTTCACCCTCCCGCCCGCCGCCGGCGGGGAGGCGGTCGCCCTAAAGGACCTGCTCGGCAAGAGCAAGGCCGTCGTCGTCATCTTCGACGCGACGAAGTGCCCGTACGCGAAGGGCTACAAGGAGCGCGTCGCGGCGATGGGGAAGGAGTACGCCGCGAAGGGGATCACCTTCGTGACGATCAACTCGAACAAGACGGAGCCCGCGGCCGAGGTCGCCGACGACGCGAAGAAGCACGGCTTCGCGTTCCCCGTCCTGAAAGACGAGGGGAACAGGGTGGCCGATCTCTACGGGGCGCAGAAGACTCCCGAGATCTACGTCCTCGATCCGAAGGGGACGCTCCTCTACCGGGGCCGGATCGACGAGACCCACGACGACCCGAAGAACGTGAAGTCGCCCGACCTGATCAACGCCCTCGAGGCGATCCTGGCCGGCAAGCCCGTCCCGGCGGCCGAGACGAAGGCCTTCGGGTGCACGATCAAGCGCGTCTGAGAGTGGCCGGACCGAACGCCTCCGCGAACCCGAGGAGCGCGGCCGCCGCCGTCCTGGCGGCGGCCCTCCTGGCCGGCGCGGTCTCCGCGTCGGCCGAGCCGGTCAAGCACCTCCTCCCGCGCGACTACGCCGCGCGCGTCGTCGCCGGCAAGAAGGGGAGGGTCCTCGTCGTCAACTTCTGGGCCACCTGGTGCGAGCCGTGCCGGGAGGAGATGCCCGACCTCGTCGCCGCCGCGAGGAAGTTCCCCTCGCGCGACCTCGCGGTGACCCTCGTCTCGCTCGACTCGCAGAAGACGGGCCCGACGCAGGTCCCGAAGTTCCTGAAGGAGCAGAAGGTCCCGTTCGTCTGCTGGCTCGCGAAGTCGCGCGACCCCCAGGACTTCATCGACACCGTCGACCGGACGTGGGACGGCTCGCTGCCGTACACGCTGATCTACGGCCGCGACGGGAAGATCGCGGCCCGTCTCTCGGGCCTTCAGACGGAAGCCTCCCTCACCGAGGCGATCCGAAGGGCCGTCGGCGCGAAGTGAGGCGCCGGCCCCTCCTCGACGCCCTCTTCCTCGACCGCGACGGGACGCTCATCGCCGAGCGGGGCTTCCTCGCCGAACCCGCGGGCGTGCGGCTCGCTCCGGGCGCCGCGCCGCTTCTCGCCCGGTTCGCCGCGGAGGGGACCCGCCTCTTCGTCGTGACGAACCAGTCGGGCGTCGCGCGGGGGCTGACGCGCTGGGACGAGGTGAACGCCGTGAACGCCGAGGTGGAGCGGAGGCTCGCCGCGCGCGGTGTGCCGATCGCCGGCTGGCTCGTCTGCCCGCACCACCCCGAGGGGCGGGTGAAGGAGTACGCCGTCGCGTGCCGCTGCCGAAAGCCCGGCACGCTCCTCCACCGGCGGGCTCTCCGCCGGCACGGGCTCGCGGCGGAACGGTCGGCCGTCGTCGGCGACAAGTGGGACGACGTCGGCGCGGGGATCGCGCTCGGCGCGTTCGCGGTCCACCTCCTCTCGGGCCACGGCCGGGAGCACCGGGCGCGCGTGCGCGAGAAGGGGGGCGGACGGGTGATCCTCGCCGGGGGGCTCGCCGACGGCCTCCGCAGGCTCCGCGCGGCGGCGGAAGGGAAGCAGGGATGACGACGACGAAACGCCGACGCCCGCGCGAGACGGTGACGACCTGGCCGATCGCGACGCGATCGTTCAAGGTGAAGGTCGACGACTTCGCGGCGAAGCCCTCGACGAGCGGCGCCTTCGCCGACTTCTGGAACGGCCTGCCGCGAATTCTCGCCGCCGAGTCGCTCCGGAAGGTCGTTGCCGCGATCCACGCGGCGCGGCGCAAGGGGAAGCCCGTCGTCGTCGCCTTCGGCGCCCACGTCCTGAAGACGGGCCTCGGCCCGATCCTGATCGACCTCGTCGAGCGCGGCTTCGTCACGGCGCTCGCGACGAACGGCGCGAGCGGCATCCACGACTTCGAGATCGCCTTCCACGGGAAGACCTCGGAGGACGTCGGGCCGGTCCTCGAGACGGGCGAGTTCGGGATGAGCCGCGAGACGGGCGTCGGGGTCTTTCGCGCCCTCCGCGCGGGGCGGAAGAACGGCGTCGGCTACGGCCGCGCCCTCGGCGAGGGGATCCTCCGGGCCCGCCTCCCGTTCCGCCACCTCTCCCTCTTCGCGGCGGCGGCGAAGGCGGACGTCCCGCTCACCGTCCACGTCGCTCTCGGGACCGACACCCTCGTCCAGCATCCGGGGATGGACGGCGCGCTCGTCGGCGAGATGTCGATCCGCGACTTCACGACGATCCGGCGCGTGATCGCCGGGCTCGGCGACGGCGGGGTCTGGATCAACGCCGGCTCGGCCGTCATCATGCCGGAGGTCTTCCTGAAGGCCCTCTCGATGGCCCGCAACCTCGGCCACGACGTGAGGAACTTCACGACCGTGGACCTCGACATGAACCGCCACTACCGCCCGCACGAGAACGTCCTGAAGCGCCCCGTCCTCTCGGGCGGGGCGTCGTACGCGATCACCGGCCACCACGAGCTGATCCTGCCGCTCCTCGCCCAGGCGCTCGTCCTGGGGCTGGAGGAGGGGAAGTGAGGAGAGCGTCGTGACGCCCCGCGAGCTGGCGGCCCTGGCCGCCGCGGCGCCGAGCGTGAAGGCGGTCGTCGTGGGCGACCTGATGCTCGACGAGACGTGGCTGGGCGACGTTTCGCGGGTCGCGCCGGAGGCGCCGGTGCCGCTCCTCGCTCTCTCGTCGATGTGCCGGCGGGCCGGGGGGGCGGGGAACGTCGTCGAGAACCTCGCGGCCCTCGGCGCCCGGACGGTCGCGCTCGGGGCCGTCGGACCCGAGGAGGAGGGGGCCTGGATCGCCCGACACCTGGGCTCGCTCCCCGGTGGCGAGGGGCGCGTCGTCGTCGACCCGCTCCGGACGACCCCGGTCAAGCGGCGAATGGTCGCCGACGGGCGCCAGCTCCTCCGCGTCGACCAGGAGCTCGCCGCCGTCCTCTCGGAGGGGGCCGAGGAGGAGCTGATCGGCGCGGCCCTCGCCGCGCTCGAGTCGGCCGACGTCCTCCTCCTCTCCGACTACGCGAAGGGGACGCTCACTCCGCGCCTCATGGAGACCCTTCTCGCCGAGGCGCGGCGCCGGGGCATCCCGGCCCTCGTCGACCCGAAGGGGCGGGACTACGGCCGGTACCGCGGCGCCACGTGCGTCACGCCGAACCGAAAGGAGCTCGAGACGGTGACGGGCGAGAGCGCGCGCGACGACGCCGCCGTCGCGCGCCTCGCGACGCGGCTGCGCGACGACCTCGGCCTCGACGCCATCCTCGTCAAGCTCTCCGAGGAGGGGATGCTCCTCCTGCCGAAAGGGGCCGCGCCGCAGAGGATCGCCGCGCGCGCCCGCGAGGTCTTCGACGTGACGGGCGCGGGCGACACCGTCCTCGCCACGCTTGGCATCGCGCTCGGAGCGGGCCTCCCGCTCGGCGACGCGGCCCAGGTCGCGAACCGAGCGGCGGGCGTCGTCGTCGGGCGGGCCGGCACCGCGTCCGTCCGCTGGGCCGACCTCCTCGACGGCCTCACCGCCTCCCCGGCCGAGAAGCTCCTCGATCGCGGCCACGTCGCGGCCGTCGCGCAGATGCTCCGGCGCGCGCACCGGCGCGTCGTCTTCACGAACGGCTGCTTCGACCTCCTTCACCCGGGGCACGTCACGCTCCTCGGCGCCGCGAAGCGGCTCGGCGACGTCCTCGTCGTCGGCCTCAACTCCGACGCGTCCGTGAAGAGGCTGAAGGGACCCGAGCGGCCGATCCTCTCCGAGACGGACCGGGCGCAGGTCCTCGGCGGGCTCGACGCGGTCGACTTCGTCGTCCTCTTCGAGGAGGACACGCCCGAGGCGCTCATCCACGAGATCCGTCCCCAGGTCCTCGTGAAAGGGGGCGACTACACCGAGGAGTCGGTCGTCGGCGCGCCGTTCGTCCGTTCCTACGGCGGCGAGGTCGCGCTCGTCCCGCTCGTGCCGGGACGCTCGACGACCTCCATGGTCACGAAGGTGTCGAAAATGAAGGAGGCGCCGTGATCGACGCGCACCTTACGGCCCTCGCCGAGACGGCCCTCGCCGCGCGCGGGGCGATGAAGCCGGCGATCGAAGCGGCGGCGGCCGCGGTCGCGGCGGCGGTCCGGGCGGGGAACAAGACCCTCGCCTTCGGCAACGGCGGGAGCGCCACGCAGGCGCAGCATTTCGCCGCCGAGCTCGTCGTCCGCTACAAGGGGGACCGGCCGGGCCTGCCCGCGGTCGCGCTCGTCTGCGACGGCGCGATCCTGACCGCCTGCGCGAACGACTACTCCTACGACTACGTCTTCGCGCGGCAGGTCGAGGCGCTCGGCCGCCCCGGAGACGTCGCCCTCGCCCTTTCCACCTCCGGCACGAGCCCGAGCGTCGTGAAGGCGCTCGAGGCCGCCCGCGCGCGCGGCATAGTGACGATCCTCGTCACCGGGACGCGCGGCGCCGCCGAGGCAGCGAAGTGGGACCACGGCCTCGTCGTGCCGTCGGCCGAGACGGCCCACGTCCAGGAGATCACGCTCGCCGTCCTCCACCTCCTCTGCGCACCGCTCGACGCCTGATGGAGGGGGTCAGGTCTTGTTTTGCGACTTTCGCGGTTTCGCGAAAGTCACAAAACAAGACCTGACCCCTGGTCGAGCCCCAGGTCGAGGCCGGTCATGCAGGCGTGATCGAGGGGGCAGCGCTTGAATCGGCAGGGGGCGCAGGGGACGCGGTTGCGCGCGATCCGAAGCGACACGGGCTTCCCGTCGGGGCGCGGGCCGTCCCAGGGGCGGGTGGCGTCGGGGTCGGTCGGGCCGAAGGCGACGGTCGTCGGCGTCCCGGCCGCGTTCGAAAGGTGCGCGAGGCCCGAGTCGTTCCCGACGAAGAGCTCCGCCTCGGCGACGAGGCCGAGGACGTCGGCGAGGGACGTCCTCCCCGCGAGGTCGACGACGTGCGCCGGGGCGGCCAGGGCCGCGACGCGGGCGTTCATCGCCGCCTCCGCGGCGCTTCCGAGGAGGACGACCGGCAGGCCGCGCTCTTCGTGGAGGTGCGCGAAGAGTGCGGCGAACCGCTCCTCGGGCCAGCGCTTCGCCTCATGGGCGAAGGAGGCGACGTGGGCCGCGGCGAACGGGCCGCCGTCGAGGCCCGCCTCCGCGAGCTTCGCGCGGGCGCCCCGCCGGACGGAGTCGGGGACGGCGAGCGTCGCGTCGGGGATCGCCGGGCCCGGCACGCCCGTTGCCTCCACGAGGCGGAGGTGCCGATGCAACTCGTGCTCCCCGGCGCGCGGAGAGAACGGAACGGGGTGGGTGAGGAGCGGCGAGCGGAGCTCGCCGCGGTAACCCCAGCGCTCGGGAATGCCGGCCCGGTAGACGGTCCAGGCCGTCGTGAAGCTCCGCGGCAGGAGGATCGCCCGGTCGAACCGCTTCTCCCGGAGCTCGTCGGAGAGGAGGCGCCGTCCCTCGCTGCCGGCGTGCCGTCCCTTCGGATCCTCGACGAGGAGCTCGTCCACCTCCGGCAGGAGTCGGTAGAGCTCGGCCACCCACGGCCGGGCGAGGACGGCGATGTGGTCGCCGCGGTGGTGCGCGCGCAGGGCCCGGAGAGCCGGAAGAGAGATGACGACGTCGCCGACCCAGTTCGTCGCGCGGAGGAGGAGCCTCACGCCGTCGAGGATAATCGAGGGATGCGCGCCGCCGTCTCCGTCGTCTTCATCGTGAAGGACGAGGCCGACCGGCTCGCCCCCTCCCTCGCCTCCGTCTCCTGGGCCGACGAGGTGGTCGTCGCCGACACCGGCTCGACCGACGGGACGCAGGAGCTGGCCCGCGCCGCCGGCGCGCGCGTCGAGACGGTCCCGTGGGAGGGCTACGTCGCCACGCGGAACCGAGCCATCGGCCTGGCGGCGAACGACTGGGTGCTCGTCCTGGACGCGGACGAGGCCGTGACGGCGGAGCTCGCCGCGGAGATCCGCGAGGCCGTCGCCGACCCGAAAGGTGCGGACGCCTTCCGGATGCCGCGCCTCTCGCACCTCGGCGCCCGCCCGATCCGGCACGGAGTCTGGTGGCCCGACCGGAAGCTGCGTCTCGGCCGGCGTTCCCGGGGGTTGCGGGCCGCGGGCGGGCACGTCCACGAGTGGATCGAGGTCGACGGAGAGGTCCGCGACCTTTCCCGGCCCCTCCTCCACCACCCGTACCGCGACCTCGCCGACGCGGTCCGGAAGAACGTCCTCTACGCGCGCCTCTCGGCCCTCGAGCGCTTCGAGCGGGGCGGTCGCGGGAGCGTCCTTCTCCTCGTCCTCCGCCCCCCGCTCGAGTTCCTCCGGTCGTACGTCCTCAAGCGCGGGTTCCTCGACGGTCGAGCCGGGGTGGCCGTCGCCCTCCTCCACGCCTGGTACTACCTCCTCCGGGCCGGGTTCCTGCTGGAGGCGACGGAGAAGGCGAAGCTCGAGAGAGCCTGAGCCTCAGCGGACGACGACCGGCAGCGGCGCGAGGCCGGCCGGGTCGTTCGTCGCCGCGTCGATCCGGGCGACCGACGCGACGACGGCGCCGCTCTCGCAGGAGACCAGAAGCGTCCCTCCCTCGACCGGATCGTCGGTGAACCGCGAGGCGACGGAGTCGAGCTGGACGACGCGGCCCGCGGGGAGATCGACGACGTGCTCGCCGAGAGGGCCCGAGGGAGCGAGGAGGCTAAGCCTCACGCGCGCGGCGGTGGCGGGCGCGACGAGGACGAGGTTCGAGCGGGCCGAGGTCGACTCGTCGACGCCGGCGAAGGCGACGGGACGGCCGGGGACCACCTCGCCGCCCTCCGGGACGCAGGGGAGGTCCTGCGAGGAGGGGCCGGTCGGCGGCTCGCTCCGGGTGACGGCGAGGGGCAGGAGCGGGGACGTCGAGGAGAGGAGGAGCGCCCCGGCGCCGGGGGCCTTCGACGGGAAGAGGGTCGCGAGGAGGTCCGCGACGACGTGCGGCGCGCCGCCCGGCACGAGGAGGCCGGCCTTCTCGTGCGGGCTGCCGTCGCGTGGGAGGAGCGTCGCGTCGAGGGCCGCTCCCTCGGGCGCGAAGACGAAGAGGTCGCTCCGGAAGTACGCGCCGTTCCGTCCTTCGGCCGACGCGACGGCGGGGACGGTCCAGGCTTTCGCCGCGGCGGCGAGCGGAAGCGCGGGGACGCGCCACGGGTCGTTCGTCGGGCCGTTCGAGACGGCCGTGCCGTAGACCTGGAGGCGCCCCGAGAAGACCGAGACCCTCACGTGGGCGCCGGGCGCCTCGCCCCGGAGGAGGTCGTCGAGCTGGAGGCGCGCGAGGGGCGCGAGATCGACGGGCCGGGTCCGGACGGCGACGCCCCGCCCGTCGAAGACGGCGACCTCGGCCGTCGACGCCTCGAACGGGGCGAAGAGCGAGACGTTCAGCCGCTCGGATGCCGGGTCGCGCGGGCCGAAGAGGAGAGCGGTCTCGCCGGCCGAAAGGACGCTCTCTCCGGCCGTAAGCACCGGGAAGGAGAGGCCGTACGTGCCGTCGTCCGACGCGCTGAAGACGCGGGCGGAGGCCGCGAGCGCGTCGCCCTCGCCGGAGAGGACGCGCAGCCGGAGCGGAGCGGCGAACGCGGCCGACGCGGCGCCGAGCGTCCCGGCGGGCACGGCACGGCTCGTCCCGGCCGGAAGGAGGAGAGGGACGGGAGCCGACGCTCCGTCCAGGAGGAGCGCCTCGAGCGACAGGGGCCCGTCCGAGAGGTTCGCCAGCGTGACGACGGTGTCGTAGCGGGCGCCGTTGGCGCCCTCCGTCCGGACGAGCGCCGGGACGAGCCGGTCCCCCTCTGCGACCGGCCCGGCCGGAGCGGGCGCGACGACGAGAAGGGCGCCGGGCTTCGCGGGCGCGAGGCCAGAAAAGGAGAGGCCCTCGCTGGATCGTTCCGCAGCGACCGGCCGGCCGTCGAGCGTCGCCGCGACGGCCGGAGGGAAGGGGCCGTCGAGCGCGAGGTCGATCGCGCCGACGGCGTCGACGCGGACAGACAGGGCGCGCGCGGCGTCGAGGCCGGCGGCCGGAAGGTCGAGGCGGACGCGGGCGGGCCCCTCGACGCGGAGGTCGACGCGGTTGGCCGGGAGGTCGGAGCGCGCGTCGACGAGGAGGCGTGTGCCGTCCGGCGGAATCCTCCTCCCGAGGCGCGCCCAGTGGAACCTCCGCTCCCGCGCGCCGAACGAGATGCCGACGACGCGCTCGGGCCGTGAGGCGCGCACCTTCCCGAGCGCGGCCTCGAAGAGCGCGGACGCGGTGAGGAGCCGGACCTGGTCGTGCCCGACGTCGTCGGGGAAGCCGGTCGAGAAGGCGTAGCCGGCGGGGTCGTCGTCGTGGAGCTCGGCGAGCGTCGGCGTCCGGCCGCGGGCGTCGGAGAAGCCGGGCGTGACGGTGACGTGGTGGGAGTTGCGGTAAGGGAAGTACGCCGCGGAGTCGGGCACCACGTCGTCGACCTGGCCGTGGAGGACCGCGACGAAGAGGTTCCGGGCGGTCGGGAGGAGGAAGCGCGGCGAGAGCTCGTGCCAGCGCGCGAGGACCTCGCCTCCCGCCGACGGCGGACCGCCTGCGGCGGCGAGGTAGTCGGGGAAGGCCGGCGACCAGAGCTGGCCCTGGAACGCGTCGGTCGGGCCGGCGGCGTCGACGACGGCCGCGAAACGGGAGGGATTGAGGAGGCCGATCCCGAGCGCGCCGCGCCCGCCCTGCGAGAAGCCGGCGAGCGTGACGCGCTCGGCGTCGACCGGCGCGCGAGAGAGGACGTCGTCGAGGCAGGCGAGGACGTCGGTCTCGTCGGGGACGCCGTCCGCGCCGTCGACGTAGTGCGTCGACGGGACCTCGGCCCCGCCCAGCGCGATCCGCCCCTCCCAGAAGACGAGGACGACCCCGCGGGCGTCGGCGGCGTCGAAGTAGGGAGTCCGCTGGAACTGCCGGACGGTCCCACCCCTCCCGTGCAGGAAGAGGATCGCGGGGAGGAGGTTCATCCCGTCCCAGCCCCGCGGAACGCGGATCGCATAGCCGCGCTCGGCGCCGTCCGCGGGGGAGCGGTACGAGGCCGCGATGACGAAGCCGGGGGCGAGAGCGAGCGAGGACGAACCGGAAACTGGCGCGAGCGAGGCGGAGGAAGCGTCAGCGGCCGGGAGAGCGAGGAACGCGAGCGCTGCGAGCGCGGCGGGGAGCGCGCGTGCCGAACGGGCGCCCCTCACGTCACTCTCCGAAGACGTGGACGACGAGCGACCGGCGGTGCGGCGTCGTCCGGTGCTCGGCGAGGAAGAGACCCTGCCATGTCCCGAGAGCGAGGCGTCCGCCCGAGACGGGGATCGTCTCGCTCGAGCGGGTCACGGCGCTCCGGAGGTGAGCGGCCATGTCGTCGTCCCCTTCCGCGTCGTGCGCGTAGCGCGGGTCGCCGTCTGGGGCGAGGCGGGCGAGCCACGTGAGGAGGTCGGCGCGTGCCGTCGGGTCGGCGTTCTCCTGCAGGAGGAGGCTCGCCGACGTGTGCGGGCAGAAGACGACGCAGAGGCCGGTCGCGACGCCCGAGCGGGCGACGACGGCGGCGACCGCCCCGGTCACCTCGTGGAGGCCGCGCCCCGGCGTCCGGAGCTCCAGCCGCTCCTGCAGCTGCTTCACGGGCGGGACTCTACGCCAGCCCCGCCTCCACCTCGAGGCCGGCCGAAAGGTCGCGGACGAGGCCGCCGTGACGGCGGTCCAGCCGGAAGCCGGGAAGCGGGAGGTTCCGGAACGCGAAGTGGGCGAGGAGGGAGCGGACCCCGAGCGAGGCGAGGCGCGCGCAAAGGTCGTCGAGAAGCGCGCTCGAGAGGCCCCGGCCGCGGACGCTCGGCGCGACGACGAGGCCGTCAAGCTGCGCCGCGTCGGGGGAGAGCTGCGACCACGAGACGCCGCCGACGATCCGCTCCGACGCGTCGAGGACGACCAGGTAGCGGCGGTCCGGAGAGAACGCGCGGGGGAGGCCGGCCCTCACGAAGAGGCGGTAGAGCCGGCCCACCTCGGCCGCGTCGACCGGCTCGCGGACGAGCCACGCGCCGTCCAGCCGGTCGACGAGCTCCGTCGCGACGACGACGTGCTTGACGGCGTCTCCGACGACGCTCACCTCCACGGGGCGGGTGGAGCGCGCGGCGGGGAAGACGAGCCGCGTGAACGCGTGCCTCTCGGCGTCCGTCGAGAGCGTCGCGTGGAGGCCCTGCAGCTCGACGAGATGCGTCGGGCGCGAGCCGGGGCGCGCGCGAAGGGCGGCGAGGAGCGCGTCGAACGCCCGGAGGACCGGCGGCGCGCTGCGGGCGAAAACCGTCGCGCGGAAGAGTCGGTAGCGCGCCTCCTCGCCGAGCGCGTCGACGCGATAGAGCCGGAGGAGCGACTCGGCGGTCCGCTCCCGCTCGGCGAGCGAGACGCCGGGGCGCTCGCCCTCCCACGCCTCGTAGCGGGCGACGGCGGTCTCGAGGGCGAGCGGCGTCCGGTCTCCGGGGGGGGCCGCGAGCGCGGCGTCGACCGCGGTCCGGAGCCGCTCCCACGCCTCGGAGGACGGGGCGCCGGCCGCCTCCCTCAGCTCGGTGAGGAACGTCCGGGCTCCCGCCTCTCCGAGCGCCTCGAAGACGGCGTCGACGATCCAGGCGGGCGAGAGGACCGCGGCGAGGCGCGGCGAGAGGGCGGCCGGCTCCCGGAACGCGTTGCGGAGCATCGGCGCGACGAGGTCGAGAGGCCCCGTGTAGGCCCGCGCGCCGGAGATCGAGAGGAGGCGCGCCCCGTCGCGGTAGTCCTCCGCCGGGACGGCGACGTTCGAGGGGGCGACGAGGCCGGGGACGAGGAGCCGGCCGCTGCGGTCCCAGGCCGTGAAGAACGCCGCGAGCGCGCGGACGACGAGGCTCT
Organism: Acidobacteriota bacterium; assembly: GCA_029567505.1. GTDB lineage: Bacteria > Acidobacteriota > Thermoanaerobaculia > UBA5066 > UBA5066 > UBA5066. The sequence continues at coordinate 11,348 of JAKPXO010000423.1, forward strand.
TCACGGAGTGCCCTTCGCCGGGACGGGCGCGCCCCGGCACGGCGGCGTCGCGGAGGCGCTCGGCGAGCGTGAGCTCGTCGACCCAGGCGAGCGAGAGGGCGCCGAGGTCGGGGCGGCAGGAGCCGACGCGCGGCACGACCGGCGGGCCCCACGGGTGGCCGGCGAGCGCGATCATCCGGAGCGTCGTCGCGCGGACCGCGGCCGAGTCGAGGTCTCCCCGGACCGTCAGGAGGAGGTCGTGGTGATTCCCGGAGGCGGTCCTCACCGAGAGCCGATAGAGGCGGTGGCGCTGGAGCGCCTGGACCGGCGTCACCCAGATCCCCTCGTCGGGGATGTCGGCGAGCTCGGGCGGGTCGGTCTCGAAGGCGAGCTCGATCGACTCACGGAGGAACGAGGTCCCGAGGAGGAGCCCCTCCAGCGTGCGGACCTCCTCCTCCGGCATGCCGTCGCGGAAGGAGAGCTTCTTCCGTCCCTCGGAGACGGGCGGGAGGAGCGCCGCGGCGGCGGCCGTCTCCTCGTGCCAGACGCCGAGCGCGTCGAAGAGCGCGTCGGCCCGGCGCGCGAGCTCGGGGTCGCGTTCCTGGATCGCCCAGGAGGCGAGCTCGGCGCGGACGGCCGCGTGGTCCTCCGGGTGATGCCGCGCGAAGTCGCCCAGGAGCTCGAGGACGTCGCCCAGCGTCGAGCGGGTCGTCTCCGGCAGCGGCCCCGTCATCGCCTCGCGGTAGGAGTGGAGGCGCCGCCGGAGCGCGGTGAGCCGCTCCTCGCCGAGGTCGGCCCGCGCGATCGCCGCGACGCTCTCCTCCGAGAGGAACGGGAGGCCCGAGCGGAGAAACGCGGGGAGGATCGTGCCGGGGTCGACGAGCGGGTCGTCGAGGAGGAGGACCCGGTACGCCTCGCAGCGGACCCGGACGTCGGGGTGCCGCGCGAGCGCCTGGAGGCGGCGGCGGAGGAGCTCGGCCGTCCGGCGGTCTCCCTGGCGGAGGAGCGCCTCGGCGCGTGCGACCGCCGCGAGGGACCCCTCGGGCGGGCCGAAGAGGAGCGCGACCGAGAGCTTGTGGAGCGCCGTGAGCTGGGGCGAGGGGAGCGGGGCCGGCAGCGGGGCGTCGGCCCCTTCGGGCACCTCCTCCCGCGACGGGAGGAGGACCTCCGGGCAGCTGCCGGTGAGCGGCGTGTCCCAGCCGTCCTTCACGGGGAGGAGGGCGGCCAGCTCGGGGTTCCCGAGCCAGAGGAGCGGCTGGCGGGCGAGGAGGCCGAGGTCGACCGCCTGCCCGGCGCAGCGGTAGGCGAGGCTCCCGACCCGGACCTCCTCGCCCTCGCCGCGGGCGGCGAGGGCGGCGGAGCGGCCGTGCCGGAGGTCGACGAGTCGCCCCCCTTCGACGGCGAGGTCTCCTTCGAGAAGGCCGAGGTCGCGGAGGAGCCAGCGCGGGACGCGGACCTCGACGCCGTCGCCGGTGAGCCGCACGACGCGGTTCCGGTAGAGCCCCTCGATCACCGGCGCGAACGCCTTCTCGATCGCCTTCCTCCGGTACGAGCCCTTCGGCGTCAGCTCCCCCTCCTCGAGCGAGAAGTCGCGCGGGACGACGGCGAAGTCGACGACCCTCTCGTACGGCGCGAGGTCGGCGTTCGCGGCGGCGACGATCCGCCGCAGGTAATCGCGGGCCGTCTCCCCGTGCGGGTCGCCCGCGAGGACAGGGTCCTCCGCGTCGGGGACGACGAGCAGGACGTTGTCGTCCCGCCCGTCCCCCGCGAGGAAGACGCGGCGGACGCCGGGGACCCCCTCGAAGCGCGACTCCACGCGCCGCGGGGCGACCGTTCGCCCGCGGGAGTTCTTGTAGATGTCCTTGACGCGGTCGACGATCTCGAGGTGCCCGCTCGGGCGGACGCGGAAGACGTCTCCCGTCGGGAGCCATCGCTCCTCGCCCGGCGCCGTCTCCGGCTCGTCGAGGTAGCGGGCGACGTAGGCGCCGGCGATCTGGAGCTCGTCGTGCTCGGCGAGGCGGACGCGGACGCCGGGGAGCGGCAGGCCGACGCTCCCCTCCTCGTACGCGCCCGGAGGCGTCATCGTGATCCCGCCCGTCGCCTCGGTCATCCCGAACCCGGAGCAGAGCTCGACGCCGTGCGCCTGGAAGAAGCGGAAGACCTGCGGAGCCAGGTAGCCGGCGGCCGAGAGGCCCCAGCGAAGGCGCCCTCCGACGACGGAGCGGAGCGCGGCGCGCGCGGCCTCGGGGGAGGGCGCCTCTCCCGCCGCCTCGCGCGCTCGGCTCTCGAGCTGCGCCCAGCGAATCGGGATCGAGATCAGCCCGGTCGGCTCGACGGCGCGCAGGCCGGCGGCGAGGCCGTCGAGCGAGGGGTTCCCCGCGAAGACGTAGGTCCCGCCCCAGAAGAGCATCCCGAGCAGCTCGAGGTAGCGCCCGAACGTGTGGTAGAGCGGGAGGAAGCAGAGGAGGGTCTCCTCCTCGCCGACGAAGGGGAGCGCGGCGGCCCGCGCGAAGCGCTTCGTCACGAGGTTCGCCATCGAGAACGCGACCCCCTTCTGGCCGCCGGTCGACCCGGAGGTGAAGAGGACGGTGCACGTCTCGTGGAGCTCGCGCCGCGGGGCGCGCGCGAGGAGCGCCGGGGCGGAGGCCTCGGCCTGCGCCGCGAGCGCCTCGCCGAGGACGACGTCCCCCTCGGAGGCGAGCTCGGCCGCCTCGTCGAGGAGGACGACGCGGAACGGGCGAGCGGTCCGGAGCGCCGCCTCGCGGACCCTCCGGAGGCTCTTCTCGGAGGCGACGACCGCGAGGTTCACGCCGAGCGCGTCGAACGCGGCGACCAGCTCTCCGGCCGTCAGGTGCGGCGAGAGGGGTGCGACGAGGAGGCCGTGGAGCAGGCAGCAGAGGTCGAGGCACGCCGAGTCGACGCCGTTCTCGGCGACGATCGCGACACGCGGCTCGGCCTCCAGCGCGAGCAGGGCGGCGGCGATCGCGTCGGCGCGGCGCGCCACGTGCGCGTAGCTCCAGCGCGGCGCTCCCGGCGCCGGTCCGTCGACGAGGAAAGCCCGTTCCGGGTGCGCCGCGACGCGCTGCGCGAGCAGCCGCGCGAGGTCGTAGCCGGAGGCGTGGACGGCCCCGATCGCCACCTCGGCCCAGGCGCCGCGAGTCTCACGGTCGCCGAGGGCGAGGAGGTGCTCGCTCCGCCGTGTCGCGTCGAGCCAGCGGTGCCAGAGGGCCGGGGGCGCACTCCCTTCGGAGAGCGCGGCCCGAGCGGCCTCGAGGAGCTCCGCGGCGCGCTCCGGGGAGGGCGCGCGCTCCCAGCGGTCGAGCGAATCCGGAAGGGACGGGCCTCGGCTCATGCGGTCGCCTCGCGCGGGCGAGGATAGCCCGGCGTCGTGGACTCGGCCGCCGGCTCCCCATACCATCCGGACGGGGGAGACGTGAGGGACGACGAGAGACGTGACGCGGCCGACCTGCCGGAGCTCCTCGAGATTCTGGGGGAGGTCTCCGAGCGCGTCGGGGCGCTCAGCCTCTCGCGCCGGAGCCCCGCCGGGTCGGAGGAGATCGAGGAGCTGCGGGAGCGGCTCCTCTTCGCGAGGCACCTCCTCGAGGGACTCTTCGCGCTCCGGGCCGAGGCGGTCCCGGACCCCGAGCCCGGGATCGCGTTCGAGGCTCTCGGCCCGGGCCTTCGACGGACGCTGCCGCAGCGGCTCGCCGCGCAGCTCGAGGACGAGCGAAACGCGGTGACGGAGAGAAGCCTCCAGGAGCTGTCCTCGTTCGCCGCGTTCGGCCTCCACGCGCGCGTCGTCGAGCTGCTCCGGCTCGTCGACTGGGTGACGAAGCTCGCCGCGGAGGAGGCGCGCCGCGCGGCGCCGCCGACGGTGGTCTCTCTGCGGCACGCCCCGCGCGCGGCGGCGAAGGGGAGTGCCCGGCCGGCCCCGCCTGATGCCGCTCCCGCCGGCCGGCCCCCCGAGGCCGCGCCTCCGGCGCCCCGGCCGGCCCCGCCTGCGGCGCCGCGGGAGGACCCGGGGCCCGACCTCTCCGCCTACGACCTGCGGATCGACGAGGCGGGCGAGCGGGTCGACGTCGCGGGCGCCTCGGCCTGGTTCGCGTCGGCTGCGGGTCCGCGGGCCGAGGGGCCGGGGCTCGCCGCGTCGTTCGCCGTCGCCTTCCCCGGCGGGATCGCGCTCGCGGTGGCGACCGGCGCGGAGTCGTCGCTCGGGAGCCGGCTTGCGGCGGTCGTCGCGGCCCGCACCTTCTGTCGCGCCGCGGCCGCCGGCCCCTCCGACCCTCTCGCGGCGGTGCGCACGGCGCAAGGACACCTCGAGATGCTCCTCGCCGCCCTGATGACGGCCGGTGACTCCTCCGACGCCCTGACCCGGGTGCGAGGCACGATGGCGTCCGACGGCGCGCGGCGGGTCCTCGCCCACACGCGCGCCCCCGATCCGGCGCTCCGACGCGTCCCGCCCGCCCTCGCCTGCGGCCTCGTCGGCGCCATCGCGACCGTCTCGGGCGGCCGCGTCGAGGCGAAGGTCGTCCGCCTCGGACCGGGCACGGTCCAGGCCCGCAGAGGGGGGGCGCCCTCACCGGTCCCGTTCGCGCGGTCGCCCGAGCCAGCGTTCCTCGCGCCGGGGACGCTCGGCGCCGGCGGGCTCGCCCGCGCGGAGGCGGTGCCCGCGGTGACGCTCGCGCGGGGAGACGCGCTCCTCCTCGCGACCCCGGCGGTCGGACGCGGCGCCCCGAGCGCCTGGACCTCGCTCGCGACGCTCTGGCCTCCGTTCCCGGACGGGCTCGGCGACGGAGCGTCCGCGCGCAAGCTCCTGGATCGGGCCGCGCGCTGGGGCGTCGCGGAGCCGCCCAGCTTCGGCGGGCCTCTCGGGATCGGCGTCCTCCTCGCACGCTGAGCCGAAGCGGCTCGTGTCCCGTTTGGAAGGCTAGACTCTCCCGGTTGGAGGTCTCCCGATGCGTATCGTCCTCGCCGCGGCCGTCCTCGCGGCCTCGTTCTCGCTCGGCGGGTCCGTGAGCGCCACCGCCGTCCCTTCCGTCTCCCCAGACGCGCTGAAGTCCCTCGAAGCGGAGCTCGTCGAGCGGCACGGCGAGGCCGCGCGGCCCCGTATCACGCGCGGGCTCGCCCAGGCCGCCGCCCTCTGGCGCGTCTCCGACGGCGACGACGCCGCCTTCGCCGAGGTGGCGCGGACGCACTTCCTCTCCGATCCGGCGCGGCTCGATGCCCTCTTCTCCCGGATGGAGCGGGTCCTCGAGTCGGTCGGCGGGCACATGCTCGAGATCGTCCGCGACCTCCGCGAGCACTCGGACCTCGACCGGGGCGAGATCCTCCCGTTCGACGACGTGATGGCGGGATGGGATCCCTCGGCCCACGTCGCCGACGACCTCTTCGAGAACCGCCTCGCGTTCGCGGTCCTCCTGAACTTCCCGCTGACGACGCTTCCGGAGCGGCTCGAGAAGGGGCCGTCGTGGAGCCGGAGGGAGTGGGCCGAGACTCGCCTCGCGGAGGGGTTCGGCAAGCGCGTTCCGGCCGAGGTGAACCAGGCCGTCGCGACCGCTTCGGCCGACGCCTCGCGGTACATCTCCGAGTACAACCTTCGGGTCCATCACCTCCTCGACGAGAAGGGCCGCCGCCTCTTCCCTCCGGGCAAACGCCTCCTCTCTCACTGGAACCTGCGCGACGAGATCAAGGCCTGCTATGGCGACGAGAAGGACGGCCTGGCGAAGCAGCGGACGATCGCGAGGGCGATGGAGCGGATCGTCAACCAGACGATCCCCACGTCCGCGATCGACTCGCCCTGGATCGACTGGAACCCGTTCACGAACGAGGTGAAGGCGACGACCTCGCTCGAGCCGGGCGCTCCGCCGGTCCCGAAGGACCTGCCGGTCTTCGTCTCGCCCGAGTCCGTCGGCCGATACGCGAAGCTCCTCGCGACATTCCGGGCCGCCCGTCTCGTCGACCCGTACTCCCCGTCCGCCCCGACTCTCATCGCGCGGCGCTTCCAGGAAGACCGCCAGCTCCCCGAGGCCCGGGTGCGGGCAATGCTCGAATCCGTCCTCTTCTCTCCCGTTTTCGCCCGGGTCGGAGCGCTCGTCAAGGAGCGGCTCGGCCGGCCGCTCGAGCCGTTCGACATCTGGTACCCGGGCTTCCGCGACCGCGGGCCGTACACCGAGGCGCAGCTCGACGAGATCACGCGGAGGAAGTACCCGACGCCCGAGGCCTTCGAGAAGGACATCCCCCGGATCCTGCGCGACCTCGGCTTTCCGGAGGAGCGGGCCCGCGCGATCGCGGCGAACGTCGTCGTCGACCCGGCGCGCGGCTCGGGCCACGCGTGGGGAGCGGCTCGCCGCGGGGACAAGGCGCACCTTCGGACGCGCGTCGGCAAGGAGGGGATGGACTACAAGGGCTACAACATCGCCGTCCACGAGCTCGGCCACAACGTCGAGCAGACGATCTCGCTGAACGACATCGACCACACCCTCCTCGCCGGAGTCCCGAACACGGCCTTCACGGAAGCGATCGCCTTCGTCTTCCAGGAGCGCGACCTGCCGCTCCTCGGGCTTCCGAAGGGCGACGCGAAGGGCCGGGCGCTCGCCACGCTGAACACATACTGGGGGACGGCGGAGATCGCCGGCGTCGCCCTCGTCGACATGAACGTCTGGCACTGGATGTACAGGAACCCCGAGGCGACGCCCGCCCAGCTGCACCAGGCCGTCCTCGCGAGCGCGAGGAGCGTCTGGAACCGCTTCTACGCCCCGGTCTTCGGCGTGAAGGACTCCACGATCCTCGCGATCTACTCCCATATGATCGACTCGTTCCTCTACCTCCCCGACTACCCGCTGGGGCACCTCATCGCATTCCAGATCGAGCGCCACGTGGAGAAGGCCGGCGCCGTCGGCCCCGAGGTGGAGCGGATGGCGAGGCAGGGGCGGATCTCGCCGGACCTCTGGATGAAGGGCGCGGTCGGAGCGCCGGTCGGCTCCGAGGCGCTCCTGGAGGCCGCAGCCGAGGCGCTCGAAGAGATCGGCCGGGGCCGCTGATCCGGCCGGGGGGCCGGGCGAGGCCCGCGCGGGGACGCCGGAGCGGTTCCGGCGTCCCCGCGGTGTACGATGACCCGTGGCCCCGTCCGATCCCGATCCCGGGGCGCGTGACGGCCGGGGTGGACGGACGATGCGCGGACCGAGGCGGCTCTCCCAGAAGCTCATCCTCTCGCTGACGGTCGTCGTCTCGCTCGTCGTCGTGGCGAACGGCGT